>JAWXBI010000064.1:0-6655 GCA_034439915.1 Saprospiraceae bacterium | reverse complement strand
TTTGGCTTGCCCCTGGGCTCTCAAAAATGCAGGATATCCGGCAGCCGGTTTTTGTTGTGCGGGGATGCTGCTTCCCTGATTGATCCGATCACAGGAGAGGGTATTGAAACCGCGATGGAAAGCGGACAACTGGCGGCCGAGCAAATCCAACACGCTTTTGTTACGAATGATTTCACCGCCCCCGCATTAAAAGCTTATGACCGTAAAGTGTATCAGAAAATGTGGGGTACGTTTAAAAAACATTATTATACGCAGCAGATGGTGGGAGAAAAAATCGGGCTTGTCAATACCCTCATCCGTATAGGGAACATTCCATTCGTTCACAAAAAAATTCAGACCTGGTTTCGTAAGGGGTAACTTATTATCTGAAATTATACTATTGTTCCCGGGAACTATAGCGGATCATTTAGTTTATTCACGGTATAACAAATTACCTTGTTCTGCAACACCATCCCTTTTTCAGAGAAAATATCCGTTAAGGTCAATTCGTACACATAACCGGCTTTGATAACGGGTAATTTTAATCGGATGACCTTTCGATCTACAGACAATTCGACTCGTGACACCGCCACGTCCTGCACATCATATTGATCCGAACCATATTTTAAATGATAGTCATAATAATAGTGTCTGAAATGGAAGTGGCTGGTATCCATGGGCAGACTATCGCTGACAGGCTGTGTGAAAGTTAATTCAAAACCATCTTTAAGCAAGTGAATGGTAAGAATATCCATTGGAGATTTACCGGTATATACAATTCGCTGGATGCCCAGATCTCCAGCATACCCATGCTGTGCCTGGCCTACCCAAAGACTGCCATCTGAAGCGAATGCAAGCCGGTTGTTTCCTTTACGAAGACCATGGTTATCCAAAAAAGGCAGGCAGGCTCCTTGTAGTTGACCACCTATTTCCTCCATCATGACTCTTAATATCCTTTCCTGGTTCATTTCTCCAACAAAAATCTGTCCGGCGAAAGGTCCAAACTTGCCTCCCGAGCGATCTATAACCGGTTGGCTGGGGGAAGCAGCTATAATACCATGTGGATACAAAACACAACCTTTGGTACGTATGCTTTCCAATTCTGGGATCGGAAGTTTAGACGGATCGCCTTTGTTCCAACCTTCTTTCCATAACAAACTGGCCGGATGGCCATAAAAATGATCTTTTTCAATCTGATACAGTACACTGGTCCCCACCCAATCCCCCTGGTTGTCATTTACGAATAATCGGTTGAGGTCGTCAATGACCAGTCCGTTGGGTGAGCGTAGGCCGCTGGCATAGGGAAGGATCTTACCACCCGGTGTGATTTGCATAATCCATCCCCGATACGGCACGGCTGAAAATTTCTGCAAGGGTTTACCTGGAACCAAAGTAGTATCCAGTTTGCCTCTTACTTCGGGCATGACCTTACCATACTCGGAGGCTGTATTCAATCCGATATATAAATTGCCTTGCTGGTCTTTAACTGGTCCGTAATTCCATTCATGATAATTTCCCGACATTCCAAATTCGTCCGTCACCGTTTCAAAGAGATCGGCTTTTCCATCCCCATCCGTGTCTTTTAATCGGGTAAGTTCAGGTCGTTGCATGACCAGCATTTCTTTTTCATCGATGATCAAAAGACCGAGTGGTTCATGCAAACCCGATGCAAATAAATGCCATTTTTTAGTTTTGGGATCATAGATCATGACTTCTCCCCTGAGAAAACAAGCTACCAGGCGACCGTCTGGCAAAAATTCGATGGCACCGGTTTCTCCTGTCAATCCCTTCGGTAATTCTATATTTTCAACCTGGTATGAAAATTCAGGCAGGGTCTGTAGAGTATCCGGCTTACAGGAGTAAATCCAAATGGAAGCGAAAAGGAGGAAATAGTGCACAATTTTCATTGTCCTGATTTATTCATGATAATACTAAATGCAGCAGCTTCCTGAGGATCCAGTTTCAATTGAGTACCGAACCAGCTTCCTTTATCCGACCCATACACTGCACCATCGTCTTTATCATGTACAAACCAGACGGGATGATGGAGTCCTTTCATTCTGAATTGGCGCAGTAATCCCTTACCATCCTTACTGGCTATTATTAATTCAAAAACTTCGACATGGTCAATCCAGTAATTAAACTCTGGATATCCATTGACCAAACGATATCCTTTGAATTTTATGGTCGGTGCAATGGATTTTACTTCGTTGACATTCATTCTGAAAGGAAAACCGCCCTTATCGCGGTAAAATACACTTCCTAATATTTTCGCATGCAGTTCCCCTTTGACGGTCCAATAATCCGTCAGGTCAAGAAATTCTCCGGTCCAGGCATAACGCAGACGGCAGGGACCGGCATCCCAACAGTACGCCAGATTACCGGGTAAACAAACTGCAATCGCGGCCGGCCCGGCATCAGGCATGAGGACACGATAATAATAAGGAGGTACCAGTGGATAAGGATGACGCTCGGCAGGCGGGCCTGAACTAATGTGTTCTTGCCCTTTAATATCCGATTTTCTCCGGTGGGCCGGAATATCCATATCAGCCATTATTTCAGGCATGATCCCATTCGTCACATGGATGGCTCCGAACATAATATTTCCATGACCGGGGAAGGTGCACACATAGGGATACACACCGGTGTTGCGCGGGGCGCGTATAAGGATAGAATCGCTTTCGCCCACTTTGAGTACCGGAATGGAAGCCAATACAAGATCGAGCTTTGGGATATAACCCACAGCCGGCCCATGCACACCAAGGGCTGTCGCAGCTTCAACTATTTTTTGACGGCTGTCTTTTTTCCCAATCACCAGGTTGTGTTCCATATCATCGGCATTGGTCAATACTAACCGCAGATAACTTCCGGGTTTAACGGTAAACCTGACCAGGTCGTATTGCATGCCCGGTATCGCTTTCAGGACGATACGCACCGTATCAGTTCCGGATTGACCATATCCATTAGTCAATAACAAACAAAGGGCTAAGGTAATGGGGAAGACTATAAGGTAATAATTGCAAGTCTGCCACCAAGACACAAGGTGTTGCTTTTTAATGTTATGGTTATTATTCCTGATTACGTTCATCGCAATGATAACTATTTATGGCTAGCCCATTTTTCGAAAAAATTGACTTATGGTGCCCATTCTATCCCACTTCTTTATTAGCGGAGTCAATCATCCCGCGTATATATCCAAAAGCATGAGCAAAAGCCTGATACCCCTGGCATCATCCGGGTGTGTGGGTACATGGTCAGGGCAGATCGACCAGGCGTAACCTGAATCCCTCAGAATTCGGATTACATCAATAAAATCGGCTTCCCCTTCATCGATATAAACTTCCGCAAAATCTTGCAACCCTCCACGAATATTCCTCATATGGATTTGAAATATTTTATTTTTTTCTGCAAAGTATTTGACAATAGGAGGCAATTCAATTTTAGGATTTTTTAATCCCTCCATAATAGTACCCAGGCAGAGTTGGAATCCATTATAAGGACTGTCTACTATCGATTCATATTTTTTTAAAGAATCAAATACCGATGCCGGGGCGGCATTCCAATTGTCCACTCCCTGGTATCCGCGTGGTAAACCGGGCGGGTCATAGGGGTGTACACCCATCCGCACATCATATTGTGCGCACACCGGCATGATGTTCTTCAAAAAATAGGTGATCCGTTCCCAATATTCTTCATAATTTATCCTGCCTTGTTTTTCAACGGGCAGGTTTTTCCAATCTGGTTCGAGTTTAAAGGAATGATAACTGGATCCTCCACGCCCGTCGGTGTGGCCGTTCCTGCGGATGGGGATCAGGGTCCAGTGCATAGTAATCACCTTAACTCCCACTGCGCTGGCTTTTCGTACATTTTCAATGACTTCCTGGAGTTTTTTATCTCGTTCTTCACCCGGCTTCGCATAGATAAAGGCGGAGTCCATACGAATGGCTTCCCAGATCATGCTGGCCCGGTCACAATCATCCTTCCATTTTTTCATTTCATCTAAGTTCCAGGTGCCGTCCATGATATTGGTCAGGTGTCTTACCCCATGCCTTTGATGGTATTGGAAGTTGTGGTTATTGGTCCAGTTTTTCTGTCGTTCGTTCCAGTTTAGGGAATCATCCGTCATGACCACATGATAATCACCACCGACATGGTGGAGGTGGTTAACTTTTAATAGTGACTTAGCGGGTGACACCAACAGCGGGTTGATCAGGGCCGAACCCAATACCCCGGAGCCGAGTGTTTTGTGAAATCCTCGCCGGTTTAACAAATTGGGTTTGGGGATGAGGTGATCTTTTTTAACCATGGTTGGTACGATTGAGGTCAACAAAATAGGGATAATTGAATAGGCAGGCTATCAATTTATCAAGGTTATGAACTAAAAAGTACTAGAAAGTTTTAGGGGTTTCTCTCCTTTCTCCCGAATGTTATTCTGTTCACGGAGTTATTTCAACAGCCAGGCATTAAATATCAACCGAAATAAACTTCTGTGCACGAGAAGAGGCCGTGACTACTATTGGTATTACTTTATTTTTTTGAACAACTTAATTACCATAATTTACTGTGACAACAGAAAGACAATGCCAAAACGGATCATATTTTTTATACTTATATTTTGTTTTCAAGATCTTTCCGGGCAGGATAAAGAGCGGGATATCGCGACCATTAAAACTTTAAGAAAGGCATCCAATGAATCCATATCAAAACGCGATGCGGATGGCATGTCCAGGTTTTATGCAGAGGACTTCGTCTTAATAAGAGGTAATGGGAGCCAATTGACAGGCAAAGACAATATGGTGACAACCTGGCAGGAAATGTTCATGACGAATCCGGATGTTTCATTTGAACGAAATCCTACAGAATTTAAAATTCATGACCAGAATCTGATGGCCTGGGAAACCGGTACCTGGATCGGTATAAACACCTACAGTAAAGGAGGGAATTATTCGGCCATGTGGCGTAAAATGGGTGGTGAATGGAAACTACAGGCAGAATTATTTGTTGCATTGAAATAAGCGGAGTGATCACAATTATAGTAATTTTATTGACCCTTAGTTCAGCCGAATGATCAAACCGTATATTTATAAACTCCCTATCCTGGTTCTTTTAATTTTATGCACCGGTTTTGTGATCAGCAATAAACAGGAGATTCTCCCGGCACGTTCAAAAAAAATTGAGATCACTGGGATTTATGGTAGCCCGGAGCCATTCTGGAAAAAGAACCTTCGCCTGGATCAGTTAGGTGTCAATGCAGTATTCATGCATTCCGGTTCAATCAATGAAAACATACTTACCCGTGCGAAAGCAGAAGGAGCCAAAGTCTTTGCCGAGTTCGCTACCCTCAATGGTAAAGATTACGTGGACCAACATAAAGAAGCCTGGGCTATCGATCAAAATGGTCACCCGGTAGAAGCTGCCTCCTGGTTTATGGGCGTATGTCCGACGGAACCCGGATTCAAAGAGTATAGAATAAATGAACTGCGGTTATTATTGAAAAAATTTAACCTGGATGGGGTGTGGTTGGACTACCTGCATTGGCATGCCCAGTTCGAAGATCCGGAACCTATACTTCCAGAGACTTGTTTTTGTGATCATTGTCTGTCCGGGTTTCAATCAGCTTCAGGGTCCACACTTCCCGAAGGATCTACCTCAAAAAAAGCAGAATGGATACTTACCCACCGGGATAGCGCCTGGCGTACGTGGAGATGTTCTGTCATTGCAGGATGGGTAATGGATTTAAAAAATGTACTCCATCAGGAAAGGCCCGGAGCCTTATTAGGAGTATATCATTGTCCCTGGGACGATGACGATTTCAACGGTGCACGCCGTCGCATTTTAGGTCTGGATTACGATATTCTCCGGAACCAGGTGGATGTCTTTTCACCTATGGTATACCATGGGCGCATGGGAAAAAAGCCGGAGTGGGTAAAGGAAAATATCGAATGGTTTTGTGCCCGGTTAAATATCCGGGCTGGTCAATTCCCAAAAGTCTGGCCGATCATACAATCCTATAACGATCCTACTATTATTTCGGATCGGGAATTTGAAACAGTATTGCGGTATGGAGCCGGAGCTCAGGCTACGGGGGTGATGATGTTTACCAGTACTTCAGTGGCGGGGGACGAAAAGAAAATAGAGACTATGAAAAAAGTGTATACGGGATGGAAGAAATAGGACTAAAGACAGCAATGAAATTGAATATAATCAAGCTATTTCCTGGTCATCTTTAAGTCTCTTTGATTTGAATTTTGAGTTTGACCCAAAGCAGAATTATTTTCCATTTACCTTTGTTGCATCCGATCCCATTAAAACTTATTTTTCAAATTTAATTCAAGTTTATGGTAGTTCTTCAGATTGAACATAAGGTTGCCAGCTATGAAGGGTGGAAACAGGCATTCGAAAATGACCCGATCGACCGGAAGAAATCCGGTGTATGCCGCTACCGGATCTATCGTCCGGCCAATGACCCCAATTACGTGATCGTTGACCTGGAGTTTGAAACCATGGAGGCTGCAGAAAATAGCCTCGCCAAACTTCGTAAATTATGGCCCCAGGTAGAAGGAAAAATAATGATGGGTCCTCAAACACGGATATTGGAATTGGTGGAGTCTAAAGAATATTAAAGGTGTGGGTTTAAAAGAAAATATTTTTAAACCTTGAACAAGATTAAGAATCA
>JAWXBI010000063.1:0-3936 GCA_034439915.1 Saprospiraceae bacterium | reverse complement strand
TTAGGAATCCAGCTTCCGGTCGACCCTTCCCAGGCTGAGGTGATGCTTCAACTGGTCAAAGTCAAACTGAAACTTCGAGGCAAAACGATTGACTCCTTATATTCCAATCCGGAGATGTCCGATCCAGCCATCAAACTGGCCATGAGAATCCTGATGAATATCTGGGGACCTGCTTATTTATTGCAGAAACAAAACCTTCTGGTTTATTTTATTCTTAAAATGGTCAATTATTCGATCACCTATGGAAATTCGATCGAATCGGCCCTGGCTTATGCTTTTTACGGCTATGTCCTGAGTGCCCAACTCAAAGACTATAGTGTGGGATACGAATTTTCCCGTCTGGGCATCCGGTTAAATGAAAAGCTGCAAGATGATAGCCTGCGTTCTAAAGTCTATGTAATTTCTGATGGTTGTGTTGCTCATTGGAAACAACCTTACGATTTTGCGATGCCTGGCTTGCAAACGGCCTACCAATCAGGTCTTACGGCCAATGACCTCATCTATGCCGGCTATGCGGTTTCGTTTATGTGGAGGATACCGTATTATGGCGGCGACCACCTGGAATCGGTATATGAAAAACTTACTTCGTACGTCCATTTTTGCAGAAAGACCCACGGGACCCTGGTACTCCATTTCTTTTTAAGTTATGCCCGCATCCTGCACCAATTATTGAATAAACCCTTGTCCACCGAGTTGTTTCAGGAATATGAAAAAGAAGAACAACAATTTGCGTTTATCGATGGCTGGGCCAAAAACGGCATTTTGATGCCATTGGCAATTTATTATTTTCAAAAGGGTTTTGTTAGTTATATTCTGAATGATTTTGATCAGGCTTATATACAATGCAATAAAAGCATGCCCATGTATATGGCATTCCTTGGGTTGGCGGAGCACCCGGAGCTGTTTATTTTTCAGGCCCTCAGCATGGCCGCATTGTTGAAGAAAAAGCAGGATACCGGTATAAACGGCAAATTAAAAAAATCACTTAAACTTATAAAAGCATGGGCTCAGCATTCGCCTCAAAATTTTGCGGCTAAATACGACCTGTTGCTGGCCGAACAAGCGGCAGCGGCCCAGGATTATAAAAAAGCCGTAGGTTATTATTCCTCAGCTGCCCTGAAAGCCAGGAAAAATGCTATGCACCAGATCTCCGGTATGGTCTATGAGCGCTGGTCGGAATTGGAACATACGATGGGCATTACCCAACAAGCGGAGTTTTTGATTAAAGAATCCTGGGTGGATTATACCAATTGGGGTGCAACGATTAAGATTAAAGCATTGGAGAAAAAGTACCCCATGCTCGTAAACCGGCCTTCCGATGAGGTATTGCCCTCAGACCGGCAAAGTACTTCTTCCATTGATCTCAACAGTGTAATCAAGGCTTCCAACAGCATCTCTAAGGAAGTGGTGTATGAAAAATTATTGATTAATCTGTTGGATATAGCCGTTCAGAATGCCGGTGCACAGAAAGGGTTTATCATTGCCCCGGGACGGGAAGGACTGAGGACAGAAGCATTTATTTCCAAAGCCGGCAGTGGAGAACAACAAATACTTTCTTTACCCTTAACGGAAACCGAAGGCGTGTCCCCTTTGATTGTAAACTATGTGTTGAATTCTAAAGAAAACCTCATCATCAATAATGCATCCCACGATCTCCGGTTTGCCCAGGATAAATACATTGAAAAAGAAAAACCCTTGTCGGTATTGTGTATGCCGGTGATGCGCAACAAAGAAGTCATGGCTATTTTATATCTTGAAAATAATCTGACAACAGATGTATTTACGGAAGAGCGGATTGAAGTTTTAAATTTATTATCCGGCCAGATGGCCATTTCCCTTCAAAATGCAGCATTGTATGAAAGTCTGGAATCGCGGGTAAAAGAAAGGACAGCGACGATTGAAAACCAGAAAAAACAATTGGAGCTGGAAAAGGAAAGGTCAGATAAGTTATTGTTAAACATCATGCCGGAAGAAATTGCCAATGAGCTCAAGTCTTCAGGTAAAAGTATCCCAAAACATTATGATGAAGTCACTATATTATTTACAGATTTTGAAGGTTTTTCCAAAGTAACCAAGGCTATGCCGGCCAATGAACTGGTCACTTTACTGGATGAGTGTTTCAGCGCCTTTGACCAAATCGGTAAAACCCATGGTCTGGAAAAAATAAAAACGATAGGTGATGCTTACCTCAGTGTATCCGGCCTTCCGTACCCGCATCCCGAGCACGCAACAAAAGCCATCCTGGCTGCGATTGATATCATTCATTTTATAGACCGCTACAATGCTGACCGCATTAGTCGCAACATGCCCTATTGTCCGATCCGCATTGGAGTGCACAGCGGCCCGGTAGTTGCCGGTATTGTTGGCAGCGATAAATTCGCTTTTGACCTGTGGGGGGATACCGTCAATATTGCATCCCGGTTGGAGGCTTATGGCGAACCTGGTAAAATCAATATTTCCAAAACCACCTATACCAAAGTCTGGGACAAATTTGAATGTGTTTACCGGGGCAAGATCACCGTCAAACACAATGAGGAAATCCAGATGTACTTTGTAAATTCCAAAATGCATTAAAATGAGTAAAATCGACCTCTACACCAATGAATTCCTCGATAAAATGAGGTTTAAGGGCGACCCGGTAGCAGACGCAGCAGTAGCAGACCTTTTTGATCACGCCAATCCACAGATTTTTAAATTCCTGCACAACCTGGCCAAAAACAACGACCCGATCTCTACGGACCTTGACCCCAAATTAAAAACCTATTTTGAACAAACAAGCACCCTGTTGTGTACTAAAGAAGAAGAAAAGATCCTGGATGAATGCAGTGATTTTTTTGATATCTACGGTTTCAGGATCTGCGGCCTTTTGTTTTTTAAATCTTTACCAACCGGGTATATGTGTCAGCAACCCTCTAAAGTGTTGCACGAAACCAAACTACTGGAAAAAGAAGCGACCCGTCGGGTATTGGAAACAGCCCAGATGATATTTGATGTATCGGAGCAGGGATGGTATAAACCGGAAGGCAAAGGAATACGGGCCATTCAAAAAGTCAGATTAATGCATGCCGGTATGCGGCATATGATCTTAACAGAAAGAGGTTGGGATCCGCTTTCCGTAAAGGAAGGAGTGCCCAATGGATTGCCGATCAATCAAGTGGATATGGTATTGACCTGTCAGTTGTTTTCACTGGCTATCCTCGAGGGACTAAAAAAAATGGGGGCCCCGATCACCCGTCGTCAGGAAGAAGCTCATTTTTTTAATTGGAGGGTTGTAGGATTAATGCTGGGGATAGAACCCGAACTCATGCCAACAACTATAGAAGAAGGGTGGGTACTGCAGAACAAGATCTTTGCCCGGCAAATCAATGAAAAAAATGAGTTTGGCCCGTCATTAAATGATGCATTGATCAATGTCATTGGCGATCATACCTCCAAATTCATCAGCAGGGATCGTCTTAAAGAAATTGAAATGTATTTTATCGACAATCCAAAAGCCTACAGCAGCCTGGGTATACCGATGCCTAATTTATGGCAAAAATGGACCAATGACATCATCATTCATTTGATCCAGGCAAAAGAGGCGCATAAAAAAACCGATGATAACCTACCTATGAAAAAACATGGTTTAATAGATAAAATTTATTACTTCGTGAACAAGATTTTTGGAAGGGTGTCAGAAAATGTGGATGATTTCAAAATGGATGCTTTTGAATATTTATGTAAATCCATTTTGAGCTCCCTGACTGCAAAAGAAGTTCCAATCAACATGCCTTCACTCGGGGACGGAGAAATTGCAGCTGGTTCCAATTCAGCAACTATGGCCCCCCTAACCAAACCCATGCTGGAAGCTGATAAAGAACGTGAATTGGTCACCCAATGGCAGCTTGGGGGTTTCAATTTTGATGCTGCCAAATAGAAGGAGTAGCCATCGGGGCG
>JAWXBI010000062.1:0-17729 GCA_034439915.1 Saprospiraceae bacterium | reverse complement strand
TTAAGTATCCTGAAATTTTTTGGTTCGATGTGTAAAGCCTGTATTCTGTCCAGGGTTGTATCCAAAAAGACTTCCTTAAATTGGGTGATATCCTGGATCATTTCCTGATACCGAATTGGGTCGAGATCAACAGCATTTTGATTTTTATTTAATATGATCATATACCGTTCCGTAACCAGTATCCTGAAATACACATAAACCCCTTTATCGGGTACAAACTGGATCAATCGGCCTTTTTGAAAAGCTGGTATGGCTTTGCGTAAATTGAGTATACGGTTTAAAAAAACCTGAGCTTCTGCTTCTTTTGTAGTCAATCCTTTCCCGGTAAACGCATTTTTTTGGTCCCCCGGCCAACCTCCGGGAAAGTCAGTCCGTCTTTCACCATCGGCATCGGAGTTGGAATTGGTAAGCAAAACTTCTGTTCCATAAAAGAATTCCGGAATGCCACGGGTAGTAGCCGTAAAAACGATTCCCAATTTCCATAAATCTAAGTTTTCTTTGATCTGGGTATAAAAACGGTTCATATCATGGTTATCAGGAAAGATGACCAGGTCGTACGGGTTTGGATATACAAAATCATTGGCCAGGGATTGATACAATTTGGTCCAACCCTGACCCCAGGCAGCATCATCTTCATTCAATGCCTGTACCAGGGCTTGATTGAGCGGAAAGTCCATTACAGCAGGTAAATGGGACACATACTCATCTGCATTTTTTTTACCTCGTTGCCAGTAGGAGATGGTCAATGGGTTCATAGTCCATTCTTCCCCCACCATATTAAAGTTGGGATATTCAGTCATCACGGCTTTGGACCAAATAGCGGAAAACATTTTATCCACATAGGGATAGGTGTCAATTCTTAAACCGCCCAATTCTGCATATTCAATCCACCAGATTGTATTTTGAATTAAATAATTAGCCAGGAAAGTATTGCGGGGATTGAGGTCCGGCATCGTGGGAACAAACCAGCCTGCGGTCATTAATTCCGTATCGTATTTTGAAGCATGCGGATCCTGGTTGGTTTCCCGGCGGTGGCTGGTATTGATATATTTTCCTTCAAAATTGATCCAGTCTTTAAAAGGAAGGTCCTGCATCCACCAGTGATTACTTCCACAATGGTTAAGCACCACATCCCAAATCGTTTTGATACCTCGCAATTTAGCATCGCGGGACAATTGCCTGAACGTTTCATTGTCACCAAAACGCGGGTCTATCTTATAAAAATCGGTAATTGCATAACCATGATAACTGGTGGAATTCATATTGTTTTCCAATAAAGGAGTATTCCAGATAGCTGTAAACCCCAGGTCTTGAATATAGTCCAGGTGGTCACTGATGCCTTTAATATCGCCTCCATGCCGCCCATTGATATCCTTGTGGTTAGGTTTTTCGATCGCAAAAGAACTTGCGTCATTGGATGCATCTCCGTTGGCAAACCGATCGGGGGTAATCAGGTAAATGGCGTCTGATGAATTAAACCCGGTCCTCATTGATGATCCCTGAATTCGCTTTTCAAGTGCATATTCGATGGAAATGTCCCGCTCCAGGTTTATTTTAAACCTGCCGGCCTGTGCAGCACGGTCAATGTACAAATCGAGAAATAAATAATTGGGGTTTTCTGAGCGGGATATCTTCCTTAAACTGACCCCGGGATATTTTAGTGTGGGTATTTTAGAAGCTATACTATCCCCATAAACCATCAATTGAAGGTTTTGATTTTTCATACCCACCCACCACGAAGGGGGCTCCACCCTGATGTTTTGGGCATCGGCAACATGGGAGTATATCAGATTACAAACAACGAACAGGGAAACCCATATGGCTAAGTCAGCGGGCTTTTGTTTATAAACCGGGCTGAAAAAAGGTGAGTACATGTTTGAAAATTAATTTGAAAAAAGACAAGCAATCAACTATCAAATATAGTATGCCTGAATCTGACCATTTAAACTTAAAATCTTACCTTGTAGGTATAAGTGTGATGTATGAAAAACAAGGGATTACTCCGGACTATTTTTTTTACAGCATTGATCGCGGCCATCCTGGACCTGGCCGGAGCAGCGATAAACTATATGATCAGCAGCGGGGGGAAATTTCCTAAAAAAATATTGGAATATATCGCCGGCGGGGTATATGGAGGAAGTGCCCTGGACGGCAGCATGGGCATGAATATCAAAGGTGCCTTGTTGCATTTTTTAATAGCATCCATCTGGACCATTTTGTTTTTCAGCTTTTATCCTAAAATAAAATTTTTTCACCGGAGCATCTGGGTCAATGCTGTGGTATATGGTTTGATCGTGTGGTTAGTTATGAATCTTATCGTCCTGCCCTTTTCTGCCTGGAAAGCACCGATCGTTCCATTCAAACTGGAGACGGCTATACGGGCTGCTATTGTATTGATTATCTGCGTGGCACTGCCTATAGCCATGAGTGCCAGGAAATACTATAATAAGGCGGCTTTAAGCTGAACAGAATCATTTTTCTGTTTCCTGATGGCTCCATAGATCCCGGAATAGACTTCCATGTTGTTTAAGATATTCGAGACTACCTTGTACTGCTATCCGGCCATTATGGATGACGTAGATATAATCAAAATGCACCAGCAGGTGTAATCGATGCAGGGCGGATATCATCACCTTGTCCTTAACCAATTCAAATAAGCGCTGATAAATAATCAACTCGGTTTTAGGATCCACACTACTGGTCGGCTCATCCATTAATATGATGTCGCTTCCCTGTGCAGCCAGTATACCCCGGGCAAGGGCCAGCCGTTGTTTTTGTCCACCGGACAGGTTTACCCCTTTTTCCTTGATGCTGCTTTCCAGTTGTTTAGGCAATTGGAGGACGACTTCCTGAAAAGAGGCTGCCTCGCATGCCTTTACAATTTCATCTTCTCCCACCGGCAAACCCAGGGTAATGTTGTAGCGGATGGTATTTTCAAATATCTCGGGATCCTGCGGAAACAAGGTAACCTTGTCGAATAAAGCCTGCAGGGAATGGTAAACGTGATTTTCCCTGTGAATTTCTATCTGCGGTTCCACCGGATACAAACCTCTCAAAACGGATAACAAGGTCGATTTTCCACTGCCGCTTTCACCGATCACGGCAATCCGTTTACCGCGGTTTAATTGAATGGTTATGTCATGGAGACTGTGCGTTTTGTATGCATGCTGTAAGTAACATGGTGGGAGAAATTGAGCTTTTTGATTTGAAGTTGGGTCCATTTGTCAGGCAAGGCTTCTTTATATTCTATGGGGTGCAAGTTTTTATACGCACCTTGGATTTCCCCAACAGACAGCACATCCGTATTGTATCGTACGATCTGGTTGTATTGCCAGGCAATGTCATGAAACACACTCGTAAACTGGTTGACATAAGCTACCAGGGTAACCAGTCCGCTCACTAAAAAAATCTGACCGGGTTCATACTGTTGAATGATGTATCCAATGACGATCAGCCCATAAATCAGGACTACCAGCATGTCGGCTACAAACCATTTCCACTCATTGATGACGACATTTTTTCTAAACGGAGGCCACACCTGCTGGACCTGATCAAATAGACTTTTTTTCATTCTCTCTTCCAGCCGGAGGGTAATCACGGTATTGATATTGGACAAACTGTCAAACAAGGTGGAAGACACCAGGTGCTCTTTTTTATTGGTTTCATGCAAGAGCTTGATGATCGGTTTGTCAAATTTAAAGATGATCCAGATGGTCACTATACCCAATAATAATCCCAGGCCCCCAAATAAAGGGGAAAAAAATAGCATGGCGGCAAATGACCAGATGAATTTGGAGAAGCCATAAAAAAACATAAAACCGTCCTGGAAAAATTCTTTTAGCGCTTCATAGGCTTTACGGATCCGGTTGATGATCACCCCGCTATGGTGGTCCTGGTGCCATTTGACCGGGAGGTTCAAGGCCTGGTGATACAATTCCATCTTAAAATTTCTACCCAGGTTAAAAGCCAGGCTGCGTTCCATTACCCGTGCCGGTCCATGAAACAACTACTCTAAAAAATTCAAACCTATATAAGCCTAAATGTACATCCAGGAATGTTTCAATATGGCAATACCCTGAGTCTCCAAACCAGGAATAAACCAACCATACAATAGTGGCCTGGAGGCATTGATCAGGCTGGTGATCGAAAAAAAACTATAGACAGTGAGGTATCTTTTTTTTTCTTCTCGGGCATATCTCCACGCTGTCCCAAGCAAATTGAGATATGGATTTCTCATGGGAGTTTTTTTATAATAGCGCGCTTCAGAGTTTGAGCGCATGCCGGCTGGTCAATAACCAGCTTTTATTGACCAACATCCAGATTTCGGTATAATATAAATCGAGGTCCACATCTTTGCCAGCTGCAGTTGCGTGAAACAATGCTTTTCCTGTTATAATCGCTGTATTGTTTTTAAATACCCGGACGGAGGCTTCTTTTACTTCTACTCCCCGCAGATTCCATTTACCATCTGTCAGATTTTGTACCATTTGTTCTTTGGTTTCAGTCAGTCCATTGGAATGAATAAAAATCAGATTTTCATCGAGCAGAGGTTTAAGCTTATCCAATTTCCCGGGATTCATATAATTGAATTTTTCAGCAGAAAGCCCAAGCACCAAATTTTCTATCCTGGCGTCGGCTTGCGCCACCAGCCGGTTCGATGGCTGCAAGACCAAACCCATCCATAAAACCACCAGTAAATATTTCATGCGCTCAAGATACCCATTTCCATACTTTATTTTTAAAGCACCGGCCTTCGAAATAAACCGTTTAGCAAGGATCGTAAAAATGTATTTCCTTTACATCACCAAATGACTCAAATTCATTCTTTTATCTTTAATGCGTTCAGCGAAAATACCTATCTGCTGGCCGAAGAGGATGGCAGTTGCCTGATCATAGATCCCGGGGTAAGCGACGGCAATGAAAGGAAAAAATTGGAAGTTTTTATCAAAAGCCACCAACTCAACCCTACCCAAATCATCAATACCCATTGTCATATCGACCATGTGCTGGGCAATAAATGGTGCAAGGATATGTATGGGATACCACTTGGGATTCCCAAAGGCGAAGAGATGGTTTTGGCTCGATTGATATCGGTGGCCCAGATGTATGGCGTACAGGCAGAACCCTCTCCGGAACCTGATTTTTTGATGCAGGAAGGTGAAGAAATCTGTTGTGGTGAAGTGTGCTGGCAATTAATCTCAGCTCCCGGACATTCTCCGGCCAGTATTTGTATGTATGATCCCGGTCAAAAAATATTGATAGCCGGCGATGTTATTTTTTTTGAATCCATAGGACGAACTGATTTGCCCGGCGGCAACCATCAGCAGCTTCTGCAGCACATCCACGGGAAAATATTAAAATTGCCGGATGATGTAAAAGTATACCCGGGACATGGCCCCACAACGACCATAGGTCATGAGCGTATTTATAATCCATTTTTAAATTAATAGTATGGCCAGAATAGTCAGTATTGAATCTCAGGACCAGCCTTTCCGCTGCTCCTGCAGCAATGGTCTGCATACCTGGTATGCGGATGAGCCTGAACACAATAACGGCGGTGATACAGGGCCTTCCCCCGGCGAATTGCTTTTATCCGCTGTAGGGACCTGCGGGGTGGTGACCCTCCGGATGTACGCCAACCGCAAACAATGGCCTGTAGAAAAAATCATATTAACCCTGAGGTTGGAAGAAATTAAAGGCGGCACTGGCGTATTCCACAGGATCCATCAGCATTTAGAATTGGAAGGCCCTTTGGATGAAGAGCAAAAATCCAGAATGATCAGCCTATTGCCCAAATGTCCGGTATCCAGGTTGGTCACGGGGCAAGTGGAGATTGTGTACAAAAGCTGAACTTTTTTCCTCTTCAACCGCAATCATCTTATTCTCACTATCTTAGTAGTGTAATTTAAAGTGAATATGAAAAAATTAGTGACTCTTTTTATATGCCTGATCAGTTTGTCCATGTCAGCCCAGACTCAGGAATCAAAAGCCGAGCGGGATCGCAGAATGTCCTGGTGGAGGGACGCGGGTTTCGGAATGTTTATTCATTGGGGCGCTTATGCTATACCTGCTGGTGTATATAAGGGCACCGAGGTTAAAGGCATCGGTGAATGGATCATGCACAACGCCAAAATTCCAATCCCGGAATATGAAGGTTATGTGGCCCAGTTTAATCCTGTAAAATTTGATGCTAAAAAATGGGTTGACATAGCCAAACAAGCCGGTGTCAAATATATTGTCATCACATCTAAACACCACGATGGATTTAGCCTCTGGGATTCTCAGGTTACGGAATACGATATCATGGACGCAGCACCATTTAAAAGAGATATTCTGAAGGAATTAAACGATGCTTGTAAAGCTGGAGGCATCCGATTGTGTTTTTACCATTCAATCATGGATTGGCATCAGCCGGATGCGGAATCCAAAAAAGATTATCCTCATCAAAACACGGAAAATCCGGACTGGAACAAATACAGGGAAACCTATTTAAAACCGCAAATTCAGGAATTGATCTCCAAATACAACCCCGGTGTAATGTGGTTTGATGGAGAATGGATACCGGAATGGACAGAAGAACAAGGCAAGGATTTATACCATTTTATCAAAAACCTGGACCAGGAAATGATTATCAACAACCGGGTGGGTAAAGGCAGAAAAGGCATGCAAGGTATGAATAAGACAGAAGACGCTGCCGGTGATTTTGGTACGCCCGAACAAGAAATTCTGGAAGGCACATCGGATTACGACTGGGAATCCTGTATGACCATGAATGATACCTGGGGATTCAAAATCAACGACCACAATTGGAAACCCGCTGATAAATTAGTCGCTAACCTTATCGATGTAGCAGCCAAGGGGGGAAATTATTTACTTAATGTTGGGCCGACTGCCGAAGGGTTGATCCCGGGTGAAAGTGTCAAACGATTAAAAGAGATGGGCAAATGGCTCAAGACCAATGGAGAGGCTATTTATAACACCAAAAGCCGAAAAAATTATAAAGAAGGGGACCATTTTAAATTTACGGTTAGTAAAAATGATCAGTATACTTTTGTGATTGCCGACCAATTTTCCGGAGCGACGGCTACGATAAAAGATATTGCTCCAAAATCAGGATCTGAAATACAAATGTTAGGGGTTAAAAAACCTTTGGCGTGGACTCAATTGTCCAATGGAGATTATCTGGTTACCCTGCCAAAAAGATTGAAAGGGAAATATGCCTGGGTATTGAAGGTGGTGAATTAGTAGTCAGTCGTCAGTGGAACAGTCGTCAGTGCAACAGTTGAAAGTGGACAGTTAGTCGTCAGTTGACAGTTCATCAGTTGAAAGTTGACAGTGGACAGTGGATAGTTCATCAGCAGTCAGCAGTCAGCAGTGGTTAGTGGTCAGGAATAAATTATGAATCGCCTATAATTAAATCATAAATCCTTGCATAGTTTTATAGGAATTGATCTGGGAGGTACCAAATTGGCCGGGGCGATTGTCAGCGACCAGGGGAAGTTGGATTATAAGACCAAACTTTCTGTGCAGGGTGATGAAGGGGCACAAGTAGCTGATAAGATTTATGAATTGATCCAATTGCTGATCGACAAATCATTCACTGATCATCATAGCAGGGTCGGAGGTATAGGTATTTCAATACCGGGGATAGCTTATCGTTCAGGGGAGGTGTGGGCGCCTAATATCAACGGTTGGGAAAAATTCCCCTTAAAAACTTACCTGACCGACCGGATGGGTTCCAATACCCCAATAGAAATTGAAAGCGATCGGTCCTGTCACCTGATGGGTGAAATCTGGCAAGGTGCTGCAAAAGGGAACAGGAATGCCATTTTTTTAGCTGTAGGTACAGGAATTGGAGCGGGTATCCTGGTAGAAGGTCAAATTCTCAGGGGTCAAAACGATATCGCGGGAGCCGTTGGATGGATGGCTTTAAACCCCGATTATTTACCTATTTATAAGGAAAGGGGTTGTTTTGAATCCCATGCCTCTGGTTTTGGCCTGGCTTATCAGGCTGGTGAAAAATATAAATTAAAAAAGGGGAGTTCAAATCCAGAACCGTTTACCGCCAAAGAAGTTTTTACTTCATGGGCTTCCCGGGATCCGCTTGCCATTCAGGTGCTGGAGGAGGCCATTCAATATTGGGGTATGGCTTGTGCCAATCTGGTGAGTATATTCAATCCCGAAAAAATCATATTTGGTGGTGGGGTCTTTGGTCCGGGCCGTCATTTTATTGACAATATTTATGAAGAAGCAAAAAAATGGGCCCAACCTATCAGTATTCAACAAGTGCAATTTTTAAATTCACAACTAGGTGATGAAGCCGGCCTCATCGGAGCAGCTTATTTTGCGGATAAAAACAGGAAACCGGAAAATGAAACAGATTAATGCTCGCCAGGTTTTTTTTGCAGCCTGCCTGGGTATGCTGCTGTTTGGTATTGTAATGATTACGCTGGGTTCTACTCTTCCGGAGCTGATCACACGTTATAAACTAACAGATATTCAAGCCGGTTCGATGTTTTCCATTTTGCCTTTGGGTATCCTGGCGGGTTCTTTGATTTTCGGCCCGGTGGCCGATCGATACGGATATCGTGGTTTATTGATATCAAATGCGTTGATTATACTCCTTGGTTTTGAAAGTATCGCCTATGGAAATCAACCCACTTTATTGATGCTTTCTGTATTCATGATTGGATTGGGTGGGGGGGTATTAAATGGGGCCACGAATGCTCTTGTAGCAGACATCAGCGATCAAACTAAAGGGGCTCATCTCAGCATACTGGGCGTATTTTATGGCCTGGGGGCGATGACGATGCCCATCCTGATCAATATTTTAAAAAATCACCTCAGCCCTCAGCAAATCATATCCTGGATAGGGTGGGCTATAGTACTGGTGGTTTTGGTTTTTGTTTCTATACGTTTTCCCCAACCTAAATTGGCGACGGGTTTTTCATTGAGCCAGGCACTGCCATTGATCAAATCGAAGAGCTTACTGCTGGCAGGTTTTTTTTTATTTTTTTCTTCAGGCAACGAAGGACTGTCCAACAACTGGTTAAGCACTTTTATAGAAAATCATAAGGGATTAAACAGGGAACAAGCTTTGTTTGCACTCTCTGCCCTAGTCTTATCCCTGACCGTAGCGCGTTTGATCCTCGGAAAAGCCTTAAAAGTGTATTCAAGCTCGCGGGTTTTTATGCTCTCCCTGATTCTCCAGTTCATTGGGGTATGTTTTTTGTATGGGGGCACGGGGTATATCGTATTGGTTACAGGGGCTATACTTCTTGGAATGGGTATGGCTGCGGGATTCCCGATCATGTTGGGCTATGTTGCCGAATTATTTGTTCAATGGTCAGGCACGGCTTTTAGTATCGCCCTCGCGCTGGCCCTGACCGGAAATATGCTGATAAATTATATCATGGGTTTTTTAATACAAGGCAAAGGTATAGGCACCTTGCTCTTCGCCCAATGGATTTGTATTGTAAGCATGTTCCTGCTCCTGGTTGCCTTTCTCCGGATAAATCAAAATAAACTAAAAAATTAAAAGATATAAATTATGCTGGCTTTACAATGGATCAAACAGGCAAAACACATAATGGATGTGATCGAGGACACCCAATTGGAGCATATCAAGAAGGCAGCGGAGACCATGGCGGATAGTATCGAATCAGGCCGCTGGGTCCATACCTTCGGATGTGGACATGCCACCATTCCCGTGGAAGAAATGTATCCCCGGATAGGTGGGTTTGTGGGGTTTCATCCGATCATTGAATTACCACTTTCGTTTTTTACGCACATCACCGGAGACATGGGTATCCACCAGTTTTTATTCCTC
Source organism: Saprospiraceae bacterium (assembly GCA_034439915.1). Lineage (GTDB taxonomy): Bacteria > Bacteroidota > Bacteroidia > Chitinophagales > Saprospiraceae > JADJLQ01. The sequence goes on along the minus strand of JAWXBI010000062.1, from coordinate 7,900 downwards.
GAACGGACAGAAGGATATGGCCAGGAAATCATGAGGAGTTATGATTTTGATTCCCGCGATTGTATGTGGATCTTTTCTCATTCCGGGATCAACAACCTCAATATCGACGTCGCACTCGAATCCAAACGACGGGGGATGAAGGTCATCGCGTATGGTTCGGCTGAAGCTTCAAAAGTAAAACAGACCCGGCATTCATCCGGTAAGTCTTTGTTTGAGGTGGCTGATATCGTAGTCGATTCCTGTGCACCGCTGGAAGATGCGGCGGTATCCTTAAAACATCATGTAGACAAAGTCGGGCCGGTATCCACCTTAGCGTTTGTAACCACCGTTTGGCTGACCATAATTACCGTAGCTGAAATTTTGGAAGGCCGGGGAGTCAAACTCTATATCCATCCCTCCCATAATGTAGGCGACCATACTGCCATGGATAGGTTGCATGAGGCATTGGATGAGTATCGGGCGAAGGCAAAGTTGTTATAGGGCTGGACAAACCTGGCACGTTTTTGTCCTGAAAATACCGGACAAACCTGCCAGGTTTGTCCTAATTTTAATTGCATGAACCACTATTACCACATCTATAACCATGCAAATGGATATGAAGACCTGTTCATAGATGATGGAAATTTTTATTTTTTCCTAAAAAAAACTGGGAAATATATACTTCCGGCATCGGAAGTATTGGCGTTCTGCCTGATGCCAAATCATTTTCATTTCCTGATCAAGACGAAAGAATCGGATTGCAAAAACGTTCAAAGGGTTTTCCGATTTATTCAATTCCTATACCAAATCTTTTAATAAATTATTCCATCGAAGAGGGTCGTTGTTTTTAAAAAGTTTCAAGAAAAAGTTGGAGATTACCAGTGGAGATATCAAAAGGACTATACTTTATATTCATCGAAACCCGATTCATCATGGATTTACTGCTCACTATTCATCTTGGGAATATTCTTCTTATCAAAATATAGTGGGTAATGATCCCGGAATGATTTCAAAACAAGAAGTTTTATCCCTTTTTGGAGGTCTGGAGAATTTTATAACTGAACATGAAAGGTATAGGACTTCGGACAAACCTGGCAGGTTTGTCCTGTAATTACCTGTCAAACCTGCCAGGTTTGTCCGATATCTAATCCTCATTCATTTTTATCTTCCTGCCCTTATACATTTTACCATCGAGGGCCTTGATCATTTTATTCGCTGAAGGACCTTCGATTTCAATAATGCTGCTGAGGTTTTTCATATCAATGCGACCCAGGGTTTCTTTTTTCAGGTTGCTGCTGTCAAGGATAAATTGCAGAAAGGAGGCTTTGTAAAAACCATCTTTCTGGCCCAGGTTGACAAATAGTTTTTTGTATTTAATCCCCGTCCTACCAAAATCTCCGTTCCTTTTTCCACCGTCGCTTTCTTTTCTGGACCTTTCTTTTCCCCGCACCGACCGATCTTCCCGTTTCATATTGAGGTCAGCGGCATTTTCATAATACTGCAGAAACCGGTTAAACTCAAGGGCTGCCATCCGTTTCAGGATTTCTTCTTTGTCCACATTGGCAAATCTTTCTTTTAAAGCCGGTAAATAAGTATCATAGTCGCTGTGCGTAACATCTGCGGCAAACATCTTGTCGATGAAATGGAAAAACTGTTTGCGGCAAACTTCTGTGCCTGAAGGAATATCCAGTTTATGGAATGGTGTTTTGACGAATCGTTCAATTTGATCAATTCTTACTTTTTCCCTGGGAGTGACAATACTCATACAAATTCCACTCAAACCTGCACGGCCTGTACGGCCACTGCGATGCGTATATATTTCCGGATCGTCCGGCAATTCATAATTGATTACGTGGGACATGCCTTTGACGTCTATCCCCCTGGCGGCAACATCCGTAGCAATAATCAATTGAAGTTGTTTGGCTCTGAACCTGGTCATTACTTTATCGCGCTGGGCCTGGGTGAGGTCACCATGTAAGGCTTCGACATCGTAGCCTTCGCGAACCAACATTTCTGATATATTCTGAGCATCTAATTTGGTCCGTGTAAAAATAATCCCATAGATACCCGGATTAAAATCGATTAATCGTTTAAGTGCTTCATACCGGTTGGAGTGCAAGACCATAAAATACTGATGGTCGATGGAGGCATTAGCCGTATTGAGTTTACCGATCGTGATTTCAAACGGTTTGTTCATAAACCGTTTGGATACTTCCTTCACTTCAACCGGCATCGTGGCGCTGAACAACCAAATACTTTGCCGCTCAGGCGTGTGTTGCAATACATATTCAATATCTTCCCGGAACCCCATATTGAGCATTTCATCTGCTTCATCCAAAACCACATATCGGATGTGGGACAAGTCTATAGCCTTTCGTTCAATGACATCAATCAATCTCCCCGGAGTAGCTACTACAACCTGTACACCTCTTTTTATTTCCTTGAGCTGATCCACAATGGAAGCACCGCCATAGACGGCACAGGTATTGATACCCGTTTTATGCTTCTTGTAGCTGACCAGGTCTTTGCTGATCTGCATGCACAATTCCCGGGTCGGGCAGATAATGAGTGCCTGGGGGTGTTTTTTGGTGGAATCAATCAGTTGCAATAAAGGCAAGCCAAAAGCAGCCGTTTTGCCGGTTCCAGTCTGTGCAAGACCAATAAAATCCTTGGTACCAGCTAATAAAAGTGGGATGGCTTTGTCTTGTATTTCGGTAGGGGTTTCAAAGCCCAACTCCTTGGCGGCTTTGGCTAACTGGGGGTCGACACCCAATGACTCAAATAAATTCACTCCATAAAATTATGTTGAAACAACTCGTTTCAAAGACACAAAGGTACAACGATATTTGAGGACGGCATCCCGCCCCGATTATCCGGACAAATCTGAAATAAATAAAGGTCGTACTATCCGGAAGTCAATAAACCGGAAAATCATTAAAAAAACGGGGTAAAAATGACAGCTAAAAAAAATAAACCGGATTAGCTGTTGCCCTTTTTCAACTGCAGGTAATCCAGGAAATAAATCACCTTGAAAGACAGATTGTTGTTGTGCAAGGTGTCGAATATCCCGTTTAGATTTCTGAAATATTTTGATTCAAGCCGGTCTTCGCTGGTAAAAGCAGCATCTTTCCATACCAGATTTAAAAAACTACCCGGGGCAAATTGCCAGGTGTATACCATGTCTACATTAAAAAAATTGACGTTTTGATCCGCGTTTTCGTTATAATCGTTGATTGGGTTCAAACCTCCGTCAGCTTGTAAAGCATAGAATGACTTGACATAGACCCCGCTTTGATAATGCCTGACTCGAAGATTAAGGCCCATCTTAGTATTAAAATTGTATTTGGTGCTGAATACATTGGAAACGGTATGGATGTTCCTTTTTCCGATGACCACGGTGCCGGAAGTATGAAGGCTGGCATAGCCAATACCATCGCGCACAGGTTCCACACTCATCTGATAACTTATAGAAAACTTTGAAGAGAAACGATAGGTCTGCGTCAAATTGGCTTCCATAAATCGACCGCTGTAAAAATTAATAAACCGGGCTGCAAATACTTCAGTATATACAGAATATTTTTTTGCCTGATTGGTTTCTAACCATATACCTCCATGCACTCTCGATCCACGTCGCAAATACTGCCCAACAACCCTGGGTTCATAAAAATCATTGCGTTGTGGATTAAAACCAGTGAAAAAACCGACAAACATTAAATTTTTTGCCTGGGCATTGATATTCATATTAAAATTGGAAAACTGGTATTTGGTCGCAATATTGCCGATCCGGGAAGCGAGATGAGAACCAGAAGCATTAAAATTAAAATTAACCCGGTTGTACCATCCTTTTGGTTTTACAATCCGGTAACTCATATTAGTGCCGTAAGTCAGATAATTATTGTTTGTAAAATAACCCAGGTCATTGTGACTGTAACGGGCGTCGGCATATTCCTGCCATAGCCTGAAATTAAACCTGCCGCTTATTTTACCAAACCCCAGGTTAAGGCTTTTTCCAGGTTTGTTATCAGATGCTTTATCAAAATAGGTACTAAGACCGAATTTGCCATTTACATTCCAGGTATTGGATTTATCGTTAAAATCAAATAAAAACGCGCCGACATTGCTGTCGTAGTCCCGGCCGTCCCGCATGACATTAGTATTGATCAGCGAAATGGACGAATTGTTTTTAAACGTCTGGTCCAGTACAATTACATTGTAATTCGTCAGCGGATTAGTTAGTTCCTCCCGGGTTTCCAAAGAATTAAAATTTTCCACTAAGGCATATTGGGCTTTGGTAATAGCATTCAGAAAGCCGATTCCCAGGCCATTTTGGGTGCGCCCTGATATTTTCGAGGCATTGATCAATTTGGATTCGGAAGGATTTTTAATCACCTGTTCTTCCGGGGACAACCGATCATAAGCCCGGTATAAATGAAGTGGGGTCCCTCCTATTCTCCTGGAATAAAACAGTCCCCCCTTATTAAATAATTCGGTCCCTTCACTAAAGAAGTTTCGGTTTTCATTAAACTTAACCTCAAAGGGAGAAAGGTTTAATACCTGATTGTCACTTTGTACCTGTCCAAAATCCGGTATGAGTACAGCATCCAGGGTAAATGCCTGATTGATTCCATATTTTATATCCAGGCCACCATTGATTTGGCTGGTCCAGTCTTTAATCTCCGGTGAAGCAGAAGGATAGTGATTGGCATATATGGAAAAATACGGGGAAAACTGAAGTCGTATCGGAGGTTTAATATGTTCTAACCCTCTCCAATATCCTTCTTGGGTGAGGAAGCCACTTTTGGTAGGATCGATTGGATTCCAGGTAAATTGTTCTTCTGTTTTTCTCCTTCTCCGGGTAATATTGAGTCCCCAATCCTGTACTTCATCCTTGCCGAAGCGGATGGCCGAAAATGGAATAAAAATTTCAAAATCCCATCCTTTATCGTGGATATTAGTGGCGCTGGTCCATACGGCATTCCAGCCAAAATCTTCTCCTCTATTATTGCTATTGCCAGCCTGGGACATCTTGGCATCCCGTTGTTCACCCAGGGGAGTGACAAAATATTCGAAACCATTGATATTGTCCTGGTACGTGTCGAAAATAATGCCGATATAATCATTGGCACCAAAACCGTCACGACCTACCAGCTCTTTGGAGATATTGTCCACAGATTTTTCAAAACAGTGCCCTCCGAAATAAATGCCTTTGTCGTTATACATAAGGAAGGCCACCGTGCGTTCCTCAGGCAATTCCTTCTCGCCAATCTGAGGCCGAAACTCCACAAGGTTATTCAGTTCCGAGGCCTGTTTCCAGGCCTGATCATTGAGTATCCCGTCGATCACAGGTACGTCTATACATTTTATCGCTTTTAATTCCCTGGGCAAAGGATCCGCGGCAAACACAGCTGGGCTGATCCACATGGCGGCACTCCAAATCAATACGGTCAGGAAATTTTTCATGCAAGAAGAGTAGGAAAATAGCCTGGTTAAAGACTAAAACTCCAAAGACCAAAAATAACTACACAGGTTGCATACCTGAGCATTTTTCGAACGGCTTAACTTGATCTTAACCTCATTGGGATCGATTGATTAAATGGTAATATTTTTTTAACTTTTGACTGTTTAAAAGGAGTATATACAGATCATCAAAATTTGAAATCAAAGGATTATTATCTTTAACCGCAATTTTTAAATATGAATAGTTTGGAAAACAAGGTGGCACTAATCACCGGGGGGAGCAGGGGGATAGGAGAAGCGTTGGTGAAAAAATTCGTTGCCCTCGGTGCTTCTGTAGCGTTTACCTATTCTTCATCTTCCGAAAAGGCCAATGCGCTGACGGCTTCTCTCAGTCCGGCCAAGGTGATAGCTTATCAATCCGATGCGGCTTCTTTTAGTCAGGCGGAGCACCTGATTAAACAAGTGCTCACCGATTTTGGCAAGATCGATATATTGATCAATAATGCGGGGATTACCAAAGATACCCTGATGCTTCGCATGACGGAAGAACAATGGGATGAAGTGATTCGCATCAATCTCAAATCTGCTTTTAACCTGACCAAACATGTACTTAAGCCGATGCTGAGTGCCCGCTCCGGCTCCATCATCAATATGACTTCGGTGGTCGGGGTCTTTGGCAATGCAGGGCAGGCCAATTATGCCGCGTCGAAAGCCGGTATGATCGGTTTTACTAAATCAATTGCCAAAGAAATCGGTAGCCGGAGTATACGATGCAATGCCATTGCTCCCGGGTTTATCGAGACGGATATGACTCATGCCCTGGATGAAAAAACCAAGGAACAATATTTTGCTTCCCTGGCTATAAAACGATTTGGTTCAGCAGAAGAAGTGGCGGACCTGGCTGCTTTCCTGGCTTCAGACGCTTCAAAATACATCACCGGACAGGTCATCAGTATTTGCGGGGGTTTAAATATGTAATGCCCGTGAACAATTAACGATGAAATACTTTTGGATTCTTTCCATTCTTTTTTTTGGTGGATGTTCTAAAAAATTGATTTCCGCTTTTATAGATCCGGATAATATAGTTACCGGATCCGGTTTAGTCTCATCGAAAAGAAAACTTTTTTCTCCTGCTGACCCGGGTGCGTTTATTCCGGACACCCTCCACATGCACCATACACCAGTCCGGTATCTGAGGGTGAATTTTCATTTTATGAATTCTTCGGACAGCAGTAAAAATTTTGATGAACCGCGGAGCAGGACTTTTGTCCGGGATTTGTTGCACGTCATGCAAATCCTGTTTGATACCAATATCAAATTGTGGTTGCCGGCAGAAAATACGATCCCGGTGATACCGGTTAATATAAAATATGTATTGACCGGTTTAGGGCCGGGTGATGATGGAATCTACCACCATTACGATGACCAATTGTATTATTATATCCACATGGGGGCGCGTCGCAATAATTCTGATGGAGAAGTGATTGATAAATATGCGGTCGGATTGGATTCTATACTTAACCTATTTATCCTGCCGCACCATCCGGATAGTGCCAAATCGAAAACCTATAAATCGGGTTGTGTTGGTATTGCTCTGGGCAATGCCATAAAAATTTCCGGCATCTATGAAAACAAACTCAGTGAGTGGAATGTCAGGGGAACTTTTAATCATGAGGTAGGCCATGTATTGGGGTTGTATCACGCCTGGATGAGCGATGGATGCGAGGATACTCCATTACATTCGAACAATTGTTGGGTGATTGAGGAACCCGGATGTGTCGGTAGAACTTCCAATAATATGATGGATTATAATGCCTGGCAAAGCGCCTTATCGCCGTGTCAGGTCGGGATAATACATAAAAGCCTGTCCAATATTTACAATCCGGCAAGGAACTTATTGATTAAAAATTGGTGCCGCTACATCCGGGAAAATAAAATAACCATCCGGGATACTGTGGAGTGGCAGGGGGCCCACGATCTGGAGAGTGATTTGGAAATTTTACCAGGTGGATCACTCACTATCCAAGGCAGAGTTTCAATGCCATCCGGTTCAAAAATCACTGTGCACCCGGGAGCAGATTTGTTTTTAAAGGATTGTATCCTTCACAATGATTGTGGGCAAGCCTGGTTGGGAATTGAGGTTCTGAGAAAAGGTAAAAATTCAGGTAGGGTTTCAAAAATCGGGAATGTTGAAGTGAAAAACATTAGTCAACATTTAATAGTCAATTAACAATCAATAAGTACAAATCACTCTCCAAAATCCATTGTTTTAATGACCGCTGATCGCTAAAATTGTTGAATCGCTAAATTGTAAAATTGTTTGTCTTGGGTAAATTATGGCATGGAACAAATTACTTAACTCAATATTTTCAACCGATCGCTGACCGCTGATCGCTAAATTGTTGAATTGCTAAATTGTAAAATTGTTTGTCTTGGGTAAATTATGGTATGGAACAAATTACTT
>JAWXBI010000061.1:0-13525 GCA_034439915.1 Saprospiraceae bacterium | reverse complement strand
TCGGTCCAGTTTGGTACTATAAATGATGTAAGTGACAAACATAGGGTATTGGTGGAGCATATCGGAGTCGAACCGATGACCTCTTGCATGCCATGCAAGCGCTCTAGCCAGCTGAGCTAATGCCCCATATTCAGGTCTGCAAATATAAGAATAAGACGGCTCTTGCTTCCAGGAAGCTTAGATTTTACAACCGATTGTTTGAAAATATTTGAGGATTTCCGCCACATCGGATAAATACCTATCGGGTTAAATACATACTGGCCTCACTGACCAGTTTGCGGAAAAAGGGATCCTTTAAATCCTTTATATAATAGATGGCCTCCCCGGTACTTTTCATTTCAGGCCCCAGCTGTTTGTCAACATGAGGAAACTTGTCAAATGAAAATACCGGGACCTTAATCGCATAGCCTTTTAGATTTTTGATGATTTCAAAATCCTTTAATTTTTTGGTGCCCAACATCACATGTGTTGCAATATTCAGGTAAGGCACCTGGTATGCTTTGGCGATAAATGGTGTGGTGCGTGAAGCTCTCGGGTTGGCTTCGATGACATAAACCATATGGTCCTTGATCGCAAATTGAATATTGATGAGCCCGCGGATTTCTAAATTTCGGGCAATCTTTTCCGCGTAAAATGACATGGTAGCGATCTCCGCCTCTGAAAGACTGTACGGTGGCAATACGGCATTACTGTCACCGGAATGGATTCCTGCGGGTTCTATGTGTTCCATTACACCCATGATATGAAACTCATCTCCATCGAAAATGCCATCGATCTCTGCTTCTTTCGAACGCTCTAAAAACTGATCAATAAGCACTTTGTTTTCCGGCATATGTTTAAATATGGTGAGCACGTGGTGTTCCAGTTCATCATCGTTGATAACTATCCTCATTTTCTGGCCTCCGAGCACATAAGAGGGCCGTACCAAAACCGGATAGCCAGTTCGTTTAGCCACTGCCAGCGCTTCATCAGCATCTCTGGCCGTTCCATATTCCGGATAAGGGATGTTTAATTCTTTTAGCAAATCGGAAAACCTTCCCCTGTCTTCTGCCACATCGAGACTGTTGTAGGAGGTGCCGATAATCTTGATGCCTTCAGCATGCATTTGTTCGGCGAGTTTGAGTGCCGTTTGTCCACCCAATTGGACGATAACTCCCTCGGGCTTTTCCAAATCCAATATTTCTTTTAAATGTTCCCAGTATACGGGTTCAAAATAAAGTTTATCGGCAATATCAAAATCGGTGGAAACGGTCTCCGGATTACAATTTACCATGATGGATTCGTAGCCTGCTTCTTTAATCGCTATCAGCCCATGGACACAACAATAGTCAAATTCGATGCCTTGTCCGATTCGGTTAGGCCCTGAGCCCAGGACTACAATTTTCTTTTTGTCAGAGGGGATGGATTCATTCTCCTGATCAAAACAAGAGTAAAAGTAGGGGGTCTTGGCTTCAAACTCGGCGGCACAGGTATCCACCATCTTAAAAGCCCGGGTGACCCCTAACTTCATCCGATGACGGGTTACATCTTTTTCATTGATCCGAAGCAACCATGCAATTTGGCCGTCAGAGTAGCCCATTTGTTTCATTTCGCGTAAAAATGCTTCAGGGATATCCTCTGCTACATTATACCGCATCAATTCGTCTTCAATTTTGACCAGGCGCTTGATCTGTTTGATAAACCAGGGATCAATCTGCGTCATTTTATGAATGGTTTTTTCGGGCACACCCAGTCTCAACGCATCCTTTATGCGATAAACCCGGTCATCGTAGGCGATTTCAAGCCTTTTGAGAATGTCCTGGGTTTGTATCCATTCTTTTTTATCTGCTCCCAGACCCATCCTCCGGTTTTCCTGAGACTGACAGGCCTTTTGCAGTGCTTCCAGGAAGCTCCGTCCTATAGCCATAACCTCACCGACAGATTTCATTTGTAACCCTAATTTGTGATCGGCACCAGCAAATTTTTCAAAGTCCCATCGTGGCATTTTAACGATTACATAATCCAGCGAGGGTTCAAAGTAGGCTGAAGTGGTCTTGGTGATTTGATTTTTCAGTTCGTCCAAATGATATCCAATGGCCAGTTTGGCAGCGATTTTGGCAATAGGATAACCAGTTGCCTTGGAGGCGAGGGCTGAGGACCTGGAGACCCTGGGGTTGATCTCTACGACAATTAAGTCTTCAGTTTCTGGATTCAGTGCAAATTGTACATTACAACCACCTGCAAAATTGCCCATCGACCGCATTAACCGAATGGCGTCGGTGCGCATTTTTTGAAAGGCGGTATCCGAAAGAGTCATTGCAGGAGCAACCGTGATGCTGTCTCCGGTGTGGATCCCCATCGGGTCCATGTTTTCTACAGTACAGATTATGGCGACACTATCGTTGAGGTCCCTCAATAACTCCAGTTCGAATTCTTTCCAACCCAGGACTGCTTTTTCTACCAATACTTCATGGGTCGGTGAGGCATCCAGGCCCCTCCGAAGGGCTTCGTCTAATTCATCTTCCTTCATCACAATACCACCTCCCGTTCCACCGAGCGTGTAGGAAGGCCTGATCACCAGGGGGAAACCTATTTTTTGGGCGGCATTTTTGCCTTCCAGAAAAGAATTCGCGATGTGGGATGGAGGCACAACCATGTCCAGACTTTTGACATGATTTCGGAATTTTTCCCGGTCCTCAGCCAATTCAATAGCTGCAATATCAACCCCTATGAGTTTAACCCCAAATCGCTGCCAGACACCCTGCAGGTCAGCCTCTACAGCCAGATTTAAAGCAGTCTGTCCTCCCATAGTAGGTAAAACAGCGTCGATCTGCCTTTCTTCCAATATTTTAATTAAACTTTCGACAGTCAATGGCCATAAGTAGATATGATCAGCCGTGACCGGGTCCGTCATGATGGTCGCTGGATTGGAATTGATCAGGGAGACCTCGATACCTTCCTCCCGGAGGGATCGGGATGCTTGTGAACCAGAATAGTCAAACTCGCAGGCCTGTCCAATAATGATAGGTCCGCTGCCGATGATAAGTACTGATTTGATGGATTGATCCCGGGGCATTTATGCAGGTGGTTTGGTTATTAAAAATCGCGCAAAGATAAAACTTAGTAGGGGAGATTTTACTAAACCAACTGTTTAGTATCAGATTAAATAAAGGACTGGAAACCACAATTTTTTAATTTTGACCCGGATGCGGACAACCAGGATTCTAATCACAGATGATGTACACCCGGTATTGGTGGACCAGTTGCGCCATTATGGTTTTGAGGTGGATTACCAACCTTCTATCAATTATGAGGAAACGACCCGGATAATTCCGGATTTTGAAGGTCTGGTAATTAACAGCAAAATCCAGTGTAATAAAAATTTTATTGACCAGGCACTTCGCTTGGAATTTATTGCCCGATTGGGTTCCGGGCGGGAAGTAATTGATCAGGATTACGCCGCTTCCCGTAATATTAAAATGTATTTTTCTCCAGAGGGGAACAACAATGCTGTAGCGGAACATGCATTGGGTATGTTGTTGGCTTTGTCCAATCAATTGGTGTGGGCCGACCAGGACGTTCGGAAAAAACAATGGCAAAGGGAGGCCCGCAGAGGATGGGAACTCAGTGGTAAAACCATTGGTATAATCGGATTTGGTTATACCGGAAGCCAGTTTGCAAAAAAACTGGCAGGGATGGAGATGAGCATATTGGCACACGATAAGTACCTTCATAACCTGGAAGCCATCGTATCGGGGATCACTGAATCTTCCAAAGAGGAAATTCAGGCTCAGGCGGATATCATTAGTTTTCACCTGCCCTGGTCGGAGGAAACTCATCATTATTGTGACCAGGCGTTTTTAACCGGCTGCAGGTCTGGTGTGGTCCTGATCAATACATCCCGTGGCAGGGTCATAGATACCACTGCTTTGGTCGATGCTTTAGCCTCAGGTCAGGTTGGTGGTGCATGTCTGGATGTGTTTGAAAATGAAAAACCACCATACTTTTCTCCGTTAGAAGATGCCCTGTACCGGCAACTCTATGAAATGAAACACGTCATACTTTCGCCTCATATAGCCGGCTGGACCAAGGAATCGAAATTGAAGATGGCCCGGATCCTGCTGCAGAAAATTTTGGCTTTATACGGTTTAAGATTCATTCAATAAAGTCGGGATAAACGAGATTATTCAAGCGGGAATGAGGGGGTATAAAAAAACTTTTATTTTTTCCGTTGAAAGTGACAATTGTTTTTTCAAAAAATTACCTTTGCCAGACTTTTAAATTGAACCAATTTGGATAGATGAAAAACAGGTATTTTGATCTTATCGAGCAGACCTTTTATTTTCCACAGGAAAGCTTCGATATCGAAAACGGATACCTGGACTTTAATGGCATTCCGCTGATCCATTTAATCAGGAAATACGGCACTCCGCTGAAACTGACTTATTTGCCCCGGATCGGGGCACAGATTAAACGGGCCAGAAACCTTTTCAACCGGTCCATGAAAAATGTCGGTTATAATGGTCAATACTATTATTGTTATTGTACCAAATCCTGTCATTTCCGGTTTATCATTGAGGAAGTACTGCAAAACGGTGCCCACCTGGAGACTTCCAGTTCCTTTGATATTGACCTGATCCGCAAATTGCACATGCAGAATCAGCTGGATAAAAATGAAATCATCCTTTGTAATGGATACAAAGCCGGTGATTATGGCAAGAAAATCTGTAAGCTGATCAATGAAGGATTTAAAAATGTAATACCGATCCTCGATAATAAAGAGGAACTCAAAATTTATGAGGATCACATTGAAAACGGTTGCAAGATCGGATTGCGGATAGCCACCGAGGAAGAACCGAATTTTCAATTCTATACCTCCCGGTTAGGTATCCGTAACAGTGAAGCTATTCAGTTTTATAAAGACCGATTGGCCAATAATCCTAAGTTTAAACTGGAGATGCTGCATTTTTTTGTAGATACGGGAATTAAGGATACCATCTATTATTGGGGTGAATTTAAAAAAGTCCTGAAAACGTACTGCGAACTAAAAAAAATCTGTCCTGAACTCAACGCCATTGATATTGGAGGTGGGTTACCCATTCGAAATTCGCTGGGATTCGAATACGATTACAGCTATATGATCAATGAGATTGTCAAGCAAATCAAAATCGCCTGCCAGGATGAAGGCATACCCGAGCCTGATATTTTCTCGGAATTTGGCAAATACACCGTAGGGGAGAGCGGAGCCATTGTTTTTTCGGTTATTGGCCAAAAACAACAAAATGACTCCGAATTGTGGTATATGATCGATAATTCGCTGATGAATACCTTGCCGGACAGTTGGGGTATTGCCGAACGATTTATCCTCTTGCCTATCAACAAATGGTATAATGATTTTACCCGGGTCAATATCGGGGGTATTACTTGTGATAATTCCGATTTCTACAACAGTGAAGTCCACGAAAATCAGGTCTATATGCCCGCCTTTTCAAAAAATGATGCGGAACCCCTTTATTTAGGGTTTTTTCATACCGGGGCGTATCAGGACGCCCTGAGTGGATATGGAGGTATAAAACATTGTCTGATACCAAGCCCTAAACACATCCTGGTGGACCGGGATGAGCAAGGCAATCTGGTCGACCGTGTGTACCTCGAAGAACAACAGGCTGATGATATGCTGAAAATTCTAGGTTATTGATTTTTTTAAGTTTAAACCATTAGAACATGAGTACGGGTCCCATCACTAAATTTATTGAACATCATTTTAAGCATTTTAATGCCGCAACAGTAGTGGATGCCGCCAGGGCTTATCAGCATCACCTGGATATCGACGGCAAGATGATGGTTACTCTGGCAGGAGCTATGAGTACCGCCGAACTGGGCAAATCGCTGGCCGAGATGATACGTCAAGACAAGGTGGACATCATTACCTGCACCGGGGCCAATCTGGAGGAAGATATATTTAACCTCGTGGCCCACTCGCATTACAAACGCATCCCCAACTACCGGGATCTGACCCCGGAGCAAGAATTGGAGCTCCTCGAACAACATTTTAATCGCGTTACCGATACCTGTATCCCTGAAATGGAGGCGATGCGCCGTATGGAACAAAGCCTGATCGATGTATGGAATGATGCAAAAGCCACTGGTCAACGATACTTCCCTCATGAATTTGTATACCAGATCCTGAGAAATAAGTCCCTGGAGAAATATTTTGAAATTGATTCAAAAAACAGCTGGTTGATAGCAGCTTGTGAACGAAATCTACCGATTATCGTGCCGGGATGGGAGGACAGTACCACCGGTAATATGTTTGCTGGTCATTGTATCGAAGAGGATTATCAGCCTACCATGGTTAAAAACGGGATAGAATACATGATGTTCCTGGCTGACTGGTATCTTAAGAACACCGAGAAAATAGGTGTGGGTTTTTTCCAGATTGGAGGAGGTATAGCCGGTGATTTCCCAATTTGTGTCGTACCTATGATTTATCAGGATATGCGACGCACCGATGTCAAATGCTGGGGGTATTTTTGTCAAATCTCGGATTCCACCACGAGTTATGGATCCTATTCAGGTGCAGTACCCAATGAAAAAATCACCTGGGGCAAACTCGAAGTGGATACACCGAAATTCGTGATTGAATCCGATGCCACCATAGTTGCTCCTTTGATTTTTGCCCAGGTATTAGGTTGGTAATACGTTTAATTGAAAGGTAAGGAATTAACCCGTGACCAGACCTGCCTTAAGCGAGATGTCCAACATCCGGTCAATACTCGCCCTTCCTTTTTCAATGACCCATTGGGGCAAAATGATTTCAGGAAGTTCATATTTCATGCAGGTATATAACTTCTCCAGGGTATTGCGCTTCATGTGCGGGCATTCATTGCAGGCACACTGGTTATTCGGAGGGGCAGGGATAAAAGTTTTATGGGGTGATTTTAATTCCATCTGGTGCAATATACCAGCCTCTGTGGCCACGATATACTCCTCGGAAGGATCGGTCATGGTAAACTTCAATAATCCACTGGTGCTCCCAATATAATCTGCCATTTCCAGGATATGTGGTTCACATTCGGGATGGGCTATAAATTTTGCACTGGGGTGCCGTTCTTTTAACCTTACTATTTTTTCATGTGAAAATATCTCATGGACCATACAAGTACCGTTCCATAGGACCATGTCACGGCCTGTTTTTTTTATCAGGTATTTACCGAGGTTGATGTCCGGGGCAAAAATGATTTTTCGATCTATTGGTATGCTGTTAATTACGGCAACTGCATTCGTAGAGGTACAACAGATATCGGTTAGCGTTTTTATTTCTGCCGTACAATTAATGTAGCTTACAACGATGTGGTCCGGGTATTTAGCTTTAAATGCAGCAAAAAGATCAGGTGGACAGGAATCCGCTAATGAACAACCCGCTTTCAGGTCAGGGAGCAACACTTTTTTTTGAGGGGCAAGTATTTTTGCGGTTTCTGCCATAAAATGGACTCCGGCAAATACAATGATATCGGCGTTTGTTTTTGCCGCTTGTTGGGAGAGCCCCAGGCTGTCTCCTACATAATCTGCCAGGTCCTGAATTTCTGATTCCTGATAATAATGAGAGAGGATAATGGCGTTCTTTTCTTTTTTGATTTTTAGGATTTCAGCTTCGAGATCAAGCGTGGGGTCCACCGGTATATGCAAATAACCATCCCGGTGTAACTGTTCCGCTGAAATACTGCTTTGAGGCATAAATTTTTTGGTGCTTTGAGGACTTATTGTACTTCAAAGATAAAGACTTATAGCTGATCATGCTTCGATTAGAAACAGGGTGGTCTTTTTGTGTACCGGGGGGGCTGGGGCTTGTTTCCATTCCCAGATGGTATGACGAAGGATTAGTTCATCCGGTCCGGTCAGATTGATAACAACACACAGATGAGTAGTACTTTTGAGCTCCTGTAAGAGGGATTGCATCAGGGCTTGATTCCGGTACGGGGTCTCAATAAATAGTTGAGTCGATTTCCATTTAAAGCTTTCAGCTTCCAGTTGTTTCAATTTAATAGATAAATCCGGTTTTGAATGAGGCAAATAACCATGAAAATTAAAACGTTGGCCGTTCATCCCGCTGGCCATTAAACCTAACAAGATGGAAGAAGGGCCTATCCATGGAATGACTTTTATTTGGTGACGGTGCGCTTCTGCTACCAGGTTGCTACCCGGATCTGCTACACCGGGACATCCTGCTTCGGAGAGCAATCCCATTGAATACCCGGCTAAGAGGACCTGAATAGGCTCCTTTAGCGGCTGATCGGATTGATGTTTGTCTAATTCATAGAATACAGCGGAATTAATATCAAACTCCGGTAATATTAATTTGATAAAACGACGGGAGGTCCGGGTATTTTCTACGACGAAATGACGCAGACTGTTCAATATAATTAGCTTATCCGGTAAAAGCACTTTGGCATAGTCATTATGAATCGGGGAAGGAATAATATATAGGTTTCCAGGAGGGGGCATGGCACCAATAATCAAAGATGTAATGCCTTGCCGGACCAGGCAGCAAAACCGGCTTCTTTAAGTGCTTCAGAAAAAGTAGGATGGGGGTGGCAGATCCTTGCCATATCTTCTGCACTGGCCTTAAACTCCATTAAAGTGACCGCTTCCATGATCAGATCTGCTGCTCTTGCACCCAGGATATGTACGCCCAGAATTTGATCTGTTTCCAGATCGGCGAGCACTTTGACCATTCCATCGGTATCCATACTCGCTCTTGACCTGGCGAGCGCTTTAAAAGGGAATTTTCCGGTTTTATAGGGTGTATTCTTTTCTTTAAGTTGTTCTTCGGTTTGACCTACCCCGGCAAATTCAGGCCAGGTATACACCACTCCGGGAATCAGGTTGTAATCAATATGGGGTTTTTGACCTGCCATAAATTCGGCAACAAAGATCCCTTCATCGGACGCTTTATGCGCCAGCATCGCTCCCCGGATGACATCCCCAACTGCAAAAATGTGTGGATGATTGGTTTGCAAATGTTCATTGACCACAATCCTTCCTTTTTCATCTTGCTGGATGCCTGCATTGGATAGCCCCAAGTCTTGGGTGAAGGCTTTTCTGCCAATTGCAATAAGGCAATAATCGGCTGTCATGGACTTCAATTCCGTCGATTCCCTGGACTGGTAGGTAACGTGGACCTCCTTACCGTTGGTTTCAACCGACATCACAGAATGGTTAAGGTGAAAAATGATCCCTGATTTTTCAAGTACTTTTTTCAATTCCTTTGAACCTTCAGCGTCCATCCCGGGTAAAATACGATCCAGAAATTCGATGGCTTCTACCTGGGTACCCAGACGGGCAAATACTGACCCCATCTCCAATCCAATGACCCCTGCACCGATAACGATCATACGCTTCGGTACCTCACTAATATTCAGTGCCTCTGTGCTGGTTATGATCCGGGCTTTGTCGTAATTAAAAGCAGGCGGCGTAATGGGTTTTGATCCGGTGGCAATAATGATTTTTTCTGCACGTAGGATAACAGTCGTACCATCCGCTTTTTTAACTTCTATTTCGTTGGCGTTTTTAAACCCTGCGGTACCTTGCAAGACTTCTATTTTATTCTTTTTCATCAAGAATTGCACTCCTTTGCAGGTTTGATCCACTACCTCTTGTTTTCTTTTTATCATCTGAGGCATGTCGATTTCAATACCCTTAACACGTATTCCGTGGTCTTTAAAAGTGTGTTGGGCCTGGTCGTAATGTTCACTACTGTCCAGTAGCGCTTTGGAGGGAATGCAGCCGACGTTGAGACAGGTACCTCCCAGGGTGGGGTATTTTTCCACCAGGGTGACCTTCATGCCCAATTGCGCGCAACGAATCGCTGCGACATATCCTCCCGGACCGGATCCTATGATCAGCACCTGAGTATCCATAAATCAATTACTTGAGGGTGGGGGATTAAAACGGTTTTTATCCCGGTCAGATCTGTCAGGTGGTGGATTCCTTCTGCGCTGATCAGGATGGGGTGGCCTGTTTTGTTGCGGTCGTGGAGGGCCGGACCTGGGGTTTGGTCTGTTGTTCCCACGAGGTTGATCGATATTTCTATCCTGATTGCT
Organism: Saprospiraceae bacterium; assembly: GCA_034439915.1. GTDB lineage: Bacteria > Bacteroidota > Bacteroidia > Chitinophagales > Saprospiraceae > JADJLQ01. The sequence continues at coordinate 3,443 of JAWXBI010000061.1, read as the reverse complement.
CCTATTGTTTTCCGGTCTTTTTTGACCAGAATCTGAGGATGAAGGCCCTGAAGGCCTGTCCTGGTAAGAATTCGGTTTATTGCGGATTCCCCTGTTTCGATTTCTTTTTTTCCGATCGTCTGGCAATTCTATTTCACCCGTGACGTCAGCATATCCCGCATCTTCTTCTACGGGTTGTCCACTGAGATTAGCAACTGGAATCGGTTTGCCAAAATCTTTGGGAATTTCGCCGCGGTCATTTTTTGCTTTGTGTTCTCTGACTTGTTCCGGGCTCATTCCGAATATCTGGGTTTCTTTACCTTTTCCACTGGTTTCCAATTCATAATACATTACTCCGCGGAAAATATCGGTCTTAAATAGATTGGCTACACCCAAACCCGATCTCAGGGTTTCTATTTCCATGGGAAACCGGTTGAGGGATTCCATGTACACATCCAGTTCATAATTTAAACAACATTTTAAGCGCCCGCACTGACCGGAAAGTTTAGTTTGATTGATAGCCAGGTTTTGATATCGCGCGGCAGAAGTCACCACTGTTTTAAAATCTGACAGCCAGGTGGAGCAGCATAATTCCCGGCCACACGATCCAATACCCCCTATTCTGGCGGTTTCCTGGCGTGCACCGATTTGCCTCATCTCAATTTTTACATGAAATTCTTTCGCAAAAAGCCTGACCAGTTCCCTGAAGTCAATTCGTTTGTCTGCTGTATAAAAGAAAGTGGCTTTTCTCAAATCGGACTGGAATTCGATGTCACCCAATTTCATGTCCAGATTGAGGCTGCGGGCAATAACCCTGCCTTTAATCAGCGCCAGTTTTTCCATTTCCCGGGCCTGACGCATATGATCGAGATCCCGGTCTGAAGCCAGGCGGATGACTTTATAGATAACCCGTTCTTCGGCTACATTTTTTTTCTTCATCTGTAATTTGACCAGGTCACCGCTCAGGGTAATTGTACCCACATCATATCCGGAAGCGGTTTCGACTACCACCCAATCCCCGGTAATGACTTCCTGATAATTTTCCCTCCGGTAAAATTCCTTATGTGATCCGTTTTTGAAACTGACTTCCACCCAGGGTGAGGGCATTGGATCTTCGATGTCGAGCACTGAAATCCAATCATACGTATTCATTCTATTGCAGCCTCCGGTCGAACAACCGCCGTTGCTTTTGCAACCCGCTGCTTTTCCATTGGTCCCACTACTACATCCTACACATGCCATGACACAAATTTACATATTAATAAATTACATAATATCAAATGATTTGACCGCTTCATGATTCAACATTTGTTTGACATTCAATGACAATGAAGTGAACAGAATTTTCGGATTGGCATTTCTTTCCACAAAATAGATATGGTCATCAAACAAGTTGGAAATGGTTTGCATTTCTTCTACGTCCAGTTGATTGGCCAGTCCTTTAATTGCTTTCCATTCATCGGGTTTATATCCCTCGTCAATAGTTGCCTGGATTTTATACCCGAGAACACTTTCAAAAAACTTAAGACCGAATTTTAGAAATTGACGATGATAATCCCTACCCTGCCCTGCGAATTGTTCAACCCAGGAAATCAAGTCTTCAGCCTGGCCTTTATAACACAACCGCAACCATTTGATCATATTTTCTACATGCGGCAGGGCCTGATCCTGACTCATTTTAAGGGCTTCCAGCATATTCCCCTCCGAACTGAGGATTATTGTTGAAAGGGCGGCTTCCTCTTTTAGGCCCCCTTTAACAAGCATAAATTTTATATCCGCATCGGCAAAAGCGGGTATCGCCAGAGACTGACACCGGGATTGAATGGTGGGTATAATCAATTCTTTATTCTCACAGACAAACAAGATCAAAGTTGCTGGAGGAGGTTCTTCTACCAGCTTAAGCAAGATATTACCTTCTTTTCCCAGGTATTCGGGCATCCAGATCAACAGGATCTTCAGATTACTTTCAAATAAGGTCAGGGAGAGTTTTTTCAACATGTTTCGGCATTCCCTCACCGGTATATTCAGGAGTTTGTTTTCTTTTTCAATGGCTTCCTGCCATCCGGCAGCATTGAGGTAGGGGTTGCTCAGGACATGTGCCCGCCAGGGAACCAGGAATTCTTCCGATAAATTTTCTTTTACGCTTGGGTAAGGGAAGGACAAATGCACATCGGGGTGTATTAACCGACCTGTTTTAGAACACGCAGAGCATACCCCGCAAGAATCATCAGCGGATGGCTGAGCACACAGCAGGTATTGAATAAATGCGAGCCCCAGGGCGAGTTTGCCTGAACCTTCAGGGCCACTCAACATCAAGGCATGCGGGAGCCTTCCCTGCCGTTGAAAAGACAGTAGCTTTTCTTTTTCGTATCGTAAACCCGGTATGTCAGCAAATTTCATGATAATGGCTGGTCAGATCTGCAGCCATTGATGGGACGTCGTCGAGGGGTATAGTTTCTAAGGCTATAACACCGGAGGATAGGAAAGGATGGAAGGGAAAATTAATAGAGAATATGTTTAACAGCCTCCTCGCGGGAAGCGAAAGCAAATAAATCGAAAGTACTAACACATCTAAAATCCCCAGCTCGAAAGGGGTCAAAATATTAAATATTAAAAGGATTCCAACCAACATTAAAAGGCCCGGTAAAAAACAAGCGTAGAATAAATCGGAATTTATTCTAACCGGAGATATCCCTATCCAGGGTTTGAAGCGACAATCATCAATTGCAGTCATCTGTCTACAAATATAACACCGTTATATCGATTCCATGATGGAATCCCGGAAGGGTAGATTTTAGCCAACCCGTTTCCGGGACTTAAATAAATCCCGAAAAGAAGAAGCAAAAGTTTATGACCTTTGTTTTTACTATGAATTCAGCAGAAAATAAAAAGGTAGCCGTTTTCAGATGGGGGCATTTTAATGCAGCCCACCGGCTTCACAATCCGAATTGGACAGACGAACAAAACAAAGCCGTATTTGGTATTTGCAATAATGCCAACTTTCATGGACACAACTATGAATTGGTGGTGAAGGTTACGGGGGAGGTGGATAAGGATACGGGTTTTGTCATCAACCTGTTTGATTTAAAGAGGATCATTGAAGTAGAGGTGGAAGACCGGTTTGATCATAAAAACCTCAACCTGGACTGTCCCGAGTTTAAAGATTTGTTGCCTTCAGCGGAAAATGTATGCCTGGTCATTTGGGACATTCTGCGCGCCCAACTCGATAAAAAATATCAACTAAGTGTTCGTCTGTACGAGACTTCCAGAAATTATGTAGAGTATCCGGCCGAATAAGTAGAATTATTTTTTCTTTAAGACGAGGGTCTTCACAATTTCTTCCTGCAGATTGAGCAAACGGACTAAATAGATCCCGGAAGGAATGTCATCGATATAATATCGTTTGTTTTTATACGCGTAAAATATTTTGGCTTTGTCACCGGTAATATTGTATAATTCAATCT
>JAWXBI010000060.1:0-7793 GCA_034439915.1 Saprospiraceae bacterium | reverse complement strand
GATGAATGATCAATGATGAATGATGAATGATGAATGATGAATGATGAATGATCAATGATGAATGATCAATGATGAATGATCAATGATGCCCTGATCTGATGACAGATAAGCTGATACCTGACAAAGGACTCCCTACTCTAAATCAGGTTTTTCTTTCCCGCCAGCTTTCGTTTTTGCCCATAAACATTCAATACATTAGTTTCCGGGAGCAGGCAATTCAAGGTGGTTTGCATGAACAACTGTTTGATGCAACCGCTTCTCCAGGGCGGTTCGTGATTTAGAATAAAAATAATGTATTGATTCCCAGGTGCAAATACCCGCTTCGCCGCTTCGCTACTGAGCATTTTCCAGCCAGGCGATGATCCTCAGCGGTCCGCCGGTGCCGTTCTTTATTTTCATCGGTAGGGCAAACACATATGCACCTGTTTCAGGGAGGGCATCCAGATTGGCGAGATTCTCAAATCCAATAATATTCTCAGCACAGAGCAACTGGTGGGTCTTGAAATCTTTCGACTGGCCGTAGTCGATGCTTGGTGTATCGATGCCAACCGCTTTTATCTTTCGGTTCTTGACGAGCCAGGCAGCAAGAACGGGATCGATACCGGGGAAGTGAAGGTGTTGGATCGCTGAATCGCCTTTGGCGGTAGTGCCAAGGTATTTTTCTTTATCCGGATAGAACCTTCCCCAACCTGTGTTGAACAGCAGCATGGAACCGGCCGGTATTCTGCCATGGATTTTCTCCCATGCTTCCAGGTCTGCAACAGTGATCAGATAATCCGTATTGTTTTTTGTTTTGCCGGCAACATCTATTACTACAGCAGTGCCCACGAGTTGTTCCACGGGGATCTGATCAGCATTCCATTTTGATTTCGCAAAATGAACAGGGGCATCCAGATGAGTGCCACCATGTTCGGGTGCGAAAAAGGCATTGGACGCATAAAAGAAACCGCCCGCCGTGATGCCATTGAACTGTGTATCGAGTTTAAATCCCACCGGATTGTTGGGCCAGTAGATAGTCTCTTCAGAAAAAGCATAGCTGAGGTCAATCCACTTGCCCATAGCCAGTAGTTCAGACAGGGTTGGTTTTTTAACAGGTGTCGTACAGGAAAACAGAATAATAAAAAGAATTGCAGCAAGTTTCATAGGTCAGGAATTTGCCGCATAAAGTAAGCAAAAATTCAGCTTAGTTGTCAGGCCCTACTAATGTCCTAAAGCATTTTAAGGTATAGTCAACAAGCTGGCATATAGGGTAGATTTTATCTACCCTAAGTCCTGACCTTTAATTAGTTCATTTAACCACTACAGATTCATCGAAAACCAATTCCCCGATCAATAGATTGTCATCGGCCGTAATTATGGTTTTAAAATAAAATTCTGGTTGACCATTAAAGCCGGGTTGGATCAAACCAGCCCAGTAAGGGCGCTCAATACAAAATAAAAACGACTTTACTGTGACAAATGCCAGTCGTAGACATCTGGAAAAGCATTGCCCTCAGGACGGATAAAGAAAAGCAATAAAAGAGTCAGAGCCAGGCTTTGCTGGAAGGAGGGTTATTTCTTGAAGATACCAAAGTTGTCATTACAGAATAAGCAGGAAAGAGTCACAGCCTTTGAACGTCGAAATTGGTGATCGAATCGATGTGATCTGAGTTAAAATTATTCTATAACTGATTATTTCTTTAACAGCTCCATTTCCATGATTTTCATCCAGCTGTTCCCGTCCCGGCTAAATTCACCCATTTCTTTCCATTTATTGGATTCAGTAAAATCCGTGGTAAAACGGACTGTCCCACCCTGCGGAGTAACCATACTCCATCGAATTGTTTTGTCGTTGAGAAATTCAATGGCAGCATCGGTCACTTCCCCATTGCGGTAAGCCCTCATCATATATTTTCCTGCTTTATTGTCGTAGGATATAACGCCGAAGGCATCATGAACAGTTTTGGTTTCTTTGGTAATCGAGTCCGTTTTTGTTCCCAGGCCGGTAACCACCAGAACAGTGCAGCCTTGCCTGCATTCCACTTTTTCTAAAATATTACTGGACTGATTTCCACCTTGTGTCATCATCCACCCCAATCCTTGCCACTCACCTTCCATAAAGGCAAGTTTGTTAGGTCCGGTTTGAGCTGATAAAAATTGTTGCCCGGCAAGCCAGAGCATAATGAAAATAAAGACCCCAGAACGCATATAAATAGTTTATTCGGGCAAAACTAAGGAGATCTTCAAAAGAATATGTGTAAAAAAGCGTCCATTTAATCCGGTTGGATTAATGGCAACTTATTCTTTTTTGCCGGCAGCAGATGCTGGTTTTGAATGTTCAGGCCGGGTAAGAAATTTTCCAATCGTACTGTCCATATATTTCCGGAAGTCATTTGAAAAGTGTGCATGGTCAGTGTATCCGGTAGTCAACGCCGCATTGGTTACATTCTCTTCTTCGTTATATACTATCCTCACCGTTTTTTCCAATCGATTAATGTTTCTGAATTCAGTCATAGTAAGGCCCGTGATCTGGAGAAACTTTTTTTGCATCGGCCTTATAGACGAGGGTATTTTTTTTGACAGGTCTTTAATCCTTACTCCGTCGAGCAGTTGATTGCAAATTTCTTTTATGACCGGGCTAACCGTCAATTCCTGCCGGACAATGAATTGATTGAGATATCCTTCCCAAATGGAATGATTCCAACCCCCTTTAAACAATTCCGTTGGTCCCCATTCCATAAAATAATCCTGGCCAGCAGGAGCAAGTTTTATGGAAGAGTTTAACAGGGATCTTTTGTCACCGATAGTTTTAGTAATATCTATCCAGGGCTGAATGCGCATTCCGGCATAGATGGAACCAGGGATTGCGAGGACCTTAATATTTTTTGATTGTGATCCCATCCATTTCATATCCTTAAAATAAGGTTGATTAATATATACTAAAGATGCATGGGTATCGGGTAACAATTCCAGTTCCAGCGGGGGCGCAGAAGAATCTTGAAAATCTAATTTCCAGCAGTTAAAAATTACCTCACTAAAGGGTTCCGTTGGCCAGAATTCAGAATATTTCATGGGAACTTGAAATTATTCAAATTTTGCTAAAGATCTGTATAACGAAGGACAAAATTCCAGCCAATACCCTGGCCTTATCTTCAATAAGAACATCTGCCGATCTTGCTCGCATTAAATGCCGGCACTGGAGAGTCTTCATAAACCAGGCAGAGAATGGCACAATGTTCCTTGGTTGGTGTGAGGTCGAAGCTGACCAGTTCACCATTATTCAAATCCTGGAGATCTTTACTGTCTTTATCGCTACCACAATAATTGAGTACCGAGATCACATTCTGATATTGGTTTTTGGAAAATATATCTATCCAGTAAAGCTGGGCCTCGGGAGAAAACTCGATCAGGCGGAAGACATAAGCCTCACAACCTTTGCGGATCAACTCAGCCTGGATGCGACCTTCTCCGGGGCAATCCAGGGGAATCACCGGCCCGGGTTTGCTACAGGAAAGCATCACAACTGCCCAAAAACCAAAAAAGATCAATGTCCTCATATCTGTTAAAACGCAGTTTAGACAGATAAAGTTGGTAAGGAATTCTTAAACCTATTTCAAACGGAAGGTCAGACCGATAGAATGCATACTTCCCGCCAAATGATAATTGGCCATACCATAATCAAAACTAAGCCTGGAAAGTTTTATTCCAATCCCACCTGAAAAACCGGAAAGCCCTCTATAGTTTTGATCCTTGAGCTCCTGGTGACGCTGATGATGATAACCCAACCTCAACCGGAGCGGGGCATATTTACCAATCAGCACCTCTGCACCGAATATTAGGTGACGTGCGGCATTATCTATAAACCGTTCAACCGAAGAAGGGGTATTGACCGGCTCACCAAATATCGAAACTTCCGCATCCGGGTTGTCATATCGCAAAGACCATCGCTGGAGATCATGGGCCGTGATAGAAAATTGAATCGGTACATATTCCAGACGCTGGGTATAACCCAATTCAATATTAAAAGGCAGGGGTTCCCTGGTCTCATAATAGGGGTCCCATTGTATCCCCATATGCCTTATGCTAAGGCCCAGGTATTGACGGTCTTGTTTTAAGGTGTATAAGGCACCCAGGTCAATTCCCAGGCCGCTGCTTTTATACGTTTCCAGTTGGGAAAAAATAAACTTGAGATTTAAACCAATACTCAAATCATCAAATAATTTTTTAGAAGCACCTGCAATAAAGGCCATATCGGAGGCATTAAATTCATTGGTTTTATTTCCAAACTCATCCGCCCCCTGAAACTTACCATAATTTAAATATTGAAGACCCGCGTGTACGGTGATGTTTTCTTTAGGAAGGTGAAAGGCACCGGAAAGTGTTGAAAAACGGGTGCCACCTAAATAAAAACTTTGATTGAGAGCAATAGATTTGGTACTATGGATGGAAAGTATGGCGGGGTTCATCTGAGCGAGTACTACATCGCTGTCCTGTACACTGATATAACGCCCACCCAAAGCGGTTACCCTGGCCGAAGGGGATAGTTGAAGAAATTCATAGATCGCCCGGCCCCCGGATTGTGACCAGGAGAAAAAGGGTGAAAGGGTTAAAAGGAGAAAAGGGAAAAGATACCTGGTCATTTAATAAAACAAAAATAGGGGAATAATAATAAGGGAGGAAGGAGGAAGGAGGAAGGGAAATTTGACCTCTGAGAAAAGCATGCTTATCTTCAAATATACTAAACTATGAAACGGGTCATCGACCGAACTGGAAAGGACAAGTTATAATATATTCTGTGTGACTCTGTGATTCGGCGGCAAGTTTTAAAAAACCATTGTCGCGTACAAAGTGAAAAGAAGCGGATAGGAGCAGTTATAATAAATTTTGTGTGACTAAAAACAAATTCATGGTTTTCAAAAATGCAATCAGTTGGTTTGAAATACCGACGACAGACCTTGACCGGGCAACGGCTTTTTACGAATCTCTATTTGATATCAAGCTCAATCCATTTGATACGCCCAATCTCAAAATGCGGATGTTTCCCCTGGAGGATTGGACCGGTATAGGTGGGGCCCTCACTTTTGCGGAAGGATTTTATAAACCCTCTGCTACCGATGGACCTTTGATCTACCTCAATGGAAATCCGGATGTGCAGATTTTTCTGGATCGAATAGAGGCCGCAGGTGGAAAAATCCTGATGCCGAAAACATTAATATCACCGGAATATGGACATATGGCCATGTTTCTGGATACGGAAGGCAACCGGATAGCGCTGCATTCTATACCAGAGAGCTTATCGGCAGGTTAAGATCAACAGAGAAAATTATCTTATTACCCCACTGGTCGTTACATGAAAGTGGTGAAAGCCAGGGTCATTTTAATTTGGAAAACCGGATCCCCGCCGGAAAGATCTTCCAGATAACTTAAAGAAAAACCGTTATTGCTCTTCTCCGGATGGTGAGTCAGATCATCTAATTCTTTGTCGCGGGCAGTATCCATTTCTCTATAAGATAGCGAATCTTTAATGCGATCAATTCTATTTATTTGGATTCTTCAATCTACACACCCCAACAAATAGATTCAAGAGGTCGTTACATTAAAATATTATTTACCGGCGTAAGAGGAGAGGGCAGTTCCGTTTCATCCAGCATATCTCTCAAATCGATTTCAATGGTGCGGCACAGCGCTGCCATAGGAATATCATTGGCGCCGCCTTCAAATGGGTTTTCCGTGGCTTCACCTACTTTTTCCATGGAAGTAAACACCCAGGAAACCACTACGCTGAAAGGAATGGTCAACCAGACAAAATCTTCACCCAATTTTTGAAATTCGTTGAGCATGCCCAGGGGCAACAAAATCACAAACAACCAGGTAAAAAATAAATTAATACTGGCAAACTGTCTGGGATAAGGGAAGTTTTTGATGCGTTCACATTTACCCTGCTGTTCGTACAGTACCGTCAACATTTTTTCCAATTCTATATATTCCAGCGCATCAATTTGATTAGATTGTTTTAATCGTTTTAAGTGATCAGATTGTAAGGCAATTAATTGAGTGGCCCGATTTTTTTTATTCAATAGGTATTCAAGTTCTTCTGGCGGAAGGTATTTTTTCAATTCGTCCTCTAATCGATCTTCCCATTCCGGAATGCGGTAATAATTGCGATACTCCTTATTATAGGGTTTGGTCGAGTTTTCCCAGGGTTGGGGTTTGCGTAGTTGAAATCGAAAGGCGGTAAGCCAGGCCAAATGGCGGTAGATCAATTGCCGGTGTATCAATCTATCGGTTTGTACAAAATCCCGGGTCATGATTCCCCAGGACCGGCTGGCGTTGACGATCGCGCCCCAGATCTGACGGGCCTCCCAGAGCCGGTTATACGTTTGTGTGTTTTTAAAACCTACAATAAATGCAGCTGCGGTACCAATCATGGCAATCGGGACCCAGGGGATAGCTATCCAGTGCAGGCCAATCCATTGATACAATACAGTAGGAACGACGGCTAGACCAAACAAGACATAGATATCCCGCCGTGTCCACACCAGGAATTCTGTTATTTTATAATGATTGCCGGTATGCATATTTGTTTATTTATCCAATAGTCTGCGGTGATAATTAACCTGACCTAAGTGATACGTGAGGTGAGTTGCCAAATGGATCAACATATATTCTGTGGAGGTCTTTTGGTCGAATACCAGCAAAGGGTACTCCTGTTCAAGCTTTTTTTCATCCACTTGACTGAGCGAATAACCCACTACGTGAATGGTTTCATCAATCCGTTTCATCAATTGGGTTTTTTCAATATCTTTAAGTGAAAACTCAAGATCCCGCTGACGAATGTATCCTGTATTGCCTAAAACCGCCCCGACGTATGTATTTAAATTGCCGATCAGGTGTAAACAAAGATTCCCGGCAGAATTGGCAATACCCTGGTCGATAATCCAGATTTTATCTTGATTTTGATAGGCATTGATTTCACCCTTTAATTTGTGAAGGTCCCTGGTCATCAAGGTGATCAACGTTTCTATTATCATGGTTTATGCTAAATTGAATACGGGCAAAGCAGAATGGAAGGAATAAAACAACAGTTTACAAAGATAAGTTTAGCCGGAAAGGCCCACAACTAAACAACGACATGATGTAAACAAGTAATCACCCCGCTAGTACATCCAAAACTTTTCCTGTGGTAAAAGGCAAATGCCTTAAAGGTTTGCCGGTCAACTTCAAAAAAGCATTGGCGATAGCACCCCCCATTAGCGGCAGGCTGACCTCACCCAAACTGGTAGGAGGTGCGGAAGAGGGAATTAAATGAATGTCTATGCTCTCCGGCGCATCCGCCATTCGTAAAATGGGATAGTCGTGATAATTGGATTGTTGCACTTTACCATTTTTAAAGGTGATGCTTTCCAATAAAGAACTGCTGATACCCATGATGATACCCCCTTCCATCTGTGCGATGGCACTATTGGGTTGTACGATGACACCGGCATCTACAGCCGCCCATACTTTATGTACCCGAATCTGCCCGGTTTCGTTGTTTAATGAAATCTCTACTACCCCGGCAGTATATGATCCGCCATAATCAGAAAAAGCAAGGCCTCTCGCACGACCTGCAGCCAATGGTGTTCCCCATCCCGACATCGTCGCTGCTTTATCCAATATAGTCAAATGACGAGGTAAGTCTTTCATCATGCCCCTGCGATATTGGTAAGGATCGAGTTTCAGATCGTTGGCGATCTCATCGATAAAAGTTTCCTGGGCAAATTTATTGGGACCATGGCCTACGGAACGCCAATAGATCGTGCGCACCCCATGAT
>JAWXBI010000059.1:0-30248 GCA_034439915.1 Saprospiraceae bacterium | reverse complement strand
GGATAGAAGGATTTATTACATTTTCGAGCCGAAGTTTGTTAACCAATATTCAGAACTGCCTAAGTACAGGCCTCAGTGGCTTGAAAAATTTTTTAGATACTTTTTACGAGGTGGATACTTTGCAAGAGCAGCACCAGGAGCAATGCGTAAAGTTAGGTTGGTAAACTGTACAAGTTGCTTATATCTGAATTCTGGGTTAAACTAAAACCCGATTCTGCTGTCTTAATATGATGAGCGCTCGCCGTTTGATTCAGTTTGTTCTTGCCTCCATGATGTATTCAATGGTAGCCCTGATTTTGTTACCAGCATTAAGTTGTGACAAGATTGATGATCCTGACCTTATCGAAACCAGGATAAAAGGTAGTCTCGTAGTCGATGGGAGGGCAAGGACCTATACTCTCCAATTACCCGAAAATTATACCTCTTCAAGTGACTTTGCCCTGGTGATTGCTATGCACGGGGGTGGCGGTGATGCGGAGCAATTTGAGTCAACTTCAAAACTGACAGACAAAGCCAGCAATGCAAAATTTATCATCGGTTATCCGGAAGGTGTGCGCAGTAACGGGCTTATTGGACTGAGGACCTGGAATGCAGGTGGATGTTGTGAATATGCCCGGGACAATAATATCGATGATGTAAAATTCCTTAGCCTCCTGATTGATCACTTGCTCGCGACTTATAAAATAAACCCTAAAAAAGTATATGCTACCGGACATTCTAATGGTGGCATGATGTCATACCGCCTGGCTTGCGAATTGTCTGATAAAATTGCGGCTATTGCAGTCAGCGGGTGTACAATGGTAGTCACCCGGGATTGTAAGCCAACCCGTCCTGTATCGGTTATGCATTTTCATTCTGTCCTGGATTCCAGAGTTCCTTATCTCGGTGGTATTGGCATATCCAATGTCTATTATCCTCCGGTGGATAGCGGGTTAACGGTATGGTCCGGCATCAAAAGTTGCCTCAAACCTGCTGTGGTGTTAATCGATAATAACGACTACAAACTCACAGAGTGGTCCAATTGTAAAGGTCAGGTCACCATCCAATATTATCTCACCCGGGATGGAGGACATGGCTGGCCGGGGGGTAAACCAGGCGGACCATTTAGCGATACGCCTTCGAAAGTGATCAACGCCAATGATTTATTGTGGGACTTTTTCAGCCGGTATCAAATGCCTTAAATTAAATTTTTCACTTCTATGATCACATCAGATATAGGTGCAAGTTGTTCAACGCCATGACTGCCCCATTCCAGGCGGACATCAAAATCATGTTGGTCAAAGATCATCAGCTCATGGTATAGGGTTGTTTTGATTTAAAATTTGATCGTGTGAACGCTCCATAATCAACCGGATTTATAACTTTTTGATCTTGGATATGCTCATACCCTTTGTTTTAGTTGGCTTGTCCATGTCATTCACTGCAAAATCGGCAGCAGATTGTATCAGGTCCCTGACTTTGGGATTTCTATATTCCTCCGGTGCGCTTATGGGAATATGCCGGATCAGGTTTCCTGTCCCGTTTAATAATTTGAAAGGATCATTTAGTAAAGTCCCTTTATTAAATCCGAGGTTAAGGTGGTTGGTATAAATGGGTGTCATACAGAATGCATCGGTCAATTTTTCTGAAATTGAAAATACCGTTGTCAACGCGTGGGTATGATACAAAATTTCATTACTGTCGGGATGAATCTCGAGAATATATGCTCTCAAATCCTTAAACAGTTTAATGAGCTTTTGCTCCTTAAAATCCAACAGGAAAAGGAAATCGGAATGGATGGGTTTTAATTTTGCCATATATAGGATAAGAACACTAAAGCTGGTCAGACAATGTAAAAATCGTGGTTAATTCATTTATTCGAGCTTAATAGTATTGTCCCAGATCAGCCAAAAAGGCCAAATCAATGTTGTAACGAGTTGAAATTTTCTTTTTAAAACAAATAACCCCTTCTGGACACCTTAAATTTACACCATTAAGCGCTGATTTAAAACCTTGAATAAAAGAAATTTAATGAAGCGATATCGGCCTGCCTGGGCATCACCTGCTTTGGCTATGAGTCAAACGGATTTTTCCGACAGCAGTTTTTAAAGTTTTTTTTTAATTTGTCTCAAATGAAAGTATGCTCCTTATGAAAAACCTGATAAAAACCGAAGAATTTGCTCTGTTTGGGCTTGCGGTCTTACTCAATCAGCACTTACAACCCTATGCCTGGTGGTGGTATTGGGTGCTTTTCCTTGTTCCTGACCTCTCCATGATCGGGTACTTATTTAATACTAAAATCGGAGCTTTTTGTTACAACCTGGTCCATCATAAGGGACTGGCTGTATTGTGTTTTGTGATAGGATTTTTTATGTCATCACCCGCTTTGCAGTTCAGCGGGTTATTGCTTTTAGGCCATAGTTCTTTTGACAGAATTATGGGCTACGGCTTGAAATACCAGGATCATTTTAAACATACTCATTTGGGATGGATTGGTCAGGAGAAATAGTTTCAAGGCCCTAATCCAATAGGAGTCGTCCATCCGACAACGTTTAAAATATTGAGTCCTATAAAATACAAGCAAAATGATAACCTTAACAAACACTACCAGGAGGGAATGGAATGTAATCTTTAAAACGATCCCCCCTGCCATCCTTCAAAGTTGATTTCGAGTGTAAGGTATTCTCCACTTACTTGAATAGTTTCTATAATTAATAACCTGATAGAGGAAACGGTGATCAGGTCACCCCTATGTGCGCCACGGATAATAATTTCTCCTTCCTCTTGTCTAAGGCCATATCGATAGGGATTATCTTTTTTACCCGTATAACCTTGTAAAATGGTCCGGCCTGTTGAATTTTTGATAGTGACTCGGGCGTCATCTTCGGGTTCGCCAAAGTATAATATCCTTAATTTTAAATTGTCGCATTCATCGACCTGATAACTATCCTCAAAATGCCATTTGGGTTTCCAGCTGAACACAGGAATAAAACTAGCGGCCTGCCTGGTCCATGGATTTCGGGAAGTAACTCTTGCAATAGGTACCCCGGAATCCGGAAGCCTTCCTACAATGGCATTGCGGCTTTGGGGTGTTTGTATGTTAAAGCGTGGAGATCCATTATACCGGTTTAGAATAGTAGTCCAACAATCGGCAGACATGATCTGGCCAGCCTGACAATAACCGCATTGGGGCACATCCACTTCCATCCACATTTTCTGCAGTGGATGCGTACCATCCTCAGATAATCCCTCAATCGTAGTGACCGGGCCTGTGACCGCTGAAACCGGGATGCTGCAGGAACGAATGGCAGAATTGTTGAGATGGACCGTGCAGGCTCCGCAAAATCCCTTACCACATCCATATTTGGTGCCTGTCAATCCCAGTTCATCACGAAGTACCCATAATAAAGGGGTATCGGGTTCTGCCTGAAAGGTGCGTGATTTACCATTGATTAATAGAGTATAACTGGCCATATGGGTTAATTGGTCAAGAATGAAATAAAGGAAATTTGTGAGGGAGTAAGCTTGGAGGCTAAATTAATGGGTTTATTCCGGGTATGGGGACTAAAAGTCAATGGCAGAAAGAAATAGAATCACTGTGAAAATCCCCAGGTGGTGCATGACCTGGGAGGGTATGTTTCTGGTCAATCTAGTAGTGGACTATACATTTGAATTAAAGGGGGACAAAAAAACCTCTTCAAAATAGGGCTGCCAAACCAAGCAAAGTGGATAGTGCTATAAACCAAGCACCGGACCTGCGTTTACCCACCCCATGATTGACCAAAACGAACGCCAGGCATCAAAGCGGATCGGGCAAAATATACAACTAAGCTCAAAGCGACCATCCGGTTTTGAGTGTTTTAAGATGGGTTTAATTTCCTGGAGTTAAGCGGATTCAGGGTCTATAGATAATATTCAGTATCCCAGATATTTGAATTTTGTAATCTTTTACCAGAATTGTATAAACTATTTCCCAGGCAGCAGCGCAACTTTGACCAATGCAAATTGAAGAAGTTTTATGAATACCCAGCTCAAAGATCAGACCCCGAAGCCTTTACCTCAAAAATCGCATCCTTATGCATTCGGTAATGTGACCAAAACAAATAATGAGGCAATCTCCCCCATGCATCGATATGATGCATCAATAACCATGATAGCCTCACCAGAAAAGGACCTCAAAACACGTACTTTTATCTTAATCAACGGTAGTCAACCTGAGGTTACTGACCATCAAGGCATCCTATGGTCGCAATCATTTTTCAATAAAGAGGGTAAATTTTTGGTTGACCTGGGTGAAAAAATTTACTAAGAAGATTTTCTCCAGCCGGTATCTTTGATCCTTAAAATGTTGAAGACTTAGTAATGAAGTTCTAAAGAATTGGACTTTGGGTACCCTATTCTTTCCTATCTCCAGAACAACTATTGTTGGGAGCCCTACTATTCCACTCCAATCGATAAGAAAGGGAAAAAAACCGTTGCAAATGTTTACCAGCAAAGAACATCATTACCATCTGACCATCCAATGGACAGGGAATACGGGCACTGGCACCTCAGTATACCGTACCTACGATAGGAGTCATACGATCTCCGGCGAAAACAAAGCAACTATCCTGGCTTCTTCGGACCCTGCTTTTCGTGGGGACATATCCAAATACAATCCGGAAGAACTTTTGGTGGCTGCCCTTTCCGGTTGCCACATGCTGTCGTTTTTACATAAATGTGCGGATGCTGGTGTGGTTGTTACCGCATATTCCGATTCAGCCACCGGTACTATGATCCAAACCCCGGAGGGGGGTGGTCATTTTACTGAAGTGACATTAAATCCAATGGTCACGCTGGATGCAGTGGCGATGATCGATATGGCCAATAGCTTGCACCATAAAGCAAGTCAACAATGTTTTATTGCAGGTTCAGTAAATTTTCCGGTTCATCACCATCCGGTATGTATTGCGGAGGATTAACAGGGATTTCAGGAGGGGGACGCCTGAAATAACACGGCTTTTCAGGCGGGCTTAACAGGGATTTCAGGAGGGGACGCCTGAAATAACATATGGAATCATATAAGATTTAGAGAAAGTCATATAACATTATCATTTGTCAAGTACTCAACTTTGTAGTAATAATCAACTTCTATCCATATCGTGCAGAGAACGAACACAGATAATTTTTATAATAAATTTTATTCGATTTAAGCAAAGAGTGGATATGGAATCCAAGATAGATTGAACTTGCCCATATTAGAATTTTATTGGCTTTAAAACTAACAATTGGGCAAGAGGATCGATTTTTTTAACGGAGCAGTTCAAAACAAGCCAACTATTATTATCAGAAGCAAGAGAAACGTACCAACCATTTTAAAAGCATTACCAAATTATCACAAAAGTTTAAAATTTAATATTTTATCATTTAAATAAATCAAATGAATAGTTCAAATCAAACGTCAACAATTCCAAGGAAAGTTGAAAAACAATCAGATCGACGCATGTTAACCGGAATGTTCTCGGACCGTGAGAGTGCAGAAAAGGCTTACAATAGTGTACATGAAAGAGGTTACACAAAAGATGATATTAACCTGATCATGTCAGAAGATACCCGTAAGAAACATTATTCCGATGACTCCATGAAAACGGATCTTGGTACTAAAGCTGCAGAAGGTGCTGGTACTGGTTCTGTAATTGGTGGTACCATTGGTGCCATTGTAGGTATTGTTGCAGCCATAGGAACCAGTATTGTGGTACCCGGCCTCGGAATACTTATTGCAGGTCCTATTGCAGGGGGTTTGGCTGGAGCTGGAGCAGGTGGTATTACAGGAGGTTTAGTGGGTGCTCTGGTGGGATCCGGAATCCCTGAAGATAGAGCAAAACTCTACGAATCTGGTTTAAAGAATGGCCATGTAGTGATGGGTGTTGATCCTCGTAACGAGGAAGATGCCAAATATTTTGAAGATTCATGGCGGACAAATAGAGGGTCAGAAATACACCGATAAGATTTAATTAAACGTGAGCGGGGTGACTGCATAAGTCATCCCGCTTTTTAATTTCAGGCGTGGACGCCTGAAATAACAAAGGCGGGGATGCCTGAAATAACAAAGGCGGGGATGCCTGAAATAACAAAGGCGGGGATGCCTGAAATAACAAAGGCGGGGATGCCTGAAATAACAGTCATTTTTTCAACATTGGAAAAATCTTTCGGATCGTTTCTTCATTGGGCTGGCTCCCATATTCACAGATTTCAAAGACTTCAGCTTGTTTGACCTGGAGCAATTTATCAGCACCGTACCATTTTTCCAACGATTTTAAAATTTCCGGAGTAAGGGTTCTTGACCTATTTTTTGACAACCAGGTCAGGCGATCTGCAGCAGATACCGGCACTTCCTCCGCATAGCCGCCAATCCAGGGCAACCATTCAAAAAATTGTGACTCATGAGCTGCCATGGCATACACCTTTTTATCCCATATCGTTGAAATATCAATCGCAATATCAGGACGAAATGGATTAGGCCTTTGAAACCGGTCCTGGAAATAAAGGAAAACCGGATTTTTCTTTAAGGGTTTGACATCGGAAGCGATATTAGGAACCGCCACCATGTATGCAGCATCCTGCACCAGTACCCCTGTATACCGGTGGTCCGGGTGATAGTCGTTGGGGCGGGGTGCGATCACAACATCGGCGTCCCATTCCCGGATCTTGCGAATGATTTGAAGGCGAACATCGAGATTGGGTGTCAACTCACCATCATGATTGCCCAATACATCATAGGTCACCCCAAATCGTTTTCCTGCTTCCTGAGATTCTGCAAATCTTCTTTTAGCCAAAATGCCACCACCCTGGCTCTGATGGCCGGCATCCCCATTAGTCACCGAAACGAATTTCACCGCATGTCCCATTGATGACAATAAAATTGCAGTACCGCCACCACCCTGGTCGCAATCATCGGGATGGGCCCCTATCATAATGATTCGAAGGGGAGTAGTCTGCCCCGACAGAGCAAAAGAAACCACGTATATTAGTGACCATAGGAGCATGAATTTTCGCATATCAATGAGTTTTATAAAGTATCCTTAAAAATAAGTCTTTAAGATGAAGGGATCAAACATGTTAATTCCGGAATCCTGGAGAGGATTCAATTTATGGTGGCTCATAGGTATCCTCTTTTACCTGCCTGGTTTAATATCCGCCCAAAAATCTTCAACTCCTAAAGGCAAAAAAGCAGCTTGGACCATAAAACACACGGTCGACTTTGAAGTTACCGGAGATACCCTGGGCGATGCCTGGAAAAAAATTCTATGGACCCGGCTAAGCCTTCGCGATCCCGCCAAATCGAAAAATGTCACTGGAGTTAAATTGTTGTATTCTTCCACCGGAGTTTATTGCCTGTTTTGGTGTGAAGACCAGAAGATAACTTCTACCCGAAAAGAAGATTTTACGGATTTGTTCAATGAAGATGTCGTCGAGATTTTTTTCTGGACAGAAGAAAAACACCCCATCTATTTTGAATATGAACTCTCTCCGTATAACAAAGAACTGGCCATCCTGGTACCGAATCTCAACGGCAATTTTATGGGATGGCGCCCCTGGAATTATAGTGGCAATAAACTCACTCGCCGTGCGACTAAAATTTATACCCAGGGTGAGTCCGTCACCGGCTGGTCCGCTGAGTTTTTTATCCCCTATGCCTTATTGAGACCCTTGGCCAATGTACCACCCCGAAAAGGCACAACCTGGAGAATAAATACTTACCGCATCGATTACGATTCGGATACAGCACATTGGTGGTGGCAACCGACGAGCCCTAATTTTCATGACTATAAAAGTTTTGGGACCTTGAAATTTGATTAAATATTTTTTCTCGCCGAGACACGCAAAGCCGCAAGGTCAATTCAAACTATCAACGAAGTTCGAAGCTCTCACCTCATGTTTTATGCCCGCTAAAAAACTTCCATTTGAATTTGTCATTTGCTCTCAACTACTCGCTACTCGTTACTCGTTACTCTTACCTCAAAGCTTAAACTTCTCCCCATCCGTATAAATACCCAGATTGGCGTTTTTAAACGATACTATTTTTCCGTTTATGGCTTTTACATGTTGAGGGCTTCGGACTACTATGACCTGGCTTTCTCCGACGACTTCTGCTTCATTCCCATTGACCAGGATAGCTGTTGCTTCATCGATCCCGATACCTGTCTTTTCAGGATATTGAGCCAATATCGTCAACAAACGATTGTACCGGGAACGAACAATAAAATGCTGATCAATGATGGCATTCGTCATCAAACCCAGTCCTGGTTTAATTTCGACATTACCTTTTTCTATGCGGTCAAAGCTGCCATCGTAGAGGGTATCCGCTCTGATCTGGCTACCGGTGATCATCTCTTTGCTCATTACTGCAGCTCCTGCACTGGTACCGGCAATGGTAGCACCCATCTGGTAAGCCTGATGAATTGCTTCAAATACAGGAGTATTTAAAACTACATCCATAAACCGGCTCTGAACTCCACCAGTAATGAATATCAACCGGGCTTTTTTAAGTGAATCCAGCATCAGGCGATTGTTTACATTGGTCTTAGTAAAATGCAGTTTGCTGATCGCATTAGAACAATGAGGATGAAGGTCTTCTTTGATGTAAAAAAAAGAAGTATCCGGGTTGGCGCTCGACATGGTCAATATGGCTATGTAGTCCCCGGGCCGAAACCTGGCAGCCTCTACCATTTTTTTCATCATGGCAGCAGGTCGATCACCTCCGCCTATGATAAATAAATTACCTTTCGGGGCGTGCTGGGCCAGACCGTTAGCGAAAAAACTGAAAACGGTTAAACTGAGCATAAACGTTTTGAATTGCATGATGGTGTTATTTAATTTCATTTATAGATAACTCCTGGATCAGCGGCGGGTTTTCAGGACTTAAGGTGAAGAATACACGGAGTTTTGTTTTTTCCCCGCGCAGGATAAAACTTCCGCGCAATTGATTTTCTGGATTCCATTCTTGAATAGCAAGGAGTTTGCCCATGGATTTAAATAATGCCTGATGGTTATTGCGCATTGTTTCCAGAGGATAATCCGGAAAAAAATTTTCAGCAAATATCTGATCTGTTGCGGTAGTTAAAGGTTTTAGCATTGTTTCATTCCAGTCCGGCAATAAAGATATCAATTGATTTTTACGGGTATCTAATATAGCTGATGGCGGCAAAACCCTGGAGGTTAGTTTAGCCCTTCGAATCAAGGTATCCAATACCTGTAGGTTGATATTACCTAAGCCAGCATAGGTGAGATTGGCAAAAGCAATCACCCCTATTCCATATTCGGGCAAAAAACGCCATTGACTTCCAAAACCCGGTAATCCTCCGCTATGGCCAATATAAATACGATTTTCACAATCCCTCAGCCAGTTTAATCCGTATACATAGGCCGCCACCACCCCACAAGCACGACCCGATGGATATTTATACCCCGGATCAAATCCACTGAAATTGGCGGGCATATGCATTTCGCGAAGGCTGCTTCTTTTTAATACCGGGCTCTCTGTTTCATCGCGCGGAGGCCAGGCAGACATATGGAGAGATACATACTGGTAAAAATCCTCGATGGAGGTAATCAAGCCACCCATTGCTCCATAAGTCCCGTGATGCAAAAGGGGTTCCTCCACCCAGGTTTTATCCATCATCCGATAACCTTTGGCCAGTTGGGCGGGTTGAACTTTGGAGTATTCCCATTGAGTATGGGTCATGCCGAGCGGTTTGAATATTTTTTCTTTAGTGTAGGCCTCCAGGGTTTGTCCAGAGACTTTTTCAACGATTTGACCCAGCAGGGCAAAGCCCAGGTTGCTGTATTCATAGGTCACTCCCGGCACATTGGAAAACCAGGTACCTTGCTGGATAAGCCCTGTCAAATCATCTTTGCTATCGTCCAATTGACGGTCACCCCAGGGATTATCTTCCGGAAAACCAGCAGCATGGGTCAATAAATGCCGTATGGTGATCTCCGGGGCATCCTTTGTTAATAATTTATTGGTTTTTAGACCAGGGATATATATCCTGGCCGGGTCATCCAACCGGAGTTGGCCTGCATCCCTCAGTTGCAGGATACACAAGGCGGTAATGCTTTTACTCATGGAAGCTATGCGGTACATCGACGAGGAGCTTGCTTTAATTTGGGCCGTGGTCTGAATAAAACCTGAACTTCCCGAAGACAATAGCCGGCCATCTACTATTATACCATAACTGAGTGAAGGGAATTGCCTCGCATCGGCATAGGACTTAAATAAACTATCTATCGCAGGGAGCATACGCTCAATCCGCTGAACCCTCTCTGGATCGGCAAATACGGGTTGGACATAGGTTTGATTTTTCTGGGCCTGGATAGGACTTAAACTCAACAAAATAAACAATAAACTATACCCGTGTGAAAACCAAAATGAGGTGAATTTATTCATGGTTTGAAGATAAGCCCCTTGTTCAATTCAACCCGTTAAACTTGAAGCTAAAATAGGAAGCAAAGCTTATTAAAGCGGCAATGGATATAAAACATTCTCCCGGGCTATGATTAACCTGGGTGTATATAGTAAGAATCGGAGCCCAATGGTAAAAGTTACAAATGCAATAAAATTTTGAAGGGCATGTTCATTTAATTATCTTCGTCGTTTTATAACAGGGTAGCAACACCAGCAGTTTGAATAAAAATCGTCATGGATTATAGAGTGACCGAAGATCATGGATTTAAATACATTGAGACCAGCCCCGGTAAACCGGTGCTGCTTTTATTGCATGGTCTGTTTGGTGCACTGAGCAACTTCAAAGGGATATTATCTCATTTTGAAGGCAAACTCAATGTGGTGGTTCCGATCTTACCCATATTCGAACTTCCTATTACCGAAGTGTCCCTCGAAGGACTGGTAAAACACATCAAAGCATTTGTAGACTATAAACAAATTTTTTCGCTGGACCTCCTGGGCAATTCGCTGGGGGGACATTTGGCTATATTGTATACCCTAAAATATCCCAACGAAATCAGATCACTGACGCTGACCGGTAGTTCGGGTTTATTTGAATCCGCCATGGGGACTACTTTCCCAAAACGGGGTGATTATGAATTTATAAAAAACAAAACTGAGCTTACATTTTACGATCCCGCCATGGCCGATAAAGAACTGGTGGATGAAGTGTTTAATATTGTCAACGATCGTATGAAGGGACTGCGCATTGTATTGACTGCTAAAAGCGCTATGCGCAACAATGTAGAGCAATTGGCGGCAACTATTCAAGCCCCAACGCTGCTGGTCTGGGGTAAAGAAGATTCGATTACCCCGGCGTTTGTGGGGGAACGATTTCATGAACTGATTCCCAATTCAAAATTAGTTTTACTGGATCGTTGTGGCCATGCCCCGATGATGGAACATCCCCATTTATTCAATGAGATTCTCGAGGGATTCCTTACCCAGATCCATATAGAGGTGTACGGTTAATTCCTGATCCAGGTCCCTGGTGGGTTGGACTATATATTTCAGGACACTCGATAATTTTTGATTTTATAAAACAATTCTATCCAATAGTAAGCCTTATACCTAATTAACTATCGGGTACCCTTCTGGTTTTGAAGTATAATCACAACATTAGTATCAGAAAAATTAATATGATGAAATTGACCCGAAGAAAAACGATCAAAAATATGCTGGCTCTTCCACTGGTGGCTTCCGGTATACCTGTTCAAAAGCTAAAGGCAGAAATCCCTTTTGGTGGAACCACGAAACAACGTCTCAAAACCAGCCTCAATGCATTTTCATTTAATGCGCCTCTGATGGCAGGGAGCATGGATATCATGGATTTGCTGACGTATTGTGCGGATCTTGGTTTTGACGGAGTAGACATTACCGGATATTATTTTAAAGGATATCCCCAGGTACCAGCCGATGATTATCTGTTTGGCATCAAACGCAAAGCTCATGCACTTAACATTGAAATCACGGGAACCGGGGTGAGGAATGATTTTACTCTGCCGGATAAAATAAAACGTGAAGCAGAGGTACAACGGGTGTTGTCCTGGATAGAAGTAGCTGCCAGGCTAGGGGCACCGGTACTCCGCATCTTCGGCGGACAGGAAAAACAAGCCGGATATACCCGTGCCCAGGTCATGGAGTGGATGATACCTGAAATCAACCGCTGTGTCGAACACGGTAAAAAACATGGTGTCATCATTGGCTTACAAAACCACAATGATTTTATCCTGACCTCCGATCATGTCATTGAATTTATGAAGACCATCTCCTCTCCCTGGTTTGGTTTGATCCTGGACACTGGCAGCTACCGGCAAGAAGACCCCTACCAGGCCATTGAAAAAACGATTCCTTATGCTGTCAACTGGCAGATCAAAGAAAAAATATTTGTCCAGGGCAAAGAAGTAGAGACGGATTTACCGCGGTTATTTACCATCATCAAAAATTCTGTGTATCAGGGCTATCTTCCTATAGAAACCTTAGGGCCCGGTGACCCTAAACCCAAAATTGCCGTATTATTGGAGAAGGTCATGAGCGCATTGAAATAAGATGGATATCCTAGAACAACTCGAAACTACCAAAGCGCAGGCCCTCGAGTATTTTGAGTTGTCTCCTGACTTATATGATTTGACCTATGCAGAAGGAAAGTGGACTATTCGCCAATTATTACATCATATCGCCGATGCGGAAACGGTGTTGTATGAAAGGATACGCAGGGCTATAGCGGAACAACCCAAACCCATGGTCTGGGCGTTTGATCAGGATAGCTGGTGCCGTGATCTGGAGTATCATTCCCTTCCTTTGGAAATAAATAAAAATATATTTTCCGCGGTGAGGACTGCCATTATCCATTTTACCCGGTTG
This sequence comes from Saprospiraceae bacterium, assembly GCA_034439915.1. GTDB lineage: Bacteria > Bacteroidota > Bacteroidia > Chitinophagales > Saprospiraceae > JADJLQ01. The sequence continues at coordinate 17,419 of JAWXBI010000059.1, read as the reverse complement.
TATTATGAGCAACTGGGCTCCAATCCATTTTTACATAGTGAGACCGGCGATCGGACCCTTAAAGAAGAAATCGACAAAGTGGCCTGGCACAGCAAGCATCATCTGGATCAAATCACACAGGCTCTGGCCATCGGGGTCAGATGAGTTTAACCAGCATGCCTCAACCTCATCCTCAACCTCAACCTCAACCTTATTCCACTATGATCTCATCGGCAAACAACCAGGATTTACTTCCTGCACCCGGGTGCCAGGGTGGACAAATCCCCTGATTGCGAGCCACTACTCTAACATACCGTACGTTTTGATTCAGATGTGCCGTGAGGATCCTGTCTAAATTAACCCGATCGTTTTTTAAAGGTTCTTCGTGATTAAATACTTCATTGTATTGTTTACCGTTAGAGGACACAGAGATTTCCACGGATTTGGGTAAAAATACCCAGGCATTTTGGTTTTGCAAAAAACTGAGTTCAATCTTCCTCGTCCGGGTATTCTCCCCCAGATCCAATACCACTTCCATATCATTGCCTTCCCAGCCCAGCCATTCTTTATCATTGACCGCATTGACATTTCCGCGCTGTCCGTTGATCAGCGTATAGTTTCCGGAACCTCCGTATTTGGTGCTATAGGAACTCAGGTAACTAATGGGACGGTAGGTTGCCTTGTGCATCAATACTTCTTTAGCGGCAGTATTTTCCGAAAGCAACTGTTGGGTAATGGCTTTTGCAGTGATCTGTGTTTTTTGTTTTACCAGAAATGGCCCCGTGTATTTATTGGATTGCATTCCCGGTTCACTGCCATCAAGATTATACACGATCTGGTCTGTGTTTTCGCCTTCCATCGTAACCAGGAATCCCTGACTGGCTGGATCGTAAACGGATTTGATCATTACATTGCTGTACACAATCGGCCAGTCATCCGTTCGGAAAGGAGAGGCAGGCAGACCTTCTGTATTAAACAGATTGCCTTCGGATACATTGGAAAATGCATAACGGGCTGCAATCGGCTCGGGTACATTTTCATGCGAAAAGATCAGCTTATCCCTGTCGATTTCGACCTGGGCTTCTACAAATTGCCTGTTTTCCCCTGCTATTTTATACAGTTCTGGTTTATCCCCTTTGATGATTAAACCTTCGCCGGTATGGTTAAACGTGATGATGACTTTATTGTTTTCAATGGTCATTGATTTGTATAGAGGGCCACTGTAAGTCAGGGATTGATTGAAGTTTTTACCCAATGCCCAGAGGGCCAGTCGTTTGCCCACCTCTTGTTTGTTTTTAGGGTGGATATCCTGGATATTGCCGATATCGGTGGTCACTACCATCCCCGTATTGTTGAGGGTATCCAGGGTTTTGAGCTGGGCTTCCTGGACCAGGGAACCTTGCAGTGGACGTCCATAATTATAAGGTGCAATCTGGACAAAATAAAAAGGAAACTCATAACCCCAGGCTTCCCGCCAACTGGAAATCATCGCTGGAAACAACCTGCGATAAACCAGGGCATTACTGGTATTGGATTCCCCCTGGTACCAGAGCACTCCGCCAATACGGTAAGGAGTCAAAGGGTAGATCATCGCATTATAAGTAGTCCCCGGTAAATAGGGCCATTGATAATTCTCCGGAAATACTTCTTTCCATTTTGAAAATTCAGGATCCGCATCAATCCGGTTTTTTGGGGTCCACGCTTCTGCAGCAGACCCACCCCAACTGCTGTGTATTATACCAACCGGTATTTTTAATCGTTCCGTGAGTTCTTTAGCAAAAAAATAGGCCACTGCGCTAAAATGGGGCATGCTTTCCGGGCTGCATACTTCCCAGGATGCATCCACATTTTCCTGGGGGTAATCGGAGGACCCTTTGGGGATCCGGATGTGGTGGATCAGCGGATTGTTGCTATTTTCAATCTCTTCCGCCTTGTTGTCTATTCCGGCTGAGGGAGTCCATTCCATATTGGATTGTCCGCTGCAAAGCCAGACTTCACCGACCATGACGTGGTGCAAGATGATCGTATTTCGTTCCGAGATGGATATGGTAAAAGGTCCACCCGCAGCCGGTGTTTTCACCAGGGTCTTCCAATGGGCTTTGTTGTCAGCGTTGACCCGATGGACTTCAGTTTCCCAGCTGCAGGAAATCGTAATGGTAGCATTCGGGTCAGACCAGCCCCAGAAAACCACATTCTGGTTTTGTTGCAGGACCATATGGTCTGAAAACAGGGCGGGCAGGCGCAACCGGGCTGTCAGGATTGAAATAAAACACAGACTGATCAACATGGTCATTCCCCAATTCCTGTAACGTGCGGACATAAAATTTCTTTGAAGGTTTCGGTAAAGGTAAACTAAACCTTCGCGGTACGAAATGACTATGGAGCCCCGAGGTTATTTATTGATGTATTTACCACTAAATTTAACTTTCCCTGAAAACAAATTTGGCACGTTGACGTTTTCCGGTTTTAATCACCCCTTTTTTATAGAAATTCAATGCCTGCTGTAGTATGGTTACGATGGTCTTCAAAGGTAAGTTTTTATTCGGGTCAAACAACATGATTTTCATTCGCGATCGTTTTTCCTGCATGAGGTCTGGGTGGTCCAGCCGTATACCTTCTACCATGCCGAGATAAGGGCGATGGAGTTTTTTATGAACCCATAAATAACAAAACATTTTTCCATGATAAGAAAAAAAAGGCATCCCGTATTTCAATTCATGGGTGATATCCGGATCCTGAGAAAGTACAATTGCCCTTAAAGCAAATAAACAGCTTTTAATGGGTTCTTCCTGCTGCAAATAATATTTGTCGAGTGCATTTAAATCAATGCTCATGATTCGTTCATTTTTTCATTCTTTCATTTTTTCATTCTTTCATTCTTTTGATGCGGCCCACTTAAACATCAACGCCACCGCATCTTCATTTTTTCATTCTTTAATTTATCTTCATTGAATTTGAGCCGGGAAAGGGACTTGAACCCTCGGCCCGGCCGCTTGCTTTGGCGTCTTTCCTATTATTCAGAGCCGGGAAAGGGACTTGAACCCTCGGCCTACTGATTACGAATCAGTTGCTCTACCAACTGAGCTATCCCGGCTTTTGGTCTCTTTATAATTATCTGAAAAGACTTTTCTTTCCTATTTTTTAAAATTTAGTGTGGCCGGCGGACGAATCAGTGGCACTGCTGCTGGGCTACCCGGCATTTTTCAAAAAAATAAAGATAATATAATATAGTTTTACCGGGATAAATTCAACCTGAACGAATTGTTATGCTGGGTTGGGGTTTGGGTTTAGATAAAAATTACCCCTTAGGGTGAGGGAGTTTTCATCAATAAATAACAAAATTGTATCACCAATTAAACTATTTGGTTCGGGAATGATCCAATCATAAATGCTTTAATCAAACATCGTATGAAAACAACATCAAATCTTTGGCTGACTGTGGGCTTATTGTTTACCCTCAGTCCCCTTTTTTCTCAATCTTCCGTTAAAACGGATTCCACAGGACTTCCCGGGGATGATTTTAGTCTCGAAGGCGCCCTGGAGCTATTCAAAAAAGCCAGTTCCCCGGAAGAGTTTGAAAAACTGCTTAATTCTGAAAACAACCACGTCAACAATCTGGATCTTAATGGAGACGGCGAAATTGATTATATAAAAGTCATTGATCATATGGATAAAGATGTCCATGCCCTCGTATTGCAAGCGACCGTATCATCGTCTGAAAACCAGGATATCGCCGTCATTGAAATCGAACAGGATGGCAAGGAATCAGCTGTCCTTCAAATTATAGGAGATGAAGAAATTTATGGCGATGCGGTGATCGTGGAACCGCAGGAAGAAGAAGATGCAATAAAATCAAAAAAGGGCCCTTCGGTTTCAATGGATGAAGCCCTGATCGTGAATGTCTGGTATTGGCCTTCTGTCCGATTTATTTATGCTCCGCTATACCGACCTTGGGTCTCCCCCTGGCGTTGGGGAAATTACCCCGGTTGGTGGAGACCCTGGCGTCCCCTGGGATGGCATGTATTTCACCCTTTTAGAATGCATTACCGGACCGGGTATATAGTATCACCGGTACATCGGGTCGTAAGGGCGCACAGAGTCTATACACCGGTCCGGGTCAGTTCAGTAACCGTGAGGACGAGGCACCATGCTGCGGTAAATAACCACCGGGTCAACCGGACCAAAACGACAGTCACGGCCGGCAGAGGGAATCACCAGGTTAAAGCAACCAAAACCAGGACGACGGTCTCCGGTAAAAAGGGAAATACAAAAGTAAAGGCTACTAAAACCCGCTCTACATTAAACCGCAAGAAAAGGTAAAAGATCGAAAATCAAAAACCCCTGTGAGCCAGGCTCCAGGGGTCATTTGATTTCATTCGAAATTGGATAAGGGAAAATTTAGTCTTGTCCGGGGTCATCCGAATAATTAAAAATAAACAGTAAGGGGTTAATACCAGTTTTCCTATGCAAGAAGCCTTACTGTTGACCAATGGTATGACTGCGTTGTTTAAAGCAGAATAGCATTTGAAGACTTTGAAATTAGCCGGGTAAACGTTTTACCCGAGATAGCAACATCGATATAATATTCACCGGGTTCCAATTCTTCGAGATTAAACCGGCGTGTAACACTCACTTCATTTTTGATGTGCTCCGTAAAGGTGGCCCGGTTGTCGCTGTTGCGGATGGTGATGACGGCATCCTGCCCCTGAGCCATCAGGTTTAAGTCAAGCTTTCCGTCCTGGGTTCTTATCACGGGTTTGTAAATGGTACTAACCCCTTCGCTCAGCAAACTGCCTTGTTGAATGGCCAATTGTTGAATTTTGACTTTCTGGTTGTCTTCGATTTCCAGGATATAATTGCCATCCGGTACATGTTTGAGGTTATACCTGGTTGATTTTTTGATGTTTTCATGCACCAATACATTACCATTCGCCTCGCTGATCGTAATTTCAATAGATGGGGCTTTCCATTGATCTTTTTCAATAATAATCAACTTGCTGCTGGCCATGATCCTTACGGGGAGATCAGCTGCAAATAACCCGGTATTCACCGCGGCAACTAAGACTACTAAAAACAGGATTTTCATAATAATAGGATTTTATATAAGGTTATTGAATAAAATAATTTTCAGAGCTATGTACAATCCACCGTTACCGTCAGGACATAAGCTGCCCTGGTGGATTAGGTTGACTGATGCACAGATTTAGTTTTTCTTTTCTAAAATTTAGTGTGGAGTCTTATCGTAAGATCAGAGCCAATCTGCGTTTAGCTTTTCAATGTACCGCAGATTCTTTTTGACCGTTCTGTCCCCGATTTAGATGAGTCAGATGCGAAGAATGAGAACAATGTTACACTAAAGGTTGCTTGTTTGTCAATAGTTTCTTCCCGAAACGATAGAATTATTCGACTAAAATTATTCTTTATACGATGATATCCTTTTATTTATCCTAAATTATATATGCCTTAAAACCCTTGCACTGCAATAGTTTTAAGGCATATTGTTACGCAAGAATTAAAATACTTTTTTTATTGATATTAAAATTTCTTTAAAATTTTTTATTGCTCACCTGTAACCATTGTGTTAATTTACTGTATTCATTTCAGAAGATACAACCAGTACAGGATCTTATGTCAGACGGGGTAGTAATGCAAAAGGTCAAAGAGGGCGACCTCTCTCAAGCTGCATTATTATTTCAGAAATACCATCGCAAAATTTACCATTACCTGGGAAAAATGAGCGGCGATTATCATTTGGCGGAAGACCTGACACAAAATGTGTTCATCAAAATGATTCAGTATAAAAACAGTTTTAATCCGGAAATGAACTTTGAATCCTGGATTTTCCGGATAGCCCGGAACAGTTTTCTGGATCATACCCAACAAAAGAAAACCCTGGTATATACCGATATGGCACCTTACCAACACCTTTGCGACCACAATGAACAAGACCAGCAGGAACAGGACGAACGCCTTCACCAGGCGCTGGCGAATATTCCTGCAGAAGACCGTGAAATCCTGGTACTGACCCGTTTTCAGAAGTTAAAATACCATGAAGCTGCAGCTATCCTGGGTATCACGGAAACCCATGTCAAAGTAAAAGTCTTCCGGGCGATTGAAAAACTCAGGACCTCATTTTTTCAACTGGAATCCAAATAGAACCCTATGGAACAAGAAAATATAACTGAAAAACTCATCGCCTTTATCGATGGCCGGTTATCCGAAACAGAAAAAGTCGAAATCCGGGAATGGTTGGATAATGATCCCAACCTCTATGCTGAATATCAACAAATCCAGCAGCTCCTTCGCCAGATGGAACAACCTCTGCCCGAAGTGCCCTCCGGAAAAATGACTCAACGATTTGAATCCTGGCTGGAAGCACGCGACTCCAAACCCAAAACAAGGACATTATCCGGAATCCATCTTTATCGAATAGCAGCATCTGTCCTTGTATTGATCCTTGCCGGAGGTGCGTGGTGGATGGTCCAATCTTCATTGGATCAAAAACACGAATTGGCCCGGCTACAACTTGAGCTAAAACAAACCAAACAATTGATGCTGCATCAATTGAAAGATGATCAATCTGCCAGTCAAAGGATGTTAGGCGTATATGCAACCAATACCCTGTCCGCTGCAGACGACGAAATCATTGAAGCCCTGGCCTTTGCCATGGAAAGCGATGGTAGTTCCAATGTCAGGCTCGCAGCCCTGGAGGCCTTGAGCCGGTTTTATCATGAACCAAATGTGAAACAACTACTGATTAAATCCCTGACGCATCAAAAAGACCCGGTCATCCAGATTGCGCTCATTCAGTTCCTGGTACAGATGAAAGAAAAATCCATTCTTGCTGATTTAGAACGCCTCACCCGCCAAAACAACCCGGTCAAAGCAGTAAAGGATGAGGCTTACAAAGGCATATTCAAGTTAACTTAAATACATATTCTTTAACCTTTTTTTTTATTTCCAAACAAATCTATCACAACATGAATACTTTAAAATTCATACTCTCTCTCGCGTTGATCGTAAACCTGGTGACTCTGAAGGCTCAGGAATATAAAGTCCAGAAATCTACCGGCCGGCTTGAGCTGCATATTGGCAGTGTGACGGTAGAAAGCCACGCGGGCAATGAAATTATTTTTTCTTCCAAAGATGCACGCCATGAGAAAGATGAGCGGGCTGTCGGATTAGTGGCTATCAACGGGTCTGGTATGGAAGACAATACCGGTCTGGGTATCAATGTTTCCAATAAAACCGAAGCGGTAGTGGTCAATCAATTGAACAAAACTAAATCCCCGGCGATTAAAATCCTGGTCCCTAAAGGAGTCATCGTATCCTATGAATACGAATCTCAATACGGTGGCAAAGCCCGTTTTGTAAACCTCGAAAATGAGCTTGAAATTTCAGCTACTTACAATGGCGTGGAATTAGAAAACGTGACCGGCCCCGCTACGGTAAAGACCATCTACAGTTCAATCGATGCCGATTTTTCATCCAATGTCAAAGGCCCTATTTCCCTGATCTCCATTTACAGCACCGTCGATGTCAGTTTACCAGCTACCCTTAAAGCGGACCTAAGCATGAAAACCTCTTATGGTGAAATGTTTGTGGCACCCGAATTTAAAATCGAACTGACCAAAACAACGACAGACAAAGACGGTGAGATGGTCAATATGAGCAGCAATAAAGTCCTGGGTAAAATCAATGGAGGCGGATTAAAACTGGACCTGCGTTCCGATTACAGTAAGATTTACCTCAGAAAAAAGTAATCAGGAAACACGAAAGAACATCCCTTATTCCGACTTTCTATTTTTTCAAGGAATTCAATTTTTAATTATGAGAAATTTTTTAGCTCTGGGCTTCCTGGGCTGGAGTTTGATGTGCACTGCGCAAACCTCCATCAACAAAACCATCCCTGTAACTTCAGGTCAAAGCATCGATTTTAATTTTGATTACCCCAATCTGATCCGGGTCAGTAGCTGGAACAAAAATGAAATCTCCATCACCGGTACCGTACTCATCAACGGGGGGGAAAACGATGATGCCTTTCAGCTCACTTCCATAGTCACCGCGGACCGGGTTGCCGTCAAGGGGGAAATACCGAAAATCAAAGACCTTCCCCAACGCATTACCGTGAGGCGAAATGGAGAAACCCTGGTCTTTAAAAACAAATCCGAATTTGAAAAATACAAAAATGAAAAGGGGGGTGGTTTTGATATGACCAGTTGGGGACACGACGTAGAAATCGTACTGGATATCAAAGTCCCTATGAACATGGCCACCGTAGTCAAATCCATATACGGCGTGGTCGAGGTCAAAGAACTCAATCAAACCATGCCATTTACTGCGATGTCCACGTATGGAGGTGTAGATGCGGCTCTTCATACTTCCGCCATAGGTGAATTATTTGCTTCCACCGATTATGGTTCTATTTATTCCAATCTCAGTATTAAGTTTTCAGGCGAGGGATTAAAACAAAAGGACTTTCACACGGAAGTCATGGCCAAACCCGGACGCGGAACCAAATACAGTTTTAAATCCAAATACGGCAATGTGTATCTCCGGAAAAATTGACGGTGATAGATTTATTTTTAAACATCTTTTGAATCGAATAGAATGAAAACAAATGAGCAGGTGTTAAAACCTGTAACCATTTTATCGTCCTGAAGTTATACTGTTATTCATTTTTACCAGACTCTATAGATTAACAATTAATTAATAGACGAAATGATTTGTTTCACCCATTTGGGGTGAACGAATGGAAAAGATGAATTCTATTTTTGTCCGGTAAATTAATGTATAAACTTACTTCAACTCTTGACTGGCTGCAAACCATAAATTTTAAATCCACTTCTTTTTACGGCGTTATTATGAAATATCTTTTTTTAATCTGTCTTCTTTCAATCGTTCTGGAGTCCAGAGCAAATCCAGCGGACAGGCTAATTAGAGCCAATACCGCATCGAGAAGACAATACGTGGCCACCAAAGTGCAGGCCAGTCCCAAAATTGATGGAAGGTGGAATGATGTATTATGGGCAAATATTCCTTCAGCCAGTCAGTTTATCGCATTGGAACCTACCCCTTTTGTAGCTATGGGCAATGGAAATAGCTGGACCAAAATCGACTATAGCTGGGATGCGATTTGGGAAAGCGCGGTACTCATTCAAAAAGCCGGATGGGCAGTGGAAATGAAAATTCCCTATATGGCTTTGCATTTCCCAAAAATAAAAAATCAAACCTGGGGTCTTCAGTTTTCAAGACATATTAAAAGGTTTGGTGAATCCGGTTCCTGTCAGACCATTGATCCTAAAGTAGATGGCATGGTATTTCAATGTGGTGATTTAATAACCGGGCTGGAAAATAATCAACCCCCTTTGAGATTGTCTTTATCCCCTTATATCGCCAATACGTATACCCATACGCCGTTTTCTATAGATGGCAGGATTAATTATGCCGGACAAAGCACCATTGGTGACGGGCTGGATCTCAAGTACGGAATCGCCGGCGATGATGGAGAAAATGAAATTGTTTTTAGAAGATGGTCACGTCATGGCACAGAAATATCTTGCCAGGAAACGTATAATGACAATTTTGCCCATACCTGGAGCATCCCACAAACCAATAATCTGACCGTCAAAATGATTTACTTCCTGGATTTAAACAAAGCGAAGGCATTGTTAAAAGGAAGAGCCTGACATCATCAACGATTATTGATTTTGCAAGTTGAAATTTAGAGTGAGTCTTTTCATATAACCCAGAGTGTTTTCCTACCCTGAAAATACTGCTGGGTTTTTTTTACTTCATCCAGCGGCCCTGGCAGGTCAATCTCGCAGTCAAATATCGGGGTTTTTGATGAATTATGTTTAAGGCGCAATTTTAGCTAAATAAAGGGATTGTCGTCGAAGTCTTTCTTCGTCTGTCCCTATTGGGGTCAAAATCCAAGTTTCATTCCCATACAATTAAAGGGTATTGGTTTTTCAATTCCAGGATTTTTTGATCCAAGGTGGATATATATGACTTATGCTCAGCACTTTCTGGATGAAGTGGCCTATGAAGCCCGGCTTTGCGGAGCTTATTGATTTGATCCATGATATATAGGGTGTCCTGTTCAAAAAATAAATTGGTAAACCTGGACCAGATATAATCGATAGCCAGGTCATTGGGATGGATCATATCCTCTTTATAAAACCGGTAATCCCTCAGATCATCCAGCAAAATTTCATAAGCCGGATAATACTGCAGGCCTACATGGTTTTCAATCAATCGATGTGCGGCCAGAATTAGAATCGATTTACTTAAGCTGTTATCTGAAAACCCTTCCTTAAGATATCTTACCGGGCTGATGGTCAGGATGATTCTCAGACCGGGCAATGCTGATTTGAGTTGATCCAGGATCAGATCGAATGCATCTACAATTTCTTCTACACCCAGAAACCTCCTTTCAAATTGATCAGGAGGTATTTTATGACAATTGGCGACTACCCAACCGGTAGGTTTGTGCTTAAAGACCAGGGCGGTCCCCAGGGTAATAATTAATATATTGGAATTCAGCAACTGGGTATGGGCCATTCTCAACCGGTGATTCATATATTCAAGGACAGCGGACTTTTGTTTAGATGAAAACAATCCGTGGTGGTGTAAACCGTGGTAAAGATCCTGGTGAAATATGATATCCTCTTCTGTCCAGGGCTTTAATAACATACATTGATTAAGCTGATGTGCCAGGCTGAGGGGATTGTAGACGATTCCCGCTGGATTGACAAAACTGCTAAAACCGCTATCTGTTAATCTTTTATTCCAGTGTTCAGCAAAGCAGGATCCGATGCAAAAGAATTTATCCGGGTACCGGATATACCAGCCGGGTGATTTTAGTCGAATTTCGGTCCTAAACATTGGAGAAGACACGATCACAAGTTAAGTTCATTTGTGCAGACCAAACACTTGCTTATTTTGTGTGATATTTGAGGCTGAAAATGAGCTTTTTGAATCATTGGTTTAAAAAAAAAAGCACACCGGACGAAGCCGATGTTTATGAAACCGCTTTTGGAAGATATACCGATGCCTATAAATCTCCCGCTCAATATGAAGCCTGGGACCGCGCTATAGAAAATTTCGAAAAACAAGAGTATAAAAACGCACTGCTGGACTTTGTTGAATACATCAAAGGGTCCGAGCCGGCCAATGTGTTGATGCACGATGAAAAACTGGTCCATTTTGATATCTGGCAGGGATCCAAGACGATTGAAGTCAGGTTAAAAAACGGAATTGTATTTGTAGAATGCCGGATCGCCAGCACCACTCAGATGAATATCGGGTTTATGAGGAGATTGCTTGACCTCAATTATGAGTTAAAATATGTGCGGTATGGGCTTACCGATGAGAATGTGATTATCCTCTTGTTTGATACTTTACTTTCCGATGCCTCGCCCTACAAACTTTATTTTGCACTGAAAGAAATGGCCATCCATGCGGATAAACAAGATGATTTGTTGATCCATGAATTTGCCTTTTTAAGTCCTATCCTTTCCGGTAAAATAGTCCCGGCAACCCAAAACGAGATCATCCATAAGACGACTTATTTTATGCGTTGGATCGATCAGGCATTACAACTCGTAGACCATGGCCGATTAAAGATTGAACAATATCCCGCAGCCAACGGATATATCATGCTGGCTCTGATTTACAAATTGGATTATCTTATCCGGCCGGAGGGGGCGCTCGTGGACCGGGTGGAACAAATCCATAAAAATTATTTTGCCCAGGACCAGAAAAATCTCCAGCACAAGCTCAAACATATGCGCCAGGAACTGGCCAAACTGCGGCAACTCAACAAAGACGAAATAGCCAGGGAAATCTATCATACCGTTTCTACTTTTGGGATTACCACACCCGCTTCACCCTCCGCCTTAAATGAATTGATGGATCGGGAGTTTCATGCACTTCAATGGTACCTGGATCATGATTATACGGATTACGCTCAGGCCATTGTAGAGTATATAGCGGGGATCAGTTTATTCAATTATGCACTTCCACTTCCGGCCAAAGATTTGTTGCACTTGTTGTTTCGGGCTACGGAATGGGCTTTTTGTACGGGTATCCGGGGTTTCACTTCCATTGTCCACAAGGGATTGCCGGACCGCGGGGCCATTCGGGTAGAATTGGTTCGCCTGGAAAAATTGCATCAGAAAAATTATCCGGCGCTGGTCCTCGATCACAAATTATTAAAATACGATTCTATCCTGGCCTTTTCATACAGCCTGCTCAGGATGATCCGTACCCTACAGTTGCAAAAATCAAAATGAAAGACATCATCGAGACCTATAAAGATTATGTAGTTCAGATCGCTACTCCTTATAGTACGGGTACCGGGTTTTTATTGCCTCACGAAGGGCTCATCGTGACCAATGAACATGTAGTCCGGGATAATAATGAGGTGGTGGTAGAAGGTCGTTTGATTCCAAAACAAATGGCGAAGGTGCTTTACCTGGACCAGAAATATGACCTTTCCTTCATCAAAGCGCCCCCTTTAAGTGGAAATGCTGAATGGATTGAAATCGAGAACAAGACCCGATTGCATGAAGGAGACCTCATCATTGCGGTAGGCCATCCATTTGGGCTCAAGTATACAGCCACCCAGGGCATTGTGTCCAACACCATGCACATGCAAAATGATATTCAGTACATCCAGCACGATGCAGCACTTAATCCGGGCAACAGCGGCGGTCCCCTGATCAATGAACATGGTCGTATAGTAGGCGTCAATACCTTTATCGTACAAAATGGCAACAGCATTGGTTTTTCTTTACCCGCCAATTACCTCGTCGAAACCATCCAGGCATTCAGCAAAGGCCTGGATGATGAAGCAACACGTTGTGAATCCTGTTCTAATATTGTATTTGGTAAATCCAGTACCGGCCATTATTGTTTTCATTGCGGTACAAAAATCAAAATGCCTTCCGATGCTGAACCTTATGAGGCTGTAGGCATGCAACGGACTATAGAGGATACTCTGATCAGGCTGGGTTATCAGGTTAATATCTGTCGTCGCGGTCCCAACAACTGGGAGTTAATACACGGTAGTGCCACCATTGAAATCGCTTATCACGACCAAAGCGGACTGATCCTGTGCGATGCGGTACTGTGTTACCTGCCTAAGACGCAAATCCAGGAATTATATGAATACCTCCTGCGTCAGAATTATAAAATGCAACACAGCAGCCTGAGCCTCCGTGGCAATGAAATCATTTTATCTATGATCATGGTTGACCGTCAGCTCGATGTGCAGCAGGGTTATCACCAGATCAAACACCTGATGGAGAAGGCGGATTATTATGATGATCAGCTGGTAAACTTATACGGGGCGATCTGGAAACAGGATGATTAAAGCTATTCCTGGACAAAAGTCCGTTTTACTGTTTTTTCATTCTGAACGGTTTCGAAAAAAGGATTCAGAAATTTTTTGATGTTGGCTTTTGCTTTTTCATCCAACCCTTGAAAATCAGTGACTACCTGCAACAAAGCATCTTTTTTCGAGACAAAGTATTTGGCGGTAGCTAAAGCGTCGGCTTCGGTCACTCCGTGACCCATAAAATACCGCTCATAGATACTTTTGATGGGCAGGGATTCATGGGGAACAGCATAAGGGGTACCTACGAGGGCGGCGTAGTCAAAATCGTAAGCCAGGGGCACTATTTTAGCTATCCCGGGTACTTTGATCATTTCAACATTGTGTTTATTCGGAATGGACCAATCGGTATTGCCGATCATGTATTGAAAAAAGGTCATCCGGACATAGAGGTCATGATCCAGGGCAGGAGCCATGACCTTGCCGACTTCAATGACTTTGGCTCCTATCCGGTCGGCGATTTCGCCTTCATCTTCAACAAACAAACCATCCAGGGCATATTTTACCTTGCCCCCGTCCATACACTCAAATTTTACTTGTTTGTGGTATACATAATAATCCGGGCTGATTACTTTATATAAATCATAACACATTTTTTCACGCAACAAAAATTCGCTGTTGGCTTCTCCGGCACGGCACTGGAATACTACTTTTAATTTGTCAATGCTGGTATCCAGTTTTTGTTTTTCCAGCTGACCGTTTTTAAAGTCGACTTTCACGGGTGGGAAAAAACAAACTTGTTTTCTCATCATGCCCCTGGCCCTGACCCGGATATCAAAGTCACCACAGGGCAAAGTCACCTTGCCTGGGAGGTATTCCTCTTCCATTTTTTGATTGATGAGTTTATTCCAGTTGGTTTCGATTTTGATCACCGGAACACCTTCTGCATCATAAACACAATCGAAAATGGATTTTGGGGAACCATTCTGAGCGGAGGCAAAGGAGGCAAAAACAAAATTTAAAATAAAAATTAATCCCAAAGGAGAGTTAGCAAGCTTTTTCATAATAAAAGGATTTTTCAGGTCTAAACGGTATGAAGTAATCGTGTAATTTGTATATAAATATAGATAAAAATTTAATTTTTTAGATTTTTAAGTAGCCGGGAAACCGACTTAAGCTTTTGGACGCCAGGGTTGCCCGTATACGGTCACCAGGATAACGAGCAGTACCTTGGCTTTGTATGGAAAAAACCAGATTTTTTATTCATACCCCAAATAAGGATCCATATTAGATTTGTTAATACAACTATAAATAAATCATAAACCTTCTCCTAATGAATGTAACGCCCTTAATCACCCAATACCATTTTGAAAAGCGTTTTCAATTATTCCACCAGTACGCCCTAAGCGAAGAAATGAATTTTAAGATAAAGCCCGGCAAGGATCGTCCTGAACCATGGATCAAAGTTTTTTGATCGTAATATTTTTATACCAGACTTCCTGGCCGTGGTGCTGAAACATGATATGGCCCTCTTTGTAAGCACCAAAATCTTTTTTATCCTTAAATTTACTTTTGGCAATCAATTGGTTCATTTCCGGGCTGCCAATGGTGTATTGGATAATTTTTCGCCCATTGATGTAGTGCGTGACTTTTGCTTTTTTAACAATGATCCGGGCCGTATTGTATGCACCTACCGGTTTTAAAGATTTATTTTCCGGAGTGATCAGGTCATAGACTGAACCAGCCGATCGGTTAGGGGTCTTATCCGGAAAATCAATATCATCCAGGATCTGGAATTCAAAATTTTGCAACCAGTTTGGGCTGTTGCCGTTGCCCGATTGATGGCTAAAATCTTCCTGGACATGAAAAAACACCCCACTGTTGCCCGCTTTGGATACCTTCCATTCAAAACTCAAATCAAAGTCTTTATATCTATTTCGGGTGACCAAGTCCACATTGTTTTTTATGGTTTTGGTTTTAATGGCACCTTCACTGACCTCCCAGGCATCATCGGGGAACAGATCTGATTTATAGGCTCTTAGCTGTGAGACATCTTTGCCATCAAAAATAATTTCAGGTTTGTTTTTGAGGTCCGGGGATATCAAAGGAAAGATCCAGGAAATTAAAGAAATGAGAAAGATGTACATCATGCAAAGATTTAGAGCTCAAATATATCGGATTGAAAGATTAAAGTCACCGACATTCATCAATTTATGAATTTAAAATGAGGTTAAGGGTAGAATTTGATTGTTTAGTATTATTTCCGGCTAATTTCATTTATTGCATTTGTAACACCCGATTCTCTAAATTCTCTGTGTCCTCTATGTTTGTGAGCAGTTAAACTTCGAACCACCGGAAATACAGTAGATGTAATATACTTACCAAATCGATGTTCTCACCTAAAGCCAGGCAACCTTGAAAACAACCTACTTGTCTTCACAATCTATTGGTAATTTTAAATCGAAATAAAACAGCCCAATGGTTAAGTTGATTATCCCCTGCGTATTAATTTGGTTTATAAATACCCTCGAAGCACAAATCCAGCGCTATCTCTACGTCGCCGAAGACCAGGGATGGGTATATGTCTACGATATAAATAATAACCACAGTCTGGTGAAAAAATTTGAAGTGCCCGGTACCGGTGAATATAAAGGAGTCAGCGCGGATGCCAAACGCGGACGTTTGTATCTGAGTTCTTATACTGGTGATCAGTTTGTATGTGTTGATTTAAAAACAGAAAAAAGACTGTGGTCAATTCCCATTATGAGCTATCCCGACAGTCATGCACAAACTCCGGATGGCAAATACATTTACCTCCCTAAAAGACATGGCCGGAGCTGGGATGTGATCGATGCAGACCTGGGCAAGATCATCGCGAATATCCCGATCCCTTACGGCAATCCGCACAATACCTGGGCCAGCAAAGATGGCAGCAAAATGTACCTCGCCGCTTTGGGCAATGAATACTTATATGTCGCCGATGTCAAATCCAATAAGATTTTAAAACAGGTAGGTCCATTTCAGGCTAATCCCGACGATCCCTGGGGTTGGACTCAAAAAAAGCACAACGGCCCCAAGGGCATCCGCCCTTTTGCGGTTTCCAACGATGATCAATATTGTTATGTCAATATGGATGGAATTTTGGGATATGAAATCGGCGATATCAAAACAGGTAAACGAATTGGCCGGGTAGAAGTCGAAGGTTTTGAAAAGAAAAGAGGCTCTCACCTCACCACCAGTCATGGGGTCAACTTCCCACCTGATGAAAAAGAGATCTGGGTATCCAATGATGCCGGGCCATATGTGCATGTATTTGATTGTACCAGTCAACCTCATCATAAGATCGCGGACATCAAACTGTCCGGTAAAAACGGATGGATCACTTTTGGGATTGATGGTACCTATGTCTATCCTTCTTCCGGTGATGTAATCGAAACGGCATCCAAAAAAATAGTGGCTAAAATCATTGAAAGTGAAAAGCTGGTAGAGATACAGTTTGAAGGGGGAAAGGCGATAAGCGTGGGAACGAGATGAGTCAGGTTTCAGCGATCAGCTTATCAGGTTTCAGCGATCAGGTTTCAGGTTTCAGCGATCAGGTTTCAGCGATCAGGTTTCAGCGGTCAGGTTTCAGCGATCAGGTTTCAGCGGTCAACTGGTTAACTGTCAACTGACTAACTGTCAACTAACTAACTTCTATTGATCCAAGAGATGATTTGTTGATGGAAGGGGGATAAAGGATCTGCAAACTCACTTAATATAGAAAAATGATTAAGACCCGGCAGGAACCGGGTTTGTAAATTATCCATATTGTCCCAGGCTTTGGCAAGGTCTTTGGTCTGGCAGTGATATTCATCCGATTCGTCCCCTCCAACAGCCAATATTAATTGGCAACCTTCATTTGGATGAAGCCGAACCGGACTCATGGCTGTGGCCAGGGCATCATCCATATTCAATTTCTCATTGACATGCGATAATCTAATGGGGTTCAAATCATACAAACCGCTCAAAGCCACTATACCTTTGAGTTTTATTTCCGCCGGACCAAACTCACGGGTCATCATCATCACCGATAGGTGGCCGCCTGCACTATGCCCACTCAGG
>JAWXBI010000058.1:0-11465 GCA_034439915.1 Saprospiraceae bacterium | reverse complement strand
GTATGGAATCGATGGGGTATTGATGAATCATGCGAATAATGATAATTTGTATCAGTATAATGCCTGCCCGTCCGAAGTGAAACGCAGGCGGGGAAAGGAATTGAATGGGGATCATGGATTGAATATGTATGATTATGGGGCCAGGTGGTATGATCCGGGAATAGGACGATGGGGGCAGATAGATCCATTGGCAGAGAAGATGTTAGGTTGGAGTCCTTACTCCTACACGTTTAATAATCCGATACGATATATTGATCCAGATGGTAAAATGCCAACAGATTGCCCATCATGTTGGAGAAGATTTTGGGGTGGTGTTCAATTTTTAGGAGGAGTGGTTGAAGGAGCTGGTGGAGTCGCACTATTAGGTTCACCAGAGCCAACCATGGCTACAAAAGTTGCTGGATGGGGCTTAGTTGTTCATAGCTCTGACGTTATGTCGACTGGATTACGTCAAATGTGGTCTGGGAAATCTGAGATGTCATTAACTCAACAAGGATTAATGTCAATTGGTCTGTCTGAAAACCAAGCAATGATTGCTGATGTGTCAATTAGTCTTATAGCGGGAGGAGCTGGTGCATATCCAAAGGCTGATCGAATGTTGAAATTGGGAGGTGCAACAAGAGCAAACTATCACGAAGGTTTAAATGCTTTACGACAAACATCAGACGAAATGTTGTCAAATGGGTATTCTTATGAAGAGGTTGTTAGACAGATGGTACCAGCAAGGAATAATTTAAAAGGATTGGTACGATTGGCAGATGATGGCTTAAATAAAGGCATTGCTGAAATTAGAAACTTTTTCAAATACGGCGATAAACTTGGACCTTCTACAGATGATGTTATTAAAAACTTTACAAAAGATGGGAAAGTAGATTGGAAGGGTGCATATGACAATCTATGGAAAACCAGTGCTGAGTTTGATAAATTTAAGTAAAATGGGAAAAGTATCAGTTAATTCAGTCTTAGTGGATAATCATCAATTGACAATAACTATTGGCAATGACACTTTTAATGCGTCTCAGGTAGATGTAAAATATCGTGAATCCAAACTTAGTTCACAATTAGAGATTATAGCGAATGGGAATTTATTCCAAGTTAAAGGATTAAAATCTATTTGGGAACATTTTCGTATTTCAACATACGATGTCCTTGAAAAAAGAGAGGATAATAAAATTTATGACCTCTATTGCAGGATAAAAGATTTAAAAGATAGTTTGATATAAAGCCAAAGCCTCTGCCAAGTGCAGGGGCTTTTTTATAGATAAGCCAATCTCGTTTTAGCATCACGAAGCAATCCATCGAGAGCAAACAAAATCCCTTCCTTATCTTTTGAGGGGAGATTATTAATGTCGTTAAGGCGTTTAAGCATATCAGGGTCTTTGAGCAGTTCCATGTCTTCGGTCTCACCGAGCAGGAAGGCGACCGTAGTATCTAAGGTGTCCGCCAAGTTCTTTACTACATCAATAGAAGGCTTGACCTCGTCCCGTTCGTACTTACCTATATAGGTGTTCGTCGCGACTACGGCCGTTGACCACCACCGCGCCAGAGGCTCCGAGTACTCGAAGGTCCACCACACAGAAGCTCTCGACTGGGACAGCAAAAGTTCTCTGACAGAATAGTTTTTCCCGAGCCTGTAGCGCAGTCCGCTTTGTATAGTACCCACCTCGGCATCAAGGGTGCAAAACTCTACGAACTAAGCAACCACCTCGGCAATGTACTGGTAAATATCAGTGACCTGAAAGCAGGTCAGGAAATATCTGGTATGGTTGATGGCCGCAGAGTTTTATACAGCCATCGTCCATTCCGCACAAGACTACTACCCTTTTGGTTGGGAGATGCCCGGAACTGGAAGAAGCCTGACTGCCTTCGATGGCTACCGTTATGGGTTTAATGGCAAGGAGAAAGATCAGAACGGTGAGTTTGGAAGTATTACGAATTATGATTATGGATTTAGGATATATAATCCGGGCATCGCGAGGTTCCTGAGGGTAGATCCTCTTGCAGAAAAGATGTCAAGTTGGAGTCCTTACAATTATGGATTTAATAATCCGATAATGTTTACTGATCCTGATGGAATGGCCCCAGACAATGAATATCAAATGGTTCATAATGCAAATGGAACTAGGACGACTACTCAAATAAGTACTAAAGGAGGAGATCAACAAGATATCATACATCATTCCAATGGAGTGTCAATTCCACAAAATGGGGCAAGTGGGTATACAGAAGTACTCGATAATAATTCTGGAGGTTCGAGATTAGCTCCTGGTGTATTTGCTGATAGGCCTGCAAGTGGTTCCCTTCAATCTGTAGATGATCCTATTACTGCGGTAGAAAAGGGGGGATTGAAGCCAAGCGTTTTTGTAATTGGTGCTGTAATAAAAAAGGAAGGAATGGAGGTAGCCGAGAATGCAGCAGAGAATATTGTGTCCAATAGCATAAAAATTGAAGGAAGAACAGCCGCTGGTCACGCTACGGACAAATTTGGAAACAAGCTTGGCCCCAGTGGAAAACCACAGGTAAATGTGGTTCAGTATTCTTCTCAAAAAAGGGCAAAAGATGCAGCAAGAAATGAAGGTAATGGTGCGCCTGTTAAACATACGAACCCTACTCAAGGAAATCGACATTATCACGCAACCGATAAATCTGGCAATAAAAAGCCTACTATATATAGCACACATCATGAATACTAAAATTAGAAAATGGAATGCGTTAATACAGGTAGTTTCTGTAGATTGCAATTCGCCTTTAGGGTTTAATAAAGCAGCCTGGGTTACGGCAATTTGCCTTGCAAGGTCAATTAAAGATGTAAGAGAGCTTGTTAAGGAACAGATGGAATGCTTAAATTTAAAAGTAAAAGTTATTGAACGAATCGAAATTTTTGATCTCAGAAAAAGGCAGTTTAAGCTTAAAAATAAATTACATGTCAGGGCGTCTAAATTAACTTCAACAAAGCCTATTATTTTTGGGAATTTTAATGCTTACTGATTAGAAAATATTTATAATTTTTTTCTTCCAATTGAATATAAGCAGATTTAGAAGGATCTAAGATTATCAAACTATTTGCATTCCCATAGTATATTTTTTCGAAGGTTTCTTCTATTTCGGCAATTTTATCGTCCAATATTGAATCATCTGAAATGACATAACAGTTTTTAGAGTTTGAAAGACTTTTTAACCGATTTAAGATATATTCATATGTTTGATTAGATGGAAGGATTTTTATTAAGGTTTCTGGTAAAATTATATTATGAATATTAAAGACGGCTAAGAACTTTTTTCTTTTTTTTTGATTAAAAAATGTACTGTTAAATCTTTCTCTTTTTTCCTTTATTATAAAGGCATTAGAAAACTCAGCAATCATTTTTGAAACATGCTCCTCTTGTGTTTTCATTTATAAGCCAGCCTCGTTTTAGCAGCTGCGAGAAGATTGTCAATGGTATAAAGGATATTCGATTTATCGGTGTCAGGAAGCACTGAGATATCTTTTAATCTCTTAAGCATATCTCGATCCTTCAATAGATTCATATCATCGGTTTCTCCCAGGAGATATCCAATGGAGCTCCCTAAGGTTTAGCTAGGTTCGTGACACATCAATGGATGGGATCATTTCATCCCGTTCATATTTACCTATTACGGTATAAGAAGAGCATTAAGATTTGCTTTTACGCGTTTCTTCAAGCATTCTAAAGGCTTCTGTCATGGGGATACGTTCACCAGTATCATTTTTTTTGGCTTCGTCATATAGGCGAATATCTTCCAACTCTTCCAGTTCTTCCATAAGATTATCAAACTCTTGAACCGGAAGAATAACATTGAATTGTTACCGTTGGCGTCTTTTATATATTGTGGATGTATTGTAAGCATTACTTTAATTATTTAACAGTTTGGATATTCTGTTCCAAAGAGTCTGAAATTTATTTTTAGTCAGCATACCATCAAGCCATACAAAAGTAGTCAAAAGGAAAAAATAGGCAATAAAAATATAGTGAAACGAAGGCTGGCTTGCCGGTCCGAAGTGAAACGAAGGCGGGTAATGTCCTTAACCTGGGCAGGAGAGGATATATCAGCCCTACCAACTGAAATGCCATGAACAACATGAGCTACTACCTAAAGCAATTCCTCCAATTCTCTTCAACCATTTTAGTAGCCAACGGATCAGGAAGACGCCTTATGTTTCTTAGCTATTTTTCATCAAATCAACATCCGGTACCCCAGCCACGCAAGTCCCAGCCCACCGATTATACTGGCCACAATGTATACCCCCGCTGTCAGGTACTCACTTTTTTGGACCATTAACACCAACTCCATGGAAAATGCGGAAAACGTAGTAAAACCCCCGCAAAACCCGGTGGTCAGCATCAATTTAACTGTGGTGGAGCCTTCATTTTTTGAAAAATAAGAAATGATAAGCCCCAGCATAAAACTGCCAAGTAGATTTACAATGAGCGTAGCCCAGGGAAATTTAGATACTTCCGGCTTTAGCCAGATAGAAAACAAATACCGCAATACCCCACCGAGGGCCGCCCCTAAAGCGACACTGAGGATTAAAATCCAATTCATTTGATGAATGTTTTGATCCTGTGAAAATATTGAATTTTAAGCCCGCTGGTCAGGATTTTATAATTTTATGGACGTATAAACTGACTATATGGAACAAAAAGAAATGACCTTATCCAAACTTCAATTGGACGTCGACCAATGGATTAAACTCCATGGGGTGCGCTATTTTAGTGAATTGACCAATATGGCCCTGCTGACCGAAGAATGTGGCGAAGTAGCCCGACTAATGGCCAGGATATATGGAGAGCAGTCCTTTAAATCAGAAGCTGAAAGCCAGCATGCCAGGGAATCGTTGGCATCAGAAATGGCCGATGTGCTTTTTGTCCTGACTTGTCTGGCCAATCAATGCGGAGTCGACCTGGAGCAAGCCATTGTCAGTAATATGGAGGCAAAAGGGCTAAGAGACGGTCCAAGACACCACAATAATCCAAAACTAAAATGAAAAAATCCACCTGGCGGTACTTATCCTGGGCATACTTATTTGCAGTTGGATATTCTACGGAAGCGTCAATGCGCAGGAATAAATTCTGTGGTATACACAACCTGCCCGGTATTTTAATAACAAACCAGAAATATTCAACTTCCCCGGAATACCTGGACAAAGATTAGCTTTGTTTGAGCCAGGGAGTGCACCTGCATGGATCCATGAAACGATTGATATTTTCCAGATTGGCGATTGCCATTCCGCTATTGCTGGCGGTTTCTTTTACGGCTTTCGTATTAAAAGATATCCTGCAATCGGAGGAGGCCAACATCAGTCAGGAAAATCAAAGCAGGGGGGCAGGCGGAAGGGATAATGAGGTCCGGCACATTTCAAATTTCGAAGATTATAAATTGCCGTTGTTTTATTTTTCCATCCGTCCTTTGGCTTATCCGGACACCTTATCCACCCCATTTAATAAAATACAAAAACAAAGAATTAAAAATTTTATCCATCGGGGAATTGGCTGGGCGGAGTTGGCGGTCTATTTGAACAGTGAAAAAAGCTTTTTGGATCAGCTGAAATTAAAAGGTATCACCTCAATAGACCATATCTCACGGAGTGATACACCCGATGCGCTTCGAAGTGATTTGGAAAATTTGCCGGATTCACTCCGGGGATCTTCGGATTTCAGGATCCTGGAAAAAAATATTCAATCCATGGAAAGGTCGGTTAACTATGTTTCCATGTTTATTCCATCCTTTCATTGGCATGGCGCTTCAAACCGGTATCACCAATGGTTAAAAAGAATTATCCGGGGAGATTGGGGTAATTCCAGGGTGGATTACCGTCCTTCCTGGATTAAAATTAAAGAAGCTATTGCCTGGACTTTGTCCATTAATTTGATCTCGTTAATACTGGTATTTGGATTGGCCATCGTATTGGGTGAATGGTTATTTCTCCATCATCTCCGGTCAGGAGGTAAGTGGGTCGAAACTATTTTATTTTTTATTTATTCCATTCCCAGGTTTTTCCTGGCCATGTTATTGATTCAGTTTTTTGCCAGTGATACCATACACCCCAACCTGCATTTATTTCCTTCACCTGGTTTTTTTGATTCAGACCCATCAGCTTCCATGGTTACACAATGGTTTCGTTATGGTACACAACTGATCTTACCGGTGATCAGCATAGTGCTTCCATCTATGGCTTATCTGACCAGGATCTACGCCAATAAGTTATTGGATGAAAAAACAAAACCCTATGCTTTCCTTGCCTGGAGCAAGGGGGACAAGCCTGGTTTCATAACCCGGAAACATTTACGCCGCAATGCTTTGATGCCCCTGATCGCCTTGCTGGGCCTGGAAATACCGGCTTTGATAGGAGGTTCCGTTGTCATTGAGGTACTATTCAATCTGCCGGGCATGGGAAGGTTAATGTTACAATCTATTGTGATGCAGGACTGGGTCATTGTATTTAATATCCTGTTGTTGACTGGTATTTTTACCATCCTGGGGAAATTGATTTCTGATATTTTGTACTCCTTAATTGATCCAAGGGTAAGCTGGCCAAAACAATGAAAGGCATACCAAAATACTGGCATTGGTTTAAATTGAAATCCAAAACATTTCAGGTTTCTTTTTTTATAGTTCTTTCCAGTATAATCATAGCAGTATTGGCCGATGTACTGGCAAATGACAAACCCCTGCTGTGTCATTGCAGCGGGACCTGGCGATGGCCTGCTTTCCGGCAGTATGGCGAAAACCTGAATTTGCTCGATCCCACGCATGCTTTTGAATATGTTTCCTGTACCCACCGATTTATGCCCCTGATACCTTATGCAGCCTCTTCGATTGATCCTTCGGCGTCAGGATATCTCAGCCCGCAAATGGCATGGACCAATTCCGCCAATAAACACTGGTTGGGCACAGATGCCCTGGGCAGAGACATCCTGGCAGGTCTGATCCATGGAACCCGATACGCCTGGGTCATTGGACTGTTGTCTACCCTGCTGGCTGCCCTCCCGGGCATATTCATAGGAATGGCCATTGGATATTGGAAAAACAACAAGTTAAAGTTGAGTATACCTCAAATCATTTTATGGATGATATTGTCTTTTGCCGTCGTCTATGTATCTTTTGTCCTTTCCGTGATCGTAATCGGACCGGTAAAATGGGCCCTGATTTTGGGATTAGTCCTATTGACCTATATCCTTGGCCGATTAATCTCCAGAAAAACCAATAGCGTATCGAAAAAATATTCAATTCCGGTAGATGGTATCGTCATGCGTTTCATTGATTATTTTGAATCTTTCCCGAGGTTATTTTTGCTCATGGCCCTTTTAGTTTTTTTAGCCCGTCCGTCTATGGGATTGATGATCCTATTGATAGCCATTATACGCTGGCCTTTATTTGCCCAGGTATCCCGGTCAGAAACCCTGCGGGAAAGCATGCTCAACTATGTTTTATCTTCTGAAAACATTGGGATTCCATGGTATAAAATATTGACGCACCATATCTGGCCCAATATAAAATCGGCACTATTCATTACCGGCCTGTTTTCTCTGAGTACGGCTATCCTGCTTGAAGCCTCCTTATCCTTCATCGGTTTGGGATTGAAACTGGAAAGAGTAACCTGGGGAAGTATACTCAATGAAGGCCGGCAATACCTTCCCGGTTGGTGGTTATCTATTTTCCCTGGCCTGGCTATTTTTTTATTATTAATATCCCTGCATTGGATCCTGGCAGAAAAAGACCAATCTGACGGGCCTCGGGAAGGGTGGTAGTCCGGAAACCGTTGTCTCCCAATGATTTCAGGGCATCAATCCCTCCCAAGTCTTGAAAATAGGGCACTTTTTTTAAAAAAGTTCAGTAAAAAATGCGATATATATAATTTTCGATCATATATTTGCAGGAATTATTTAATCAAAATCAAATAAAATGAACAAGTCAGATTTAATCGATGCAATCGCAAAAGGCGCTTCTATTACTAAAGTACAATCAGAAGCCGCTCTTAGTTCTACTCTGGAAGCTATCCGTAAAGCCTTAAAAAAAGGGGATAGAGTTCAATTAGTTGGATTTGGTACTTTTTCAGTAACTAAGCGTGCAGCCAGGATTGGTCGCAACCCACAAACCGGTAAAGCGCTTAAAATTGCTGCAAGAAAAGTTGCTAAATTCAAAGCAGGCAAAGACCTTTCAGCTGCAGTTAAATAAATATTGCAATCGGTTCTTCAGAAACCAAG
This sequence comes from Saprospiraceae bacterium, assembly GCA_034439915.1. Lineage (GTDB taxonomy): Bacteria > Bacteroidota > Bacteroidia > Chitinophagales > Saprospiraceae > JADJLQ01. The sequence goes on along the minus strand of JAWXBI010000058.1, from coordinate 3,240 downwards.
AAATGTAACAAAAAGGCAGGTTGTATACCTGCCTTTTGTGTTTATCCTTAATCCTTTTGAGGTTCAGTAAAATCTTTCTTTCTTTGCAGCGCTTTATGAAAAAAGATATCGAAGCTCTTCGGGCCATGGCAAACCAGGTGAGAAGAGATATAGTACGTATGGTTTACCAATGCCAAAGTGGGCACCCCGGTGGTTCCTTAGGTTGCACTGATTTTTTTGTAGCCTTGTATGGATCACAACTAAATTACAAATTGCCGTTTTCCATGGAGGGAAAAGAAGAAGATCTTTTTTTCTTATCCAATGGTCATATCTCTCCGGTGTGGTATAGTGTGTTATCCAGATCCGGTTTTTTTCCAACAGAAGAACTCAAGACTTTTAGAAAACTGAATAGTCGCCTCCAGGGCCATCCCGCCACCCATGAAGGATTGCCGGGGATCCGTGTTGCTTCAGGATCTTTGGGCCAGGGTTTATCGGTTGCCGTTGGTGCAGCCTTGGCAAAAAAATTAGAACATGACTCAGCCTTGGTGTATGCATTGACCGGGGATGGTGAATTGGATGAAGGACAAAACTGGGAAGCGATCATGAGCGCGGCTCATCATAAAGTAGATAACCTGATCGTAACGGTGGATTGGAATGGCCAGCAAATTGATGGACCCACTGAAAAAATAATGGACCTCGGTGATTTACCGGCTAAATGGAATTCGTTTGGCTGGGAGGTGCTGATCCTTGAGAATGGAAATGATTTGGAACTGGTTATTGATACTTTAGAACTGGCAAAATCCAGATTACACCAGGGAAAACCTATTGTTATCCTGATGAAAACGATTATGGGTTATGGAGTTGATTTTATGATGCATAGTCATAAATGGCATGGAGTAGCACCTAATGAAGAACAATGTAATACCGCACTGAATCAATTGAAAGAAACACTAGGTGATTTTTAATAGACCTTTAAGAAATTTAGAATAAGCAGATGATAAGTATAAATGACCTGGTCGTACAAGGTAAAAAAGCCACCCGGGATGGATTCGGTGTGGGGTTGACAGAAGCCGCTAAGATGAATCCAAAGATCGTTGCATTGACTGCCGATCTACTGGGTTCACTTAAAATGGATGAATTCAAAAAAGAATTTCCCGAACGATTTTTCCAAATGGGAATAGCGGAAGCTAATATGATGGGTGTTGCTGCAGGGATGTCTATTTCCGGTTTAATACCCTATACCGGAACCTTTGCAAATTTTTCAACCGGGCGGGTATATGATCAAATCCGTCAATCCATAGCTTATTCTCATAAAAATGTAAAAATATGCGCTTCACACGCAGGACTTACACTCGGGGAAGACGGCGCTACCCATCAAATTCTCGAAGATATTGGTATGATGCGTATGTTACCCGGCATGATGGTGGTCGTCCCTTGTGATGCACATCAGACCAAACTGGCTACTATGGCGATAGCGCATCACCATGGTCCGGTTTATTTGAGATTCGGCCGGCCGGCATGGCCTGTTTTTACAGAGTCTTTACCTTTTGAAATTGGTAAAGCACAGCTATTGAATGAAGGCAGTGATATCAGTTTAATTGCTACCGGACATATGGTTTGGAATTGTGTAGAAGCTATTAAGATCCTGGCCCAGGAAGGTATTACTTGTGATTTACTCAATATCCATACCATTAAACCGTTGGATGAAGAAGCTGTAATAAAAAGTGTAAGTAAAACCAACTGCGTAGTTACCGCTGAAGAACACCAAATCAATGGAGGATTGGGTGATATGATTGCAGGACTATTATCCCGTCATCATCCAACGGTGCAGGAATTTGTGGCTGTTTGCGATAGTTTCGGTGAAAGTGGAAAACCGGACGAATTATTGATCAAATATGGTCTTGGTGTCGCTGATATCGTAAAGGGAGCTAAAAAAGCATGGTCTCGTAAAAAATAATTTTCATCAAGTCGGGAATGCAGTAGCTTTATTCACTATTAAAATAATAGTATGAATCTACTGAGTTGGCAGGTAGCTGCTTATTTATCTATGATCTTCGCAGGATTGACTGCTGTGATCGCTAAAGCAGGTCTCAAGAATGTCAGTGGCACGACCGGCCTTGCTGTGAGAACGATCTTCGTAACAATATTTATAGGTGCGGTTGTACTCTTGATTAATCGTTTGGATGATATCCACAAACTGACAAAAAAAGATGTCTTTTTATTGGGAGTTTCAGGTTTGACCACCGCATTATCCTGGTTGTTTTATTACCACGCCATTAAAATTGGAAATGTCTCCCAGGTTGCCCTTATCGATAAAGGGAGTATCGTAATTACCTTGATACTGGCTATCTTGTTTTTAAATGAACCGGTCAGTCCAAAATTAATCCTCGGAGGAGTTTTGGTCATTGCCGGCCTGATTGTATTGACTTTAAAATAAATTGTATAAATTATTGGATCATGAAAATTAAATGGTCTTTTTTCTTTTTCCTGTTCTTCTCCTTTCAAGGATTAGTATTTACTCAGCATCTGCCGTTTTGGTCGGAGATCCAGGCATTTAAAAAACAAGACAGCATAGACCAGCCATGGCAGGGACAAATAGTATTTACAGGGAGTTCAACCATTCGACTATGGAAGGCCCTGGATAAAGACTTTCCGGGGTTTACTATTCTTAACCGGGGATTTGGCGGATCCACGCTGCCCGATTTGATAGAATATATTGACCTAGTAGTCATCCGCTATCATCCCATGCAGGTAGTCATCTATTGTGGAGAAAATGATCTGGCAGCGGATTCCACGGTAACAGGAAAAACGGTTTTTGAACGATTTAAGACACTTCAAAAAATCATCCACGGTATACTTCCCAGGAGCAATATTGTATTTATATCCCTCAAGCTCAGCCCATCCAGGGCGCATCTTTTCGATAAAGTGGTGGACGCCAACAAACGCATTAAAAAATTTATCAAAAGGAAATCCTATTTAACCTACGTGGATATTGTCCCACCCATGCTCAATGCTGAAGGTAAACCCAGAGAAGAACTTTTTTTGGCTGATCGCCTGCACATGAACGAAAAAGGGTATACGATCTGGAAGACGGTGCTTGCCCCTTATTTGATTAAGTAAATTATTTTGAAATAAATTTCGAAGTACATGTTCTTGGGTTTTTCTCAGTCGGGGTATAACCCCAACCAGTTCTTGAGGAGTTGTACTCCGAAAAAACCATATCCATTCAAATAAAATTCAATTCAATTTTTCTAAGTCGGG
>JAWXBI010000057.1:0-3350 GCA_034439915.1 Saprospiraceae bacterium | reverse complement strand
TTTATGCTGACATCGTGTTCAAAGGTGATGGTGGTATTTTCATTGGCCCCTGCCCGCCAGGGAGCGGTGGGCCTATTGGTAATAAAACTATTGGATGAAAAGCCATGTGATACCAGGGTGCCCCATATTTTACCTTCCCGACCGGCTACATCAGGTCTTGAATATTTAATGGTGATGCTGGTAATACCGACTTCCTCAGATACCATAGCTCTTGGATTGCCGCCCACGGGAGGGACATCCATTTGTCCGAAAGCGGGTAAAACGAAAACACAAATAAGCCAGGCAATGGATAGTTTTTTCATGTGATGTATACTTAAGTTTTAAGCATGCAAATTGAATTTGGTTTCTTTTAAGCCCAGGCTTTGAAGGTAATCGACCAGTTCGCGGGCCTCATCGCCTCCTTGATTGGCATGGTGCAATAATGAAAACCCATGCGGGCCACGGATCGTCAGATGAGCAGGATACAGTTGCAGATAAGATTTGATCCAGGCAGTTTGACCCATCATGGTCATTAAAAAGGTATTGCTGCGGGCTCCTTTTTCCAACAAAAAAGAGGCAATATCCTTTCGACCGACATGGCCTGCCGCTTCAATACCGGATTCAAAATCACCACCTCCCCAATCCCAGGAACCATAAATCAGGTTGGTTGATTCTGCCAGTAAGGATTTTACTTTATCCAGATCGCGGTGACAAGCCCCGACAAAGTCTCTAACCTTTTCAGGCACTAATGCAGCAGGTTTAGGATCCGTTTGAGCCAGGATAGTATTTCGGATGAGGCCCAAACCGGCTGTGCCGGCGGCAAGGGTCCTTACAAATATTTTTCTGTTCATGATGGTGGTATTTTAATTAAAGCTATTTTGAAACCTAAAGCGTTAGAAAGGAATTAAGGTATTTAACATAAGCTTAACTGACTTTGGGGAAAGTTTTTTTTGTCTCAAATAAAAGCGTATTTTTGCGCCTCAAAAAAAAAATAACATTTATGGCAGAGCCTATCAGAGCATACAACGTGAAAACCAAAGAAAAAAACGTAGAAATGAAAGATGCTATCATTACCAAGACCGCCCGTGGTGGTTATATGGCCCAGGGAAATGATGGTAAAGGAAATAAACTGACCAGCCTGCTTGGCGAAGCCAAAGCACTCCAGGCTATTCAGGACGGGATGGCTAAAAAAGGTTTTTAAGCCCTTTAATTCGTAATTGCGGTTATTCTTGTTCATTCCTGACTTGGGAATGAACAGGATTTGTATTGCCTAACTGGAGCAATATAGACCAGGGGCCTTTTTGAATTTACCCCACTGGGAATCCATTATGCGATAAATTTGGATTAATTTAAGTAATAACTAGACTATTGATTTTAAATAAGGTTGGGAGCATGGCTTTATATTTTAGACCAACTTCTGCTTTTTTATATCTTTAGTTTATGATCTTTACAGTTGTTGCAATCCTGGTATTGCTGATCCTGCTCATTACCTGGGCCAAAATGCATCCATTTATTGCATTTTTAATTGTTTCCATAGTTGCCGCCCTTGTATTAGGATTAGCCCCTGATCTTGTAGGTAAGTCCATTCAAAAAGGAGTGGGAGATATACTGGGCCCTGTTTTTTCAGTGATCATCCTGGGAGCTATGTTGGGGAAAATCATAGCATCCAGCGGAGCCGCACAAAAGATATCCGAATCTTTAGTAGGGTTATTTGGCCAAAAATACCTGACCTGGGCACTGGCATTGACGGGTTTTATTGTAGGTATTCCTTTATTTTATAACGTAGGGTTTATTTTACTAATCCCCTTGATTTATGCTTTGGGACTGAGGTATAAACTCCCGTTGGTATATCTGGCTGTTGGACTCTGCTCTGCTTTATCGGTTACCCATGGTTTTCTGCCCCCTCATCCATCACCCACTGCGATCATTCCATTGATGCAGGCCAACCTGGGACAAACCTTGATATTCGGGTTGATTGCTTCTGTTCCGGTCATTATACTGGCAGGGCCAATATTTGCCCGTACCGTTTTAAAAATTGAAGGATCTCCCCTGGCCAGCCTCAAAGTAAAAATTTTTGAGCCCCACGAAATGCCCTCTTCCGGCATCAGTTTTCTCTGCGCTTTATTGCCGGTAGTTTTATTGGCTGTTGGTACCTGGATTACGTCGGTATTCGATAAAACGACTTTTGCCTACAAAGCATCCAGTCTGATATCGGATGCCAATATAGTGATGCTCCTTTCTCTGCTTATTGCTTATTATTTTTTGGGTATCCGGAGAGGCACGACTTTAAAAACAACTATGCAGGAAGGTATAGAATCCTCCAAGGACGTTTTTCCTATACTGATGATCGTCGCCGGGGCAGGTATACTTAAAGAGGTGCTCATCAGTTCAGGCATCAGTGACCAGATTGGCGAGTTGGTTAAAAATTCTGCTTTTTCTCCTTTGATTACCGGCTGGTTTATCGCTGCTGTGATCCGGCTCAGCCTAGGCAGCGCTACCGTTGCAGGACTTACTGCTGCCGGCTTGATTGCACCCGGAATCGATCCGGCGTTGGTCAATCCCAACTTAATGGTTTTGTCCATTGGGGCTGGGAGCCTGATGTTTTCACACGTCAACGATACCGGTTTCTGGATGTTTAAGGAATATTTTAACCTGAACATAAAAGACACCATCAAATCATGGTCGCTGATGGAAACGGTGGTAAGCGTTGCAGGTCTGGGTATGGTCCTTGTCCTGGATATTTTTGTTTAAACCAAAGTAATGACCAGTCTGCCTGATATGATCTATCATCCGGAGAAAATTAAAGATCGATATTTAAAAAACCAGGCAGCCTACAAACGATTCTTAGCTTCAGCCAATATTAAAAAACTCGTGCCTTTGCTGGCTGAATTGTCTGAAGATGCCTACCGGAAAAACGATTGCCTGGCTTGTGCTGCTTGTTGTAAAAACTATAGTCCAAGATTTAAGGCGCCCGACATTAAACGAATCAGTAAATACCTGGGGGTTAAAGAATCGGCACTGATAGGACAATACCTCCACCGCGATGAAGAAGGTGATTATGTATTAAATACCAAACCCTGCGTATTTTTAGATCAGGACAATCGATGCGGCATCTATGAAGTCCGTCCCTCCGATTGTCAGCGGTTTCCTTATACGGAAGAAGACGTCTTCATAAAAAAGATGGCGCTGACGCTTAAAAATGCTTCATTTTGCCCGATTGCCCAGGATATGATGGACGGATTAATTAAGGAAGGTTAGTTTTAACGGTTGTTAATTCTAAACCCTTTAATTTGGGTGTCAACCTATTCTTATGAAAAAAGGAATTTTATTGCTTCTGGTTTCTGTCTCCTTTTGGCAATGCAGTAAAGAAG
>JAWXBI010000056.1:0-8846 GCA_034439915.1 Saprospiraceae bacterium | reverse complement strand
TCGGGACTCGAACCAATATTTAATTCACTTATTGTTCAGCCCCTAAATACTTCGGACTTATAACCTTGCCAAATTAACTTAAACAGCAGGCCCTATTTATTAATCCGATTGATATCCAAATCTAATCATCATTTTGCCCTCAGATCCCCCAAATGAATTGCTGCATAAAAAATTAATTAGCCTTTTTTTCCCTTAACATTTCACCAAATCCCATTCCCCTTGAAAGGGCATCAATGGCCAATGCAATTCGATTAGACTTAGTCTGTTCAGTTTTAGCAGTTGACAACCATTTGGTGAAATAATTTTTATGTCCCTGGGTTAGGCTCAGAAAATAGGTTTTGGATGCGGGAAATTCAGCCAGACATTCCAGAAAATCGTCATCAGGTTTGATGAGACTTGGATCATATTGAAGGCGGAGTACTACGGCTGCTCCTTTTGACTTCCTGATTGCTTTTCGCATTTCCTGGTTGACCGGCAGGATAAAGTCCCCCTCCCCCATCGGCAAAATGGCGATCTGACTTAAGGGACAATCATCAATAAATCCTTTTACCCTGAAAATGGTTTTGATTTTACTGATGGCACTTGCTTTTACTGCCGGGATCCGTAGGTAAGTCCAGCCTGATTTTTCTCCCTGCTTTTCAAATTTTTCCAATATGCCTTTGATTTCTATCATTGCCAACGGTTACGTAAGAGTTGCATCATATATACATTTATAGCCCATTGATCCGCTAAAGGCATTTGAGTAAATGGAGTAGCCGGCAGATAAGGAGGTGGGCCAAATTCAGTTAATATGGTCAGCGATTTTTTACCTTCTTTGATTCGGGCTTGCACTACCCTGTCCCACCATCCCAGATGCATTCGAACAGCAGCTTCCCATTCCGGAGCACGCGGGTCGTTAACTTGTGGCCCTTCGGCATGACCTATCCTGGAATGGATGTGGTGGGTCCTGGAAATCGCAAGCTCCAGGGCTTCGTCCTGGCCTTCCATCATCGATTCATGTACTGTCGTCCAATGGGAAATGTCCAGGGTGAGTCGGAGAGCATTAAATGTCTTGAGATATTGAGCCGTCAATGGCGCAGTATATAGACACCTCCCCCGATGGGTTTCGTGATAGACAGGAATACCCGTCTTTGCCTCCAATTCAAAAGTATGCCGGAGCATGGGCTTATTCTCCTCCAGGGTAAAATAATCACGACCAGAATGGCAATTGATATATACCGGTTTTAGTTTCACTGCTTCATCAGCATACGCCAAAAATGAACTGGTATGGGATTTAGCATCGGTTTCACCGGTACCAATCAAAAGGCCCAGGTCAAGTTTGTGTAAATCAGTTAACCGTTTGAGATTTTCCCGGGAGATAGCATCGCGTGGAGACCAAACTTCAATGCCCTGGTATCCATCCTTTTTGGCTTTAATACAAAAAGATTCCAGGTCGCCGGTATAACCCCAATTGGTAGCATAAAATTTAAAATTAAAATCGGCCGGTATAATCATTTCAGGTTGTGGTATATTTTTTGATAAAAAATAAGGAGAAGCAATTCCTGTTGCCAGGATGGCAGTAGAATTTTTTAAAAATTTCCTTCGTTTAAGTTGCATGGACAAGAGATACAATAATACCAAAATACAAATTTATTTATTCGAGTTAAGATTATCACAAGCCCCAGAGGACTCTAACAACGGAAAGAGAATTCCACTATCTTTATATTCAATTTTTAACTTATAGATCACAACTACCAGTTATGTATAAACCTTTGATTACCTCAGTCTTATTATGTGTAGGATACTGGACCTTGGCACAGCCATTAAAGGAAATTCCGATTTCCATGAAACTTCAGACAGCGGATGAAAGACTTGCAAGTGGTGATTATTATAATGCGCTGGATTGGTACGAACAGGTTTATAAAGAAAAAAGAGATCCGGAAATTGCCTATAAGATCGCATTATTACATCTCACCCTCAGGGACTATGCCCGTGCAGAAACCCAATTGTCCAGATTGTTAACTACCAACCTAAAAGGGGTTCGTCCGCCCGCAGAAGCTACGTATTATTATGCGCAAGTATTAAAAATGAATGGTAAGACCCGGGAAGCTACTGAAGCGTTCAGTAAGTATATCGCAGAAGGCCGAGATCAAAACCTGATCACCCTGGCGCAGAATGAACTGGATGGCATTTCCAAAATGGCCAATTTTAATGCCAATAAAGGAATAGCAGTAGTCAACGTAGGGACCCTGGTCAATTCCACCTTTACGGAATCCAGTCCGGTGATGGCTGCGGATGGAAGTTTATATTTCATTTCTTTCCAAAAGAAAGCGCCTATTGTCCTGGATGGCAAGGATACTGATTATTTCAGCAAGGTTTATACCAGTACAAAAGGCAAAGATGGGAAATGGGGCAAACCGGCTGCTTTGTCCGATGCCATCAACCGGCCCAACGTCCACAGCGGTCACGTAGCGCTCAGTTCCGATGGCAATAGTATGGTATTTACCAGGTCCGTTCTGGTGAGCAATGAAGTAACTGAAACAAAATGGTATGCATCATCCCGCGATGGGGGATCCTGGATACCGGCGCGCGAAATAAAATTACCTACTGGTGAATTCCAGATCAAATATCCGGCATTTGGAAAAATGTTTGACCGCAACGTCTTGTTTATGTCTTCCAATATGCCCGGAACCAAAGGGGGATACGATTTATTTTATGCCAATTTTGACGGAGAAACACTGGGTGATCTGGTCAATATGGGAGCTGCATTTAATACAGCCGGAGACGAAATCAGTCCATTTTATACACAGACACGATTTTATTATAGTTCCAACGGTTTACCTGGAATGGGCGGGTTCGATATCTTCTCCGCTGAATGGAACGGCGCCGAATTTTCTGCTCCTACCAACCTGGGCCGCAATTTCAATACTTCAGTTGATGATATGTTTTACACCCTAAACCCGGATGGCAATACTGGATTTTTGGTGTCCAATCGCCCGGGTACCCGCAGCCTAAAAAGCAAGACCTGTTGTGATGATGTTTTCTTTTTCTCCCTGCAACCTATTTTGGTTGATCTGATAGTCACTGTATTTGAAACGCCTAAAAAAGTCCTTCCGGGCAGTCTGGTCAAAATCAATGAATTCGTTGAAGAAAGCAGTTTTGAAAAAGAACGCAAGACCAACGATAACGGAAATACCTATCAATTTGACCTGGAAGCGGATAAAGCCTATCAATTTGTAGTGAACAAAAACGGATATTATCCGGATACTTTTGAAGTCAATACGGTAGGCGTTCTTGAGTCGAGTACGATGAAAAGAGAAGTTGTACTCCGACCTATGCCCCCGGAGCCTACCACCGAGGTCATTACGTTGAATGAACCCATTCGGTTGAACAATATTTATTACGAATACGACGATGCAGCCATTTTAAAGGATGCCGAACAAGACCTGGGTACCTTGTTGGGATTGCTGCAGGAATACCCTACAATGGTCATCGAACTTTCCAGTCATACGGATGCCCGGGGCAATGATGACTACAATAAAAGATTGTCACAACGAAGGGCCAATTCGGCTAAAAACTGGATTACGGCCAAAGGAATCGATCCGTCAAGAATTAAAGCGATTGGTTTCGGTGAAGCTAAAATATTAAACCGGTGTAAAAACGGCATCACGTGCACCGACGACGAACATCGTTTTAACCGTCGCACCGAATTCAGGATACTGGAAGGGCCTCAAACCATTACCATCAAAAAAGAAATATTCAAAGGGATCAAACCACCGGACAAACAGGGTGGAGATGGTGGATCTGCCAGCCTGGAAAATGTGCCGGCCATTCATAAGAAGGGAACTCCGGTACTGAAATGGGATAATCCTTTTCATGATTTTGGGGTTGTTCAAAAAGGAAATGATGCTATCCATGATTTTGGATTTGTCAATAGCGGGGATGGTGACTTGTTGATTGAAATTGCCACTGCCTGTGAGTGTACTGACCTGGATTACACATCCCGCCCGATCAAACCAGGGGAAAGGGGAACCATAAGGGCTACTTTTCACAGTAAAGAAAAAACAGGAGAGACCGAAATCACCATTAATATCATTGCCAATACCAATCCGATTATTGTGGAATCCAGGTTCAGGGCTTTTGTCAAGGAATAATGGTTCAGCTGGATTCCCTCCGGAATTATTGTCTTGGTTTAAAAGGGGTTACAGAAGACGTAAAGTGGGGTCACGATCTTTGTTTTTCAATCGGAGGAAAGATGTTTCTGGTCATCGGACTGGATGTGCAACCGGTCGCAGCCTCATTTAAATCAAGTCCTGAAAAATTTGAACGACTGATTCAACAAAGCGGCTTTTCACCCGCCCCCTATCTTGCCCGGCATCATTGGGTACTTACAGATGATATCAACCGGATAAGCCGGACAGAATGGGAAAATTACATCCTTCATTCCTATGAATCGGTGTACGGCAAATTATCCAAACGAAAACAGTCTGATGTCAAATCTTCCTGATGTCCGAGTTAGTTAACACATTGATTACACAGGCTGTAGCTCAAGGCTGGATCCAGTGGGTTTCCTTTTTATCGGGGATCTTGTATATTTTTTATGCCACCCGCAACAATCCACGGTGCTGGCCATGGGGTATTCTATCCAGTGGCCTTTGGGCCTATGCGAGTTGGTTTCATTTGCATTTATTGAGCGATGCATTATTACAGGTTGTCTATGTGATTTTGGGTATGATCGGTTGGTATAAATGGAATGCGGGCCATACATCCTCAATGAATAAAGGCCAGGAATTAAAGGTGACCAGTTATCCGCTCAAATCCTTGTTAGTCCTGTTAATCGGCAGTTTGTTTCCGGCACTTTTATTGGGATATCTGATGCATTTTACCACTGCCGCTTTTCCTTATATCGATGCCTTGCTGACGGTTTATTCCCTGTTGGCTACCTGGATGCTGGTCAGGCGTAAAATAGAAAACTGGCTGCTCTGGATCGGTATTGATTTTTTATCCATCCCGTTATTTGTATGGAGAGGAGGGCACCTGTTTGCCTTGCTTTTCTTAATTTATGGCATTCTGGCAATTAAGGGCTGGAAAAGCTGGCGGACCCAAATGATAAGGGTGTATGACAGGCCGGAGGCCGAAACGCACAGTTTAGACTAAGAGGTAATGGATAGACGGGCGAAGCCGGCTGCTCCGTTGATTTTAAACGCGGGTGACCAAAAAAGGTAAAGGACTCTTTGTTTCGCATGAAATCCAATCTTTCTATCAAATAATGGACAACCATAGCGGAGCAATTGTCTGATTTTCAAGCATCTAAATAAAGATAAAACTTTTGTTCTACTATCAAGCGCATCACCGTTCGCCACTTTGTGGCTCGCCGCTCGGGTGTCTGAATCCCGACGGAATCGGGACTCGAATTAATATTTTAAACCACATATGGTCAGCCTAAACATGTAACTGTTTGGGCTTCAGCCGTGACTGCAAATTTTCATTAAATTATGCGTATGAATTCGCAGATAAAATTATACTTGTGCAGTCTGTCCTGCACCCATTGATAACACATTATTAATACTCCTTGAGACAGGACAAGCCACCAAACTGAGCCGGTTATTGCATCTATAATTTTGTATTTTACATCTAATTCACGATGAGTTGCCAATGAAATTATTTCAATTTTTTTTACTGATTGTCTTTAGTTTACCAGGTTGTATCAATAATAGTGGTACAGGCAGCTCCGGGACCCCATCAAAAGATGCTTTCGGAGATGCCAATCATGTAGTCATAGTTTGTCAGCAGGAATTATGGGGAAGTCCGTTGGGGGATTCTATAAACTATTATTTTGGCTCTGCTTATCCCATCCTGCCCCAACCAGAACCCCTGTTTGATCTTAGGCACATGACTTATAGTGATCTCATAGGATATAGTGTACGTAGAGAGTTGAGAAATTATATTTTTATCGGTGATTTATCCAATATGGAAACCGCCCCGATGAATCTATTAAATGAATTGGTAGGCGCTGAAAGATTAAAAGAACATTTACAAACCAGCAAGGTCTCCAATCTGATAACCCGGAATCAATGGGCCAGAGGCCAACAACTTTTTTATATCCTGGGAAAAGATTTAACCGACCTTCATACCCGTATTCGGACCAGTTTTCCGGGGATTTCCAAACAAATCCGCGATTTTGACCAGGCCAGAATAAAAGCCACAGTTTATGCAGCCGGGAAAAGTAACGCGCTTTCTCAACAAGTGGAACAGCGGTTTCAAATTAAAATGGATATTCCAAATGATTGGGTATTGGCTTCCACCAAACCTGGCGGTTATTGGTTCCGCAAAGAGAATGAAAAGTCCAGTGCCAATATCATCCTGAGTAAGTTACCCTATGTGAACACCTTACAAATGTCGGCAAATGGAATTAAAAGTATACGGGATACGCTGTCGAGAACTTTTATTCGAACGGATAGTCCGGGTGATTATATGGTAATTAATGACCGGGATTTACCGATGTTTATTTATCAAAAATCAGTGGATGCCAACTATGGGATCGAAGCACGGGGAATATGGGAAACCAAATTGGAATATATGGGTGGCCCTTTCCAGACCTACCTCATTCAGACCCCGGCAAAAGATTCCTTGCTTTATCTGGATTTATTCATCTATGCTCCAGAGATGGAAAAAAGGGACCTGATGCAACAAATGGAAGAAATTGTGCGCACGCTTCATTTCCAATAATAGACTTCATCGGCTCAATTCCTTCAAAGCCTGCTTATCATCGTATTGAATCATCAATTTGCGCAGTTCTGCTTTCATAGATCCTATCTTCGGTTTCAGGTCCGCCCGCTCGTATAAATTAATCATTTCATCCGGATCGGATTGCAGGTCAAACAACTCCCAGGATTTAGAGGTGCCCTGATAAAAACAAATCAGTTTATACCGATCCTGCCGGATACCAAAATGGGGCAGCACGCGGTGTGCGTCCGGATATTCATAATAATGGTAATACATGGAAGATCTCCATTTAACATCCAGTTTGCCCTGGAGCAAGGGTTTGAATGACTGTCCTTGCATATCGGCAGGTTTAGCAATACCGGCGTAATCCAACAAAGTAGGTGCAAAATCAATGCTCACGATCATTTTATCCACCTGGGTAAGAGGTTTAATGGCCGGTGGGTAACGTATCAGCAGGGGCATATGCAAAGACGGTTCATACATAAATCGTTTGTCATACCATCCATGTTCACCGAGATAAAACCCCTGATCAGAGGAATAAACGACTATGGTATTTTTTGCCAGATCGTTTTGATCCAGATAATCTAATACCCTCCCGATATTCCTGTCCACAGAAAGGATACATCCCAGGTAATCATGCATATAACGCTGATACTTCCAGCGTGCGATTTCATCGGGTGACATTCTGGTGGTATCTAATTTCGAATTTTCAAGTTTATAATACGCATCCCAGGCTTTGCGTTGAGCCTCATCCATCCGCTGAATAATTGGTAAATTATCCGCATTCACTTTAAGGTCCCAGTCCCAGCGCAGGTCTTTGATTTCCATTTGTTGGTGGGCAGCGGCTTTTCTATCCTGATACTGGTCGTTAAATGATTTTGGTACTTCAAACTCTTTACCGCCGAAGGCATGCAGGTCTTTGATATCGGGCTGCCATTCCCGGTGAGGAGCTTTATGGCCGATGACCAGGCAAAAAGGTTTTTTATCACTGGTCCTGTTTTTTTCAAGCCATTCCAGCGCTTCATCGGTAATGACATCGGTGACGTATCCCGGCATTTTAACCCTTGAGCTGTCCATATTGATGAAGTCGGGGTTATAATAAACACCTTGTCCGGGCAATACTTTCCAATAATCAAAATACCTTGGTGTATTACTGATATGCCATTTTCCAATCCAGGAGGTGGTATATCCATGTTGTTGCAGGTATTTGGGAAAGGAAGCCTGTCTGGTATCCATTACGGTAGAAGGCCTGTTGTCTATTTGACCATTAAGATGGTTATACTTTCCGGTAAGTAAAACCGCCCTGCTGGGTGCACAAATCGAATTGGTGCAGAAGGCATTTTTAAATATTGCCCCTTCGCGAGCCAGACGGTCTATATTAGGTGTTTTAATGTGCGGACTGCCATAAGCGCTAATGGCCTGCAAAGCATGATCATCCGAAAATATAAAGACAATATTTGGCCTCGTGAGGGGTTGTTGGGTAAAGGAGGCAGGCGATAAACCAAATAAGAAAATTAACAGACAAGTCATCCTCATGATTTTGATTTTGAATAAAGGTATTAAATTTTCATACCATATAATCAATACCCAATCATGCTGAAAAACATTCAATGTATGCTGCGAAGTTCTGCGCTAGCTTCTGCGGGGAACTCAACGGACCTCATTTTTCCAGCAAATCACACTGATTTCCGCAGAAACCAAATGTTATTTTCTGCGAAGTTCTGCGCTATTCTGCGGGAATTTTACTGGACTAATTTTTCCCACAGCTCACAATGATTTCATCAGAAACCATATGCTTTTTTTCTGTAGAATTCTGCGCTGCTTTCTGCGGCAAATCATGACTTTATTTTTCCCACAGATCTAACTGATTTCCGCAGAAAACCATATGTTTTTTTCTGCGGCTTCTGCGCTGCTTTCTGCGGCAAATAATGACTTTACTTTTCCCACAGATCTCGATGATTTCCACAGAAAACTACATGCTTTTTTTCTGCGAAGTTCTGCGCTGCTTTCTGCGGAAAATCATGACTTAATTTTCTCTGCAGAATCACGCTGATTTCCGCAGAAACCATTTGTTTTTTTTTGCGAAGTTCTGCGCTGCTTTCTGCGGAAAATCATGACTTAATTTTCTCTGCAGAATCACG
>JAWXBI010000055.1:0-41969 GCA_034439915.1 Saprospiraceae bacterium | reverse complement strand
TTTGAGTGGTGTGTTCCTGGCAGAAAATAATGTTTACAATATTGGCGATGGTGGACTTGATTCGTTGCGCAAACGATTATTTTATGCCAATGTGCATACTACTAAAGCGCCCGGCGGAGAGATCAGGGGTAATTTCCTCGCCCTGGCTAATGCCTACTTCACTGCCAACCTGAATTCAAGAAACGAAGTACAGCCCAACTCAGGAAGTGGGGCAGGCGCTGTAAAAGCTGAATTATTGGGAGACCGGCTCACGGTAACCGGATCCTTTGCTAATCTCACCGGAAATTTTAACCGGGATATTGCCGGCGGGGCACATCTTCACAGTGGTGCTGCCGGGGTGAACGGAGGGGTATTGATTTCACTGAAAACGGACGCCAATGCCGATTTGAAAGGTGGACGTTTCTTTTCTGATTCCAACTCGGTGGTACTTACAGCCGATCAACTGGCCTTACTCAATGCTGGTAACCTCTATGTCAATATCCATTCCACAACCATTCCTGCAGGAGAAATACGTGGTCAATTGTTATTTGAACCCAATGCGTTCCCTACTGCTCCGACCATCACTAAACCAATTTCGGGAGATACTATTACCACCGACTTGCGGGTGAAGGATACCACGTATTCTGTTCAATGGACTGCTGCCACTGATCCGGATGGCAATCCTTTGGTCTATCTTATCCAGACCTCAATTGTCCCTGATTTTAGCCTTATACTGAATACTGCTTTTATTGGCCCAAATCTCTCTTTTTCTGCATCGTTAGGTGCTGTAGACACCACCCTGGCTCTTTTGGGTATTTTCCCCGGAGGTTCAGCCACTTTATTTTTTCGGGTGTTGGCCTCGGACGGGAGCCTGGCGACCAACAGTGTTCCGATATCGGTTGTATTGCGAAGAGGGTTGAATACCCCGGTGCTGGATGAATTCGTAAAATCCTTCTCCGTAACCGTTTATCCAGTGCCCGCGCGTGAGTTTGCCATGTTGGAAATGAATGCAACCAAAGCTAATGTGTTGCAACTTCAAATCCTGGACATGACTGGAAGATTGATCCACAATGAAAAAATAAACGTCCAAAATGGACATAACCAATTTCCGATCGATATGAAAAAACTAAGTGCCGGAATGCACATTTTATCGATGAGTCAAAATGGCAAACAAGTAGCCAGTTTTAAATTGATCAAAGAATAAGAAGTCCGGAAACTGACATAAAATCCGTATCAGGTTAAATTCTGATGCGGATTTTTTAATTTACACCATTAAATCCAAATGAGCATGTATTCCAGAAGAACGTTTATTCATCGTGCAGGGGCCTTGAGTGGAGGGAGTTTATTGACCCCGGTGTTGGCCAAGGCCACCGCTGAAAAATTAGAGTATACATTTCAATCGAGGTTGCATACGAATGCCGAAGTTCTTTCTACGGATGAAGATTTTTGGGCATCCATACAACAAGCTTTTACGGTGAGTCCCAATCTGATTAACTTAAATAACGGTGGGGTTGCCCCTGCCCCAAAATCAGTACAGGATGCTGTTGAACGGTATGGCCGGTTGAGCAATGAAGCTCCCTCCTATTATATGTGGAGGATCCTGGACCAGGGAAGAGAACCCTTAAGAAAAAAGTTAGCCCATCTGGCAGGGGTTTTACCGGACGAAGTGGCTTTGCAAAGGAATGCTTCAGAAGCCCTCGAGACGGTAATTTTTGGATTGAGGCTGAAAGCCGGGGATGAGGTTATTCTATGCAAACAAGATTATCCCAATATGATCAATGCCTGGAAACAACGGGAAAAAAGGGACGGTATTAAATTGAAATGGTTGGATTTTAGTTTACCTATCGAGGATAAATCCAGCCTGGTCAATGCCTATCTCCATGCCATTTCCAGTTCCACGAAGATCATCCATGTGACCCATATCATCAACTGGATGGGCCAGATTATGCCTGTAAAAGAAATTGTCGATGGGGCACATAAATTGAATGTCGAGGTCGTAGTCGACGGAGCCCATTCTTTTGGACATATTCAATATAATGTCAGCGACCTGGGATGCGATTATTTCGGGACCAGCTTACACAAGTGGATCAGTGCCCCTATTGGCACCGGGCTGTTGGTGGTCAAAAAAAATAAAATTAAAAACCTATATCCTTTATTTGCTGCAGGTGACCCGGAAAGCGAGGATATTAGAAAATTTGAAAATCTGGGTACACGCCCCTTTCACATCGAGCAGGCTTCGGGGCAGGCCATACAATTTCATCAAATGATAGGAGGGGAAAGGAAACAAAAGAGGCTGCATTATCTTAAAAATTATTGGGCCACTAAAGCGAAAGGGATAAACGGGGTGAATGTCGGGACTTCTTTGGATCCGGCATATGGATGTGCTATTGGTTTACTTCAGATTGAAGGCAAAACTCCGGCTCAGGTAGATGCTCATCTTTTTGAAAAATTTAAAATCCATGCAGTTGGAATAGTTTGGGAAAATATCGCTGGGGTCAGAATTACGCCAAATGTATATACCCTGCCTGCAGATCTGGATGTTTTGTTAGAAGGAATATTAAGTTGTACTAAGGCCTGAACTGCAGAAGAGTTATTCTCCTTGTCCTACTCGATTCGTGTGATACCTTATGGTGCTCGATCTGATTGAAGGATAGCTTAATCACCTACTTATTTATTTTTGACAATCAGTCGCCGGTCGATAATCACTTTTTGTTTAGGGTAGACTTTCAGCTTATTAAACAGGGCATGACCTGGATTGAGTAAATAATTCCATTCCAAAGACAGGACAGCAGAAGGAACCTTCAGGATGAGGAATTTACCCTGATCAATAAACTCATCGCCGATGGATTTTAGATAATCCGGAGCGGGTGACGCGGCCCAATCATTCGGCAATTCCGATAACAGTTTCGTCTGCATTGAATCCAGATTATTTTCAAGTTTGAGCATACAATAATCTATTCCAGGCAACAACGTAAATGTATGAACCAGGGTTTCCAGCAAGGCCAGTGAAGGATTGGATGCAGTATATACCATCCTCACTCCTTTTGAATTCCAACGACCCCCATAACGAAATGCTCCTTCACCACTGAGATCCTGGATAAATCTGCAGGTCGAACATCGGTACAAATCCATCACGAAAAAATCCCATGCTCGATCCGGCCCAATTCATCTTCTAACAACCGTATGCCGATTGAAGTATCCAGAAATTCAAGGGGTTTTTTGTGTCCAAGGGCTACGACAGGATATTGCATCCATTGTTTAAATGAATCCAAACTTCCAAATACATCCTGGCCTTTTGCATATAATTTGGCGATCTCGAGCAATCGCTCACTGATCTCCGGATTTAAAAGGGTATTATTTGCATAACGGTGCATCGTACGCTCCGAGACATGAAGAATCAAAGCCATAGCCGGTAAATTTAGGCCGGTGGTCTCCATGAGGGTCTCCAGGTGTTTTTTGGAGAGGCCTTTTCGAATAATGAGAATCAAATCGGATTCTGAGGTCGTTTTAACTAAGGGAGAGATCATCCCGATAAATTCAAAAACACGGGAAAACACCAGATCTGGTATATAATGGGCTAAAGCCTCATCTCTTAAGCCGAGCGTTTCAACCGCAGCTATCGGATAAATTTTGGGCTTCTTGGACATATGTCACAAAATTACTGACATTTGCCCTGATTGTCAATGTTTGGAGCGGATTTCTTTCAGCTTCTTGAATAACATCAGTTCTTCATCATTAAGTGACTGAGGAATAGTGATTTGATAGGTAATGATGAGATCCCCTTTGCCTTCGGACTTATAATGTGGGATACCCAATCCCTTTAGGCGGACCTTTGAGCCAGGCTGAGTTCCAGGCTTGACCTTGACCTTGACATTCCCGCTTAAAGCCGGAATATCGATGTCACCCCCCAGGATGGCAGTATACAAGTCTAAATCATAGTGTCCCAATAGATTATGCCCTTCTGTTTTAAACTTATCATGAGGTGCAATTTCAAAATGGATAAAAAGGTCTCCGCTCGGACCTCCAGCCATTTGTTGGCCACCCTGGCCTTTAATCTTAATGGATTGATCATTTTGAATACCAGCAGGAATTTTGATCCTGATTTTTTTTCCAGCTATTTCCAGGACCTGAAGCTGGTCTTTTAAGGTGTCCTCCAGGTTGACTTTTAATACTGACCGGTAATCAACCCCTTTGGGATTTTCACGTGAGCGCCGGTTTCCGCCAGGATTAAATGAACCTCCGCCAAACATTTCATTTTGGTCAAAAAACATCGATTGGAAAAAGTCGGAAAACATTTCAGGGTCAACCTCTTCCCCATTCATGGTATACCTGGAGCCCCCGGAGCGACTGTTATTTCTTGGATTATTCGGACGGTTTGCCCTGGCTTGGTCGAATGCATCTGCATGTTCCCAATCTTTGCCATACGTATCGTATTTTTTTCTTTTCGCAGGATCGCTTAAAACGGTATTGGCTTCATTGATTTCTTTAAATTTTTTCTCAGCATCTTTATTGCCGGAGTTGACATCCGGATGATGTTTACGTGCCAATTTCCTGTACGCTTTACGGATATCTTCTACAGTGGCAGATTTCGTTACACCTAAAACCTGATAATAATCTACAAACGCCATACTTGTTTTAAATAGGTTATACCCCTTATAACCCGGATTCCAACGCTACTGTTCCAAGTTGGAAAAATTTTACATCTGGAACCATTCCATTTTGCTTCCTGTTTTAATAATTATCTTAACAGATCCAAATAAAAATGAAAACAGCCTCGGGAATCTTAATTTTTCTGGTTTTAATCACCTGCATTTCCTGCGCCAGATCAACCAGTGATTTTACACCTTGTATTTCAGGACATGTCTATGGTTTTTGGCCCGGCCTTTGGCATGGATTGATTGCACCTTTTGATTTGCTGGCCTCTCTGTTCAATAAAGAAGTTTATATGTACGCACCGAACAATAACGGGTCCTGGTATGCCCTTGGCTTTTTGTTTGGGAGCGGCGGATGGGGATTGTTGGCAGGCAAAAGCACTTCCCGGAAAAAAAATTAGCCGGCACTTTTATAGGCCTGAACCCGGTGGAAAATTTTAAACTTTTCACAACATTCATATTAGTTACTTTTGTTGTGATATGCAGTTTTTCTATCCGTGGTTCCTATTGGCCTTAGGAACACTGGCGGTACCGATCATAATTCACCTGTTCTATTTCCGAAGATTCAAAAAAGTCTACTTTTCTTCCGTCCGTTTTTTGAAAGAAGTAAAAGATGAAACCAGCGCCAGGTCTAAATTAAAAAACGTATTGGTTTTATTGGCCCGTTTATTGGCTTTGGCCTTCCTGGTAATGGCTTTTGCCCAGCCGTTTATGCGGACCGCCACCCAGGAAAAATACGCTAAAAACCTGGTAGGCATTTTTGTGGATAATTCATTCAGTATGAATGCATTGACTGAAGATATACCGTTGATTTCCAAAGCAAAACAGAAAGCCAGAAACATCGTCGAAGCTTATAGTAATGAGGACCGATACATAATCCTGACCCATGATTTTCAAGGAAGACAAATGAGGTTGATCCACCAGGATGAAGCGTTATCGATGATTGATGAGATCAAACAAACAGCCAGTGTGCATAACCTGGATGAGATCAGGGAAAAAATGCAGTCGATCCTGCATAAAGAAACCGGAAATGAACACCTCTATATGATTTCTGATTTCCAGAAATCGATTTGCGACCTGAAGTCCGTGTCAGATACCCTTACCCAGATCCATCTCATCCCCCTTCAAAGTATTCAGGAAAATAACCTAACGATTGATTCTGCCTGGTTCGATTCACCTGCGCAAATAATTGGCCAGGCCAGCCTCCTCAAATTTAAAATACACAATTACGGTTCACAACCAATACAGGATGCCCGGCTTTCCATCATACAAAACCAGCAGTCTAAACCGCTGGGAACCATTTCTATTGCCCCGGGGGAATCCAGGATGGATACCGCGCAGATTATTGTCACCCAGCCGGGCTGGCAGGAAATTCAGTTGGAAATCACCGATTTTCCGATCCAATTTGATGACAAACTGTACCTGACTTTTAATGTAAATGCCCAATTGGACATCACGACCCTTTCCACTGACCGGACCAATTCAAATCTGTTGACCGCTTTACAGAGTTTGCCTTCGGCCAATATCGTAATGCAAAATTTGAAGAACATCAATTATGCTTCCCTTCCTAAAAATGAACTCATCATCCTGGAAGGACTCAATGATATCAGCAGTGGGTTGGCCAATGAAATTTTTTCAGCCCTCAGGCAAGGATCCAATGTGCTTGTATTCCCCGGTGTTTCCAGCAACCTGGTGTCCTATACCAATTTTATGAATACCCTGGGCGGGGGCGCCTACCAGACATTTGAGAAAAATACCCTGCCGGTCACTTCTATCAATACCCTGGAATTTACTTTTAAAGACGTATACAACAAAATAAGTCCAAATATGAGGTTACCTATTGCCTTAGGCCGATATCTGAGGAATACCGGACGTCTGGGTGAAGAATCGATTATGAGTTTTGCAGATGGGAAACCGTTTTTATCTAAATACAAAACCGAAGGAGGAGCGCTTTATATATGTTCAACTCCGTTGGAGACAGAATGGAGCGACCTGAGCCGAAACCCCGAGATTTTTATTCCAATGATATTCCGGATCGCCCTCAATAGAAACAAATCCGAATTGTTGTCGAGGTTCATAGGCAAGGATGAAATTATAGAAGCTGAAGTAGTCCAACAAACAGCCGAACACGTGATCCATCTCAACAAGTCCGGGACAAAGGAAGATTATATCCCCTTTCAGCGATCCGCAGGTAATAAAGTAATCCTTGACGTCAAAGGGTCCATTCAGGATGCCGGTATATACCACATGAATCTGGAAGATACCCTGATCGGCAAAGTGGCCTTTAATTTTAACCGGAAAGAATCTGATCTGAGCACTTTTAGTATCCAGGAACTCAAAAGCAAATACGACGATACATATGAAATCGTTGAAAACGCCAATACCACGGATTTTGAAAGCTGGATAAAAGAC
The DNA here is from genome assembly GCA_034439915.1 of Saprospiraceae bacterium. Lineage (GTDB taxonomy): Bacteria > Bacteroidota > Bacteroidia > Chitinophagales > Saprospiraceae > JADJLQ01. The sequence continues at coordinate 34,926 of JAWXBI010000055.1, read as the reverse complement.
AAATATCAAGGCAAAATTTTCTGGCGATGGTTTATCTTGATGAGTCTTATCTTTCTTTTTGTAGAAGCAGTATTATTGCGATTCTGGAAAACCTGATCATACCCATGGAATTCATCCTTGAGCAAGCTAAATTGATCTACCCGGGCCATCCGTTGAACGGCAAACGTTTGAATATAAAAATTACCGATGGCATCATTTCCTCGTTGGATGCCAAAATGAGCTCCAAACAGCAAATAATTAAAGGGAATGATCTCCATGTATCCATAGGGTGGTTCGATATCGGAACCTCCATTGGCGAACCAGGTTATGAACACCGCGAAACAGCGGAGACTCTAACCCGTTCTGCCCTGGCTGGTGGATATACCGGAGTTGCTGTCTTCCCGAATACCAAGCCGTGTCTGCATTCGAAGGCAGAAATTGAATTCATTGCCCAGAAATCAAAGGTATCCGGAATTGATATTTACCCCATCGGGGCCATAACCAAAAATTGTAAGGGTCAGGAACTCGCTGAGATGATCGATATGCACCACAGCGGGGCGATAGCTTTCTCAGATGGGATCCATCCCGTCCAGGACAACGGAGTCATGTTGAGGGCTATGCGTTACGTAAACCATTTTAAAGGGTTGATTATAAATAGTTTGGAAGATCAGGCTCTGGCCACATTGGGTCAGATGCACGAAGGCACCGTCTCCCAGCAGTTGGGTCTTAAAGGCATTCCTGCCATAGCGGAAAACCTGATGCTCCAACGCGATTTGTACCTGTCTCAATATGCAAGTTCCGGCTATCTGGCTCATTTGATTTCTTCAGAAGAGGGAATTAAACAACTAAAAGCCAGGAATAAAAATAAGTCCATAGTTTATTCATCTGTTTCTTACCTGCATTTGTTATTTGATGATTCCCGGTTGAGTGAGTTCGACTCCAATTTTAAACAATCTCCACCCCTTCGATCGTCCCAGGACAGGAAGGCCCTGGTGAAAGCAGTAAAAGAGGAGGTGATCGGCATTATTTGTTCCAATCATCGACCTTTGGAGATCGAAAAAAAGGACCTGGAATTTGCATATGCCGATGCAGGGACGATCGGCCTGCAGACGATATTCCCGTCTTTGTCTACGGCGCGCGAACTGACCATGTCAGAATGGGTGACAGCAGCTGCTATCAATCCCCGCAAAGTATTAAAACTTTCAATGCCGGAAATCGGTGAAGGTAAAGCGGCAAACATCACTTTTTTTGATCCTACTATCGAGTGGAAATATCAAAAACAGGACGTATTGTCCTTATCAAAAAACTCACTGTTCCTGGATCATACCTTCCGGGGAAAGGTATTGGGCACTGTTCACAAAGGCAGGGTAAATTTGAACAAGTAAAAATTTATTTCTAAATTTCGGGAAAGAAGCTGATATGAATGAATCAAAACCTGGCCCAATAATACTGAGATATGGGCTTACCGGTGGACTGATCACCAGTCTTATCTTTTTAATTGCCACTGTGGGGGGGCTTGCCAACCCATCTAATACCTATTCCAATATATTGATTGGATGTTTATCATTTCTTGCCCTTGTAACCATGGTAGTGATTGCAACCCGAAAACAGCGGGATGAATTTCAGGGAGGTTTTATCAGTCTGAGTCAATGCATTTTGATAGGGGTCGGGGTGGTGCTTTTGGCGGCTTTGATTTCGAGTGTGATTTCGTTGATTTATATCCGGGTGGTGGACCCCGGATACATGGACCGGATGATGTCGGGTATGGAAGAAGCCTGGGAAGCTCAAGGATTTGACGAAGAACAAATTGAACAGGCTAAGTCCATGACCAATATTATGAAAAATCCTTTTTTGTCCATTGCATCTAATTTGTTGTGTTTTGGAGTCGGTGGTCTTGTTCTTTCATTGATCACTGGTTTGATCATGAAAAAAGACAGACCTGAATTTACCTGATCCTGGTCGTGAGGATACATTTCTGATTTATTTAATATCTACTTTCCTTAGATTTGCAGCCTAAACATGATAGAGTGTTAGACATATCGGTTATTATCCCCTTGCTCAACGAATCCGCATCGCTCTCTGAACTAGAAGGCTGGATTCAAAAAGTAATGACAGCCCAGGGATATCAATACGAGATTATTTTTATTGATGACGGCAGTACAGATGGCTCCTGGGAAGTAATTGAAAAACTGGCTACCTCCAACCCAAATATACGCGGCTTCAAATTTCGTCGGAATTACGGCAAAGCCGCTGCGCTCAATACCGGATTTCATGCCGCCAAAGGGACTTATGTGATTACTATGGACTCGGACTTGCAGGATAGCCCCGAAGAAATACCCGGATTAGTTGAAATGATCAAGGGTCAGAATCTGGACATGGTTTCCGGGTGGAAAAAAAAGCGATATGACAATGCCCTGACCAAAAACCTTCCTTCCAAATTATACAATTGGACTACCAGTAAAATGTCAGGTATAAAATTGCATGATATGAACTGCGGGTTAAAAATTTACCGTAAGGAGGTGATCAAAAATATAGTAGTAGATGGTGAAATGCACCGGTATATCCCGGTCATTGCCAAGTGGGCCGGGTTTGAAAAAATAGGGGAAAAAGTCGTTGCCCATCAGGCGCGCAAATATGGAACCTCTAAATTCGGAATCGAACGATTTCTCAATGGTTTCCTGGATTTAGCGACAATCATGTTTGTAGGGAAGTTTGGAAAAAGGCCGATGCATTTATTTGGCACCCTGGGGCTTTTGATTTTTTTATCCGGTTTTTTAATCCTTACTTACCTGACGGTCGGCAAGTTTTTTTTTGAGTTTGCTTCTATAGCAAATCGCCCTATTTTTTATCTCGGAATCTTGTTGTTAATCGTTGGCCTTCAGTTATTCATGTCCGGTTTTATTGCTGAACTCGTTTCTCGAAACGCTCCCGTCAAACAGGACTATCAGGTGGATAAGCAGTTCTGATCATGAAACGAATTGTGATTTTAGGAACTGCCTATCCGTTTAGGGGAGGCCTGGCGGCATTTAATGAACGGTTAGCGGAAGAACTCATCCGCATGGGCCATCAGGTAGAAGTGGTGACCTTTACCGTCCAGTATCCTGCAATTTTATTTCCCGGAAAATCTCAATTCAGTGATGATCCTCCCCCACCCCTTAAGATTTACCGATGGTTACATTCTTTTAATCCGTTTAATTGGATGGGCACCGGATTGAAAATCCGAAAACTCAATCCCGACCTGATAATATGTAAATTCTGGCTTCCCATCATGGGGCCATCATTAGGCACCGTAATACGGATTGCCAAATCAAAAAATACCGAAGTCATCAGCATTCTGGATAATGTAATTCCCCACGAGAAAAGGATGGGAGATTCGATATTTATCCGGTATTTTTTAAAAAGTGTGGACCGGTTTATTTATATGTCAAAAAGTGTAGGGCATGACTTGCAGCAATTTGAGCAATCTAAACCGGCTCAATTAATACCGCATCCGATCTATGACAATTATGGTAAAGCAGTATCAAAGGAAGAAGCACTTCAATATCTGCAATTTGACCCGGGCTTTCAATATGTATTATTTTTTGGATTTATCCGGGACTACAAAGGCTTGGATTTGTTGTTCGATGCCATTGCTCTTTTACCGGATTCTTATGCCCGTTTAAAATTTATCATAGCGGGGGAGTTTTATACCGAGGCTTTACCCTATCAGGACCAGATCGATCGGTTAGGAATTCGTGACCGGTTGATCCTGCACACCCATTTTATTTCAAATGATCTGGTAAAATATTATTTCTGCGCGGCCGATCTGGTGGTCCAGCCTTATAAATCAGCAACACAAAGCGGCATCGCCCAAATTGCTATTCACTTTAACAAACCGACCGTAGTTACCCGGGTTGGTGGGCTCCATGAAATTATTGAAAATAAAAAATCAGGCTATGTGGTGGAAGTAACCGCTCAGGCAATAGCGGATGCCATTAAAGATTATTTTAGCCGGACTGACCATTCTTTGTTTTTTGATTCCCTGGAGATAACCAAATCAAATTACTCCTGGAACCGGATGGCCCAGGCCGTCCTTACAGGCCATTGACCCTTCATTAAAAGGAAATACGGAGGACCAGGTATCAGGGTATTCGCCTTCATTCGGGAATAGATGGATACTATTCGATTATATTATCTTTGGGCGATGATTGTCAGATCAAGAGCACCTTTGCGTATAGGCTTGGCGGGTGGTGGAACGGATGTATCCCCGTATTCTGATTTATATGGAGGGGCTATACTCAACGCAACCATTAGTTTGTTTGCCCAGGCCACTATCCTTCCCAATCATTCCAAACGCATTCGGCTGGAATCCTTTGACCTGGATGAAGTCATGGACCTTAGAAAATCGCGACTTTTAAAAATCGATGGAAATCTCGACCTGATTAAAGGTACCCATAACCGCATGTTTAAACATATCAGAGGAAAATTGCCAGCTTATGATATTAGTACCCATGTAGATGTTCCAAAGGGGTCCGGTCTTGGCGCCTCTTCAACCTTAACCGTAGCTATGACCAGTGCTTATAGTGAATGGCTAAAATTACCAATGGGAGAATATGATCTGGCTAAAACAGCTTATGAAATTGAACGGCACGATCTTCAGATTGCCGGAGGTAAACAGGATCAATATGCCGCAACGTTCGGTGGTTTTAATTTTATGGAATTTTATAAAGACGATAAAGTAATCGTCAATCCCTTGCGTATCCGTCCCGAATATCTACACGAATTGGAGTTGAATATTTTGTTGTATTACACGGGCACCTCCAGGTTGTCTTCCACCATTATCGAAAAACAAGCATCCAATTTTACTGGAAAAAAAGAACAATCGCTGGATGCGGCTCACCGGCTCAAAGAACAAGCCCTATTGATGAAAGAGGCTCTCCTCATGGGTCGGCTGAAAGAGATCGGGGAATTATTGGATTTTGGCTGGCAGCAAAAAAAGAAAACCGCTTCAGGGATTTCCACCCCAATGATCGATGAAATTTATGCCCTGGCACTAAAACACGGGGCAACCGGAGGCAAAATTTCCGGTGCCGGTGGAGGCGGTTTTTTGATGTTATATGCCCCGGGAAACAATCGTTATAAAGTAATTAAAGCATTGGAACCTATGGGCGGAGTATTTAAATCTTTTCATTTTGTACAAGAAGGGGTCACTTCGTGGACCATACATAATCATTAGTACATGTATCAAGTCAGTATAAAAGCATCCTTGAAAGAATCCATTGCGGTCAAAACCAGCATATTGGATGACCCATCCCTGATTCAAAAAATCAGTGAGGTCACCAGCTTAGTGATTGAAACATTTAATCGAAATGGCAAAGTTCTGTTTTGTGGCAATGGAGGCAGTGCTGCCGATGCCCAGCACCTGGCTGCAGAATTTTCGGGCAGGTTCTATAAAGACCGCCAACCCCTGTACGCCGAGGCTTTGCATGTCAACACCTCTTACCTCACCGCGGTAGCAAATGATTATGGGTTTGAACACGTATATGCCAGATTGATCAAAGGAATCGGTAAGTCGGGAGATGTATTGATAGGCTTGAGTACCTCGGGTAATTCACAAAATATTATCCAGGCCTTCCGGGTTGCCCGGTCACTGGGCATGATCTGCGTCGGATTTACCGGACATCTCGGAGGTCTGTTGGCAACTGAATCGGATATCCTCCTCAATATCCCCTCCACCGATACCCCCCGTATCCAGGAAAGTCATATCACCGTAGGCCATATCATATGCGAGCTCGTGGAAAAAGCGCTCTTTCCCTGATGATTGCAATAATCCTTGCGGGCGGTTTAGGCACCCGACTTCACTCCGTGACCCGTGACATGATTCCAAAAGTAATGGCCGAAGTCAAGGGCAAACCATTTATTCACTGGCAATTACATTACCTTAAAAACCAGGGAATCCATAAGATCATTATGGCGGTACACCATCACGCCGACCAGGTAAGAGCTTATGTCGGGGATAAATTTGCAGGGTTGGAGGTCCTGTATTCTTTTGAAAGCATACCCTTAGGTACAGGAGGTGCCGCTCGTTTGGCCTTAAATCAAGCCGACTCTGGCCAGGTGTGGATAATGAACGGGGATACCTGGTTTCCGGTCAATCTCCAAGCCATGTTATCCAACCATCGGCAATCTGGAAACGACATTACCCTGGCTTTAAAAAAACTATTTGACTTTGATCGTTATGGATCAGTAACAATCGGTAAAAACTGCCGCATCACTGCTTTTAAAGAAAAACAGCCGATTTTGGAAGGATATATAAACGGGGGCATTTATCTGATCGAAACGGAGGTATTAAAATCTTTTCAATCGGGTACCCGGTTTTCCCTTGAACACGACTTGTTTGAACAAAAAGTTGGCCAGCTGAAAATAGGGGGGTTTAAGTCCAGGTCAAGGTTCATTGATATGGGTATCCCCACGGATTTTGAGCAGATCCAGACCCTTAATCTATTATGAAAAAAAGAATTAAGGATTTGCCATGTCTTTTTCTGGACCGGGATGGGGTCATTAATGAAAAACGCCATGATGATTATGTCAAAAGCTGGGATCAATTTATTTTTCTTCCGAAGGTCCTCATAGCATTAAAAGAACTGAAAAAATATTTTTCCCCAATCATTATCGTCACCAATCAGCAAGGAATTGGCAAGGGTTTGATGTCCGAGCATGACCTTAAATCCATCCATTACGAGATGAACAGGATCATCAGAAAAAGTGGTGGAAAAATAGACAGGGTTTTGTATTGTCCGGACCTTAATGACCCTCCTTCACTTTGCCGGAAACCCAATACAGAAATGGGTCTGCAAGCAAAGTATTTGTTCCCTGAAATTCAATGGGATAGATCAATTATGGTCGGGGATTCGGTTTCGGATATCCATTTTGGAAAAAATTTGGGGATGCAATCTATTTTATTAAATCAGGTAAAGGAAGATCCCAGCGGTCAGGCGGATTTTGTTTTCAGAGACTTGATGGACTTTTATCTTAATTTTGTTAAAAAATCAACTCGCAGCCACCGTGTATAACCTCCTAATTCTTTATTACTAAAACCAGGTTTAGCTGCGGCTTATAATTCAGGGGAATACCCGACTTCCAATTTAAATATTATATGAATCGAATAAACATCAGTTCTGGTGCCAAATGGGAAAACATAGTGGGCTATAGCCGCGCCGTCAGAATAGGGAACCACATTGAAGTATCCGGAACCACTGCTTTTGAGGATGGTCAGGTGGTTGGAAAAAATGACCTTTATGCTCAGACCAAAAAATGCCTGGAGATTATCGAAGCAGCCCTTATTCAGGCGGGCTCAGGAATGCAGGATGTGGTCCGTACGAGAATTTTTGTTACGGATATAAGTCAATGGGAACACGCCGGCAGAGCCCATGGAGAATATTTTGGGACCATCAAACCGGCTACCAGTATGGTGCAGGTAGCAGCACTCATCGATCCGGAGATTTTAGTGGAAATTGAGGCGACTGCCTATGCCAGACCTTAGCGATCAGATCATGTATCAGCTCAAAGAAATATTTTATACCCTTCAGGGAGAAGGGGTTCACACCGGCAGGCCTTCCGTCTTTTTACGATTTGCCGGATGCAATTTATGGAATGGGCTCGAGTCTCACCGGCAATCCGCTATCTGTAAATTTTGTGATACTGATTTTATAGGATTGGATGGGCCCAATGGGGGTAAGTACAATGCCCAGGGGTTAATCGATCAAATTTGGGAGTTGTGGCCCGGCGAATCCCGGGTTAGTCCGTTTTTGGTCTGTACCGGAGGCGAGCCTGGTCTACAACTGGATCAGCCTCTGGTGGACGCATTGCACGGGGAAGGCTTCATTATAGCGATAGAAAGCAACGGAACCCTACCCTTACCGGACAACATAGATTGGGTTTGTATCAGCCCTAAATCCACGGCTTTACTAAAAACAACCAGGGGCAATGAACTTAAACTTGTCTTTCCTCAAGCAGACGCTTTCCCTGGCGATTTTGAACACCTGGATTTTGATCATTTCAGCTTGCAGCCGATGGACGGACCGCAGATAAAGGAAAACACAGCCCTGACCCTTGAATATTGCAGGGCACATCCCAAATGGAACCTGAGTCTGCAAACCCATAAAATACTTCAAATACCCTAATCAATGGTTTGTGCAAACCAAGGGGAGGAACTTAGTTTGACCTGAAATTGTATTACTTCCATGTCATTAATTGCTGATATTGGTCGAATTTTATTCAAAGGCGGTAAACAAGCTTATAATTTTGCTACAAAAATCAATTCCAAGATGGATAATTCCACAAAAAACAACAAAAACGAAATTGCTCAGGAAATAGTAAAAACCCATTTATTGCTAGCAGTAGGTGGCGGTTTGATACCCATTCCGCTGGTAGACTTTGCTGCAGTCACCGGGGTACAAATCAATATGATTCGTTCGTTAGCCAAGGTTTATGGCCAGGACTTTAATGAACAAATTGGTAAAAGTATAGTGTCTTCCCTGGTTGGCAGCTCTTTAGCCAGACTGGCTGCAAGTGCCATTAAAACCATTCCAATCATAGGTACCATCCTGGGGGCTGCCTCCATGTCGGTATTATCGGGCGCCAGCACCTATGCGGTAGGACAGGTTTTTATCCAGCATTTCGGTAAAGGCGGATCGCTTCATGACTTTAATGCCGATCAGGCCAAAGCCCAATACCAGGAAGAGTTTGAAAAAGGGAAACAATTCAGCGTACGGATGGAAAAAGAGCATAAAGCAAACCAGGCTCAAACCCGTGAAGAAATATTTGTTGCCCTCGAACGATTAAACGATTTGAAAAACAGTGGGGTGCTTTCTGAAGAAGAATATTTGTCTCAGAAAGAAAAACTGCTCAATCGGATCTAAGACTTCATTCTAAAACTTCGGACCGGCAATAGTCGATCAGTGATTTATAAACCGGATACTCTTCGAGTATTTCTTCGTTCCCAATAATGATCAATTGTTGCCTGGCCCGGGTAAGGGCGACGTTAAGTTTTCTGTCCACCCCATCATCAGACAAGGAAATCATATTTTGAATTTGACTGAACCGGTTGGTACATAATGATATAATAATGATATCCCTCGCGCCACCCTGGTAACGTTCAACGGTGTCAATACTGAGATCATCCGGGGACATTCCCTGGTCTTGCAGTGATTTTCTGATCTGTGCGATCTGCGCACGGTAAGGGGTAATCACTCCGATGGAGTGCGGATGGACGGTCTTACCATTAAAAGCGTAAATCCGGTGGAGGGCCTGGATACAATTGACGACCAGGGCAGCTTCTTTCCTGTTGATTTTTGCTTTTCCCTGATTGTCGGTTTCAGAAGGAAGATAAATCATCCGTTTACTGCTAAGCTTCTTTAGGAGTACATCCCACTGTGGGTCAGTTTTATATTCCATTTTTTGTTCCAACTCGACTTTCATTTCAGGTTGTTGTAACACCTTTAATTCCCCGCCATAAAATTGTTCGCTGGGAAACCGCATGATGGTGTGATGCATTCTTCCCTGTTCCCGAAGAATGTCATAAGCCCAGGTCCATTGATTGGATTTGCAGCTATTCATCATACGTTCGAACAATGAATTTCTCAGGTTTTTCAAGTCGATATCTTTTAACAAAAGATGCTGGGTTTCACTATCCTCCTTCCTTTGGACGACCACTGCGGGCATTTGCCGATGGTCCCCGATTAACACCCATTTTTTTATCCTTGGTAATAAACCTACCAACATCGGTTCAAGGATCTGGGATGCTTCATCGACAATGACCCAGTCAAATTGTTTCAATTTAAACAATTCTGATTTTCCGTGAATACTGGACAAGGTCCCGACGACAATACGGTGTTGCAGTATAAGTTCTTTAAATCCGGACCGTTTTTCTATACTACTCGCTTGTTCGTCCAGAAAGTGTTTCCAGTATTTTTTAAGGGCAGTATGCCTCGATCCTATTCTTAAGAAATCTAAGGATGCGGTATTCAGTGCTTCACAGATTTCATCCACCGCGCGATTGGTGTAAGCCAGAAACAATATACTTTCTGCCGAATGGCGGATAATGTATTGGCCCAGGGAACGAAGCATTATACTGGTTTTACCGGTGCCGGGAGGGCCCCAAAGGAGAAAATAATCCTTGATGTTCAGGATTTTTGCCAGGATTGACTTTTGCTCTTCATTGAGATCATCGGGCAACTCGGGACGGTGATTTTCTAATTCAGGAACAGCAGGCGGTTTTAATCCGAATAACAGGTCTTTTTTCTCCCTGGAACCATTGAGGAACTCAAACAAGCTGCGGTATAAATTGTGAAAACTACTGTCAATCAAATCGTGTTCAAGGTTCCAGTGTTTCCATTTAGTAAAGATATTTTTCCCGCGTTGTTTGTTGCGTAGCCGGATTACAATTGATTTTTCCCGGATGTCAATAATCGAGCATTTAAAAATCTGGTGCTCCAGGGCTGAAGTTCCAGACCAGGTGTGGGGATACAATACTCCAATATCACCTTGCCGGAAATTGGCTAATTCATTCGATGAGGAAGTCCTGTGAAAGGTTAATAATTCATCTTCGCCGGCCAACTTACTTTCGGCATATACCAAATGGCCAAGGATCGTAAAGTTTTCTTCTTTCTCCAATCGGTTGTTTAGCCAAAGGGATGCCATTCCGTTGTTGGATTCATCACTGTGCTCGCCAACTTTAGCGAGGTGGTGTTCTCTTGCAATAAATCCTGTGTACTCCATCAGATAGGCTTGCTCCAGGGCATTCATGGCTTCGAAAGCCTGTTGAAAATCCTGTAAGTCATTGGCCAAAAATCCCTGCTGCAATGGTAAAATAGCGGGCGACAACATTTTAAGCATCTCATCCAGTTGTGCCGTATGAGTTAGTTTCAACTCCATGATCACTAATTCATTTCGAACGGCGAGCGCCTCAACCTGTTGCGCCTTGATGGGTGGGGCAAATCGCAAGGCCTTCTGGTCTTGTTGTGAATAAAGTATATAACTGGATAAACGCAGTTTGTTGTTGAACACAGAACGGATCAACAGATCGTACAATAAAGTCTGGATATAATTATTGTGGTTGATCCCATACGCATTAGTGCGATAGGGTTTTGAACTTTTTAATTCCACGATATGAGCCAGCTTGCGTTCAGGTAATTCATGGTACAGATCCAGTCGCCCCTGCAAGCCGTAGATAGCGGATATAAAGGTCGGCTCAAGGTATACCCCTTCTGCTTCTATTCCAATTTCGCGGAATTCTTCCTGTATAACTCTTCTGAGGTTATTAAAATGAGTTTTTGATTTTACGTTCAAGTCGATGACTTCGCGATCTTCCAACACCGTACATTCCAGCGGATAGAGTTTAAAAAACTGCTTCATCAGGGTATTAAAATTGACTTCCGGGTTGACCATGATTTCATCCAGGAAAAAATTGGCGGCATTACCCAATAATATACTTGGACTGGATGGTTTGGGTTTATACTTATTCAGCAGATAGGACCAGGTCAGCACTCCAAAATCTTTAAAACATTCTGCAACCGCCGTCACATCAACCAGGTAATCCGGTTCGAAAACCATTTGATGCGGAACCCATCCCCCATCATGCTCCACTTCGATATCAATCAATTCTACCGATACCGGCAGGGATTTTAGCTGGAGGTAAGCCTTTAATAATTCCGTCTGGGCATCATTGATACCGGCGACATTGTATTTGATGTGAACGGCATGGTGCGGGTATTCTTCGCTGACCCCGGTGAGTTGTTGATTTACCGGATCGGTTTGAGTGATCAGCACCCGGCAATTGGGAATGGATTTGTCGAATTTCGGTTCGACGAAAAGGGATTCCCATATTTTTTGTTCCCAATCCATAAATACCATCGGAGACTTGACCTCACACAAATATTCAACGACATTGTTTAAACTGTATATTCCGAGTTCAAGTAATTGCTGCGGAGTATAGGTGAGGTGTGCCTGATCGTGATAGATTTGCTGATAGGCCAGTTTTCTAAAATGATGCAGCAGGGATAAGTCCCGCCGGGGAATTTTATATTGAATTCCGGCAAATACCATCCGTGAAAACAGGGTAGTAAAATAAATTTTATCCTGTGCTGTAATCCGGTTGAAAAAATAAGACAGTGCCTGATACAAACGGCCGGTCGATTTAACCGGGTCTTCATATCCATTGGTCTGTATATCTTCTAACTCCTGAAATACCAGGTGCGCTATAGCGTGTTTCCCCTCAATCATGTTTAGTAAATTTAACTTATTTCAAGCAGAAATTTAATCCTGGTTAAAGTTGAAAATTAAAAAAACCAGAAGCAAGCAGCTTAGCGCATATTTATTATATTTGCGGATACATTAAGATTTATTATAATATTTCATGAATAGGTGCTGGTTGCTTTTGTGGGGTTTCTATTTACTTTTTTTAGGGTGTCATACCGATAACCGTCCCGATCAAAAAACCTTTCCTTCAGGTAGTCATGAAACAAATTCTAAAGGTGAGCCCGATTCAAAACCGGGAGAGAAACAAAGCGGAGCAGGATTGTCCCTGGAAGCCTGGTACCAGGCAAGGTTTAGTGACCAGGCCGAAATTCCCTATAACACCTTATGGTCTGAATACAACAAGGGAAAACACCATAGCCGCACGCCGGATAAAGCTAAATGGAAATCGATCGGCCCTAAAAACATTGGTGGACGTACCCTCTGTCTTGCTTTCCATCCTACTGAGCCCGATGTGATCTACGCGGGGTCAGCCAGCGGTGGACTATGGAGGACCAATTCCTCCGGAATCGGTTATAAAGGGTGGGTACAAATCCCGATTGATTTACCGGTTTATTCCATAGCATCCATTTTAATCAGCCCTAAAAATCCGGACATCCTTTTTATAGGTACCGGCGAAGTTTATAACAAGGCTGCCTCTATACCCAGTATCGGTGACCGCACTTCCCGTGGAACTTATGGAATAGGGATATTAAAATCCAGAGACGGAGGCAAATCATGGACCCAGAGCCTGGCCATTACCAATAGTATAGTGACCGGTGTCCAGGATTTGGAATTTGACCCTTACGATGATCAGATTTTATATGCCGCTACCACCAATGGATTGTACAAATCCACCAACCAGGGCAGCAGCTGGACCTTGATTCATCCGGTGGCCATGGCAGTGGATGTAGACCTAAATCCCAAAAACCCTGAAATCATTTTTGTCACCCACGGCAGCTACCTCGATAATGATGTCAGCGGGATCTATCGTTCAAATAATTCCGGGAGCAGCTTTATCAAATTGAAAAATGGTTTACCGGAATCCTATTCTGGAAAAGCTAAAGTAACGATCAGCAAAAGCAATTCAGATGTGATGTACGCCTCTATTGCCAATGCCTTTAAATCCATCGGTTTATTTATGAGCCTGGATGCAGGCAGTAGCTGGGATCTGATCAACGATAAGGATGTCGCCGATATCCAGGGATGGTATTCCCATGATGTCGCAGTGCATAGCACGGAACCCAATGTGTTGGCCAATGTTGGCCAGAATGCCTATTTCTCAGACAATAACGGACTCAATTATACCAACGTCAGTTCTTGGGATGCGGGGGATATGGGACGTATACCGGTAGGTGGACCAGAAGGGATTGATATCTATGTACATGCCGATATGCATGCAGTATATTTTCATCCCTTACGACCCGAAGAAATTTACATTGCGACCGATGGGGGTATTTTTGTTACTAAAGACCGGGGACAAACTTTTGAAGGCCGGAATGGCGGATATATCACCGCTCAGTTTTATTCCAATTTTTCTGCGTCAAAAACCAATACACAATTTGCCATCGGGGGCATGCAGGACAACGGGACTGCTATTTATGACGGCCAGGATGGTTGGATCAAGGTCATCGGTGGAGATGGTTTGTCGACGGCTATCCACCCGCAGAACGAAAATATCATCTATGGTAGTTATCAATATTTTGGACTGAACCGCTCCATGGACAAAGGAAAAACCTGGGAGCCTGTTCTACCTTCGAGTATTTCTTTTATTTCAGAGCCTAAAGCGTTCAATACCCCTTTCGAAATCATCCCCACTGCACCGGGTTCTTTGTATGCAGGGGCACAAAAATTATATATCAACGAAAATAATGGCCACCCGGGCAACTGGCGGGCGACCCATGCCAATGCATTAGACCCCAATGCAGCAATCATCACGATTGCCGCCGCCGCGTCTGATCCTGCAGTGATCTACCTGAGCACCCTTCCATTAAATAAGAACACGGTCCCCAAAGTCTTCAGAAGTCTGGACAAAGGGGCAACCTTTACCCACCTGTCCCAATTACCGGTCAAATCGGCCATGGATATTGCAATCGATCCTTTAAATGCCAACATCGTTTATATCGTTTTTTCAGGATTTGGGATTGGTTCCCATTTATTAAAAAGTATGGATGGAGGACAAACCTGGCATGTAAAAGAGAATGGATTGCCTAACGTACCAACCAATTGTATTGCCATCAACCCTAACAAACGGGAAGAAATTTACCTTGGCAATGATCTGGGGGTATTTTATTCATCCAATGCCGGAGAGCGTTGGGAAAAGTATATGGATGGATTACCCAATGTGGTGATGGCTATGAGCCTGAGTATTTCACCTAAAACGGAAACCCTGAAATTGGCCACTCATGGCAACGGGGTTTATGAAAGCCAAATGCCGCTGAGTTTAGCATCCAAAGACAATGCTAACCCGGCATTCAAACGGTTTTATATCAACCCCAACCCTACTGCCGGTGATTTTCATGCATTTATTGATCTGGACAAACCCGGCGGGTTCGAAGTGTCCATCCATGATCTCAAGGGTCAATTCATTTACCAATCAAAACCGATTTCCACCCCGGCCGGAACATCATCCCTGGCAATAAACATCAGCCCTTACCCATCGGGTACTTATTTTATCCGGGTCCAAGGCAAGTTAAACCATGGTCAATCGCCGTTTTCTCAAACGCTGAAACTGGTTAAATATTAAACTCCGTTTATCCCAACAGCTTTATTTAGGAATTGCGCCGGCTGCCGGATCCAGGGTCGGTACGGAGGCCTGTTTTTTATTTTTGGAAATCAATTTTTTTATTTTTTCCGCTATGACGTCCAGAAAATTCGATGATACATCTTTGCTGGCACGGTAAGTAAGATAGACCCCACAAGCGGAGATCAGTAAGGTCGTCATCCAAACGCCGGCTTCTACCCTCAATACCAGCGAATCCGTCAGTTTTTCAAATAACTTGGAAGCCATGATGTAAATAATAAAAAAAATAATGGCTATCAGCAAGGGATATCCAAATCCTCCTTTACGCACAATGGCTCCCATCGGCGCACCAATAAATAAAAAAATAATACAGGATAAAGCGAGGGTATATTTTTGATAAAATTGTTGCCAGTGTAATATCTCTTTCTTTTTGAAAGATTGTAAGGTAAATAAAACATTGATGATCTCCGATTGTACCAGGTTGGCAGCAGTCCCGGTTTCACGGAACAATTTGGATCGTCGGCTGGAATCCAGGAGCTCATAAAAATGGGCTACTTTGAGGCCTGGCTTGAGGTCAACTTCAACTCCGGTAATGGGCTTAGGAAATAATTTTCCATTGAAGATGATCGTATCCGGCATTGAATGTTCATTCATGCTGTCCATCTTTATAGCCATGGCCGCCGCTTCTGCTTTAAAAGCAGCCATTTTATCGGATGTGCCGGATGGGCTTTGAGCAGGAACAAATTCAGGAATATTATTAAAAGATTTGTTGGTGGTATCCTGTTGCAGGGAATCCGTATAATTGATGCTCTTGTCAAACATACGGGTGATCCCGGTACCTATTTTTTTTTGACCATTGAGGATCGTTTTCTGTATGGTATCGATCTGGATCAAAATCTGCTGGTTACTGAGCATTTTTTGATTTTGAGAATACCTGCTCTCTTCCGTGGCATTGATACTGAATTCATCCAGGTCAAAGGATTTGACATATTGGTTAAATTTGGTTCGGATCAATGGATAGTTTCTCCGCCCCCCTTCCAGGTATCGTGCAGGGAGCTCCTCAACCTGTTCCCCATCGCTGAGTTCAAGGACAAACCGGTTGCCATTTTCTGTAGTGTACATCCTGCCTTTTTTAGCCCGGGTCACCAGGATAAGATCAGATGCTTTGCTTTGATCATACACTATGACATCTTCAAGATTTTTTTTATCCTTTTGTTTTTTGCCGATATAAATGGAATATCCGTAAAAATCATCGTTGAATATGCCTTCTTCCAGGGCCAGGGTCGGCTTTTGTTTGCGGATGTCATTCAGCCGTGTATAAAATTTCAGGTTGGCTTTAGGAATAATAAAATTGGAAGAAAAATAGGATATTATCGCCACCAAACCCGCAATCCCTACCAGGGGCATCATGATGCGCAACAAACTGATACCCGCCGACTTCATACTAGATAGTTCATACCGCTCCCCAAGATTCCCAAACACCATGACAGACGCCAATAAAACCGATATCGGCAAGGCGAGCGGTACAAACGATACCGTGAGGTAACTGATCAGTTCCATGATCTGGAATACGCCGATCCCCTTGCCCATAATCTCATCGATATACAGCCAGAAAAACTGCATGGTCAGGACAAACAAAGCGATCATAAAGGATAACAACATCGGCGGAATAAAAGAAGTGATCAGCAATCGATCGATTTTCTTCAACCTGCCTAACAGAGATACCATGATCACAAAATTAACCCTTCCCGGCCGCAGGGTTATAAAAAACTATTATTCCTACTTTAGACCCTTCTTTACAAATAATTTTTACCTTGAGTAGTCCCGGGAAGGAATCCCGGGAAGGGGTAATCCTATAGTTTTAATTCCATAAGTCCTTGAAATTCCGGATTGTATTGTCTAAAATTGGCCCAAAAGTTAAAATCATAAGAAATATTTAAATTTTTTAGTGGAACCTGTAACCAAGAATTGTTAAGACCCGTCAACTCAATCGAACAATGGATCAAAATGAATTCCGTCTATTTGTAAAAGCCAATCAAAGCAAAATTTTTCGATACGCAATGAACCTCTTACAAAAGGAGGAGGAATCCAAGGACATTGTTCAGGAAGTATTGATTAAAATCTGGGACCGGCGGGACGATATGCAAAAAATCGAAAATTTGGATGGTTGGATATTTACAGTAACCCGCAACCTGTGCATTGATCGTATCCGGGCCCGGAAGACACATTTAGATATAAATACCCAGGTACAAGTGGCCGACAAACAAGATAACCCGCATGAAAAGACTGCGAAAAATCAATTGATGAATCTGATTAAAAACCTGATTAACGAAATGCCTGAAAAACAAAAACTGGTTATTCACCTCAGGGACATTGAAGGTTTGTCCTATGATGAAATTGCCCAGGCTTGCGGAATTCCGCTGGCTCAGGTAAAAGTAAACCTTCACCGTGCCCGACTTAGCTTAAAAGAAAAAATTATTCAATCCGGACTGTATGGACAACTCTAAAGAATATATCAAACAACTGCTCGACAAATACTGGAACAGTGAGTCTTCCCTCGAAGAAGAAAAAGCCCTGGCTGCTTATTTTAACCAACCGGAGATTGACCAGGAATTTGAAGTTTATAGACCATTGTTCAATTATTTTGATGAACAACGTCAATTGACGATAGACCTGGAAGACCAAATCATGTCCAGGATATCCGATAAAAAAGAAAAAGGAAAAATAATCCAAATGCCCTGGCGCCGGGTCGTATCGATTGCCGCTTCCATTGCACTCTTCCTTTCTGTCCTGTTGGCGACATTCCAGTATCGAAACCAAAATAACCGCGAAATGGATATGGTGGATACCTTCCAGACACCCGAAGAAGCCCTCGAACAAACCAAAGCAGCCTTATTGTTTTTATCTCATAGGATGAATAAAGCCAGCGATCAGGCTGCTAAATCGTTGTCCAAAACCCAAAGTCTGAATATTCTGAACTAACTAAAATCATCACTATAACCATGAAAAATTATATTTTTTTACCCTTGCTGTTCAGCACCTTGCTGGCTACAGCACAAAACGACGCCATCTCGCGTTTTTTCAAATCCTATGCGGATGACGATCGATTCAGTTCTGTTTACATCAGTCCTAAAATGTTCCAGTTGGTTTCCAAAATAAAAATCGACGACATGGATTCCGATCTCCAAGAATTGTTGAAAACCATTCAAGGCCTTCATATCCTAAGCACAGAAGTCACCCCACAAGCTTTTTACAAAGAAGCTGTTGGTAAAATCAATGTCAATGAATATGAACAATTGATGAAGGTCCGCGACAAAGGGGAGGATGTTTTGTTCCTCACTAAATACAACGCTACCAACCCCGGCAAACTCGAAGAACTATTGATGCTGGTCGGAGGTGAAGATGAGTTTACCCTGATCAGTTTTATTGGGAATATTGACCTCAATAAAATCGGCAAACTCGGCAAAGCATTAAATATTGAAGGCTCAGAACATCTTGAAAAATTGCCTAAAAAGAACTAATCATGAAGACTTTATTTATCTCCGTTTGCTGCTTTATTTTTTTAATCACCCTGTCCACCGCTCAGGAGCAAAGTCTGAATGAATTCGTCCGCGATTATCACCACCGGGATGGTATCAAACATTTTACTATCCCGGGGTTTTTAGTCCGTCTGGCCGGAAATATTGCCCTGAATGACGAGGACAAACTGGACCGTGAAGCGCTGCACCCCTTAATCCGCAATATCGGAGGGGTGTCTATCTTATTGGCCACGGAAGGACACCGCATCGGAATGCATGACCTGAAAAGACTTAAATCCAACCTACTGGATGAACAATTTGAACCCTTGGTCTCCATTAAAGATGAAGATAGCGTGGTAGAAATATTCAGTTGGGAAAAGAAAAACATCACCCGGCGATTGGTATTTATAATCCATGATGACGAGGATGAGAGTATGTTGATTACCGTAAGGGGGTACTTCACCCCGGAGGATATTTCAAAATTGATCAATCATTACAAACACAAAGACCAACTTCACCGGCTGTGATCAATATCAAGAAGCAGGAATGCTAAACTTCTTTGGAAAAGGTTATTGCACACCATCCCTCTTTTTCCTGGTATTGAATGGATGAATAACCCAGTTCTTTTAGTCGCTGAACCATTAATTCCTTGTCCTGGATCAGGAAGCCGGAAAATATACCATATCCTCCGGCGGCTAAAAGCCTTGAGACCTCTGTGATGTTTTGAAGTAGTACATCCCTGGTGATATTAGCCAATAAAAGGTCATAGTTACCCGGTTCTGTAGATAACGAATCGTTCTGACTTACTTTAAGGTGCCGGCATTCATTTACTGCTGCATTTTCCAGACTATTTTCTACGGACCAGATATCAAAATCTATTGCACGCACTTCGGCAGCGCCGAATTTTTCGGCTAAAATCGCAAGGATTCCACTGCCGCAACCAAAGTCCAGCACCGATTTATTGGTGAGGTCCAGTTTCATCATTTCCTCAATGACCAGATAAGTGGTTGCATGGTGGCCGGTGCCAAACGCCATTTTCGGGTCTATGACGATATCATAAGGTAGTTGGGATAGGGGATGGAATGATGCCCGTATACAAACCTTTTGCTGAACAAAAATAGGCTCAAAAGAAGCTTCCCAAATGGCATTCCAGTTTTGGGGCAATATCAAATCTGTGGAAATGACCGGATGAAGTTTTTCAATTTCCAGCTTCAACTCTTCGCTATATAAAGATGCCGGCAGATAACCCTCCAGGCTAGATTCTTTTTCTTCAAAGGATTCAAAGCCCAAATCATATAATCGGGCCAGCGTGATGTCATCGGGAATAGGATGAAATATAAAGCGGTAAAACTGGTGATTTAATTCAACCATAAATTTTTTTGGTATAGGCCAGCCAGGTATTCATTAAAAGTGCACATACGGTCATCGGCCCTACCCCACCCGGCACAGGTGTTATATAAGAACAGATCGGGGCGACCTCCTCAAAGTTGACATCCCCTACTAAACGATAACCTTTCTTAGTCTCCGGAGCAACGATTTGGTTCATTCCCACATCGATCACAACTGCTCCTGGTTTTACCATATCCCGGGTAATAAAACGGGCCATGCCTATAGCCGCAATAAGTACATCACCTTGCAGACACAGTTCTTTTAAATCGGCTGATTTGGAATGGCACAGCGTTACCGTAGCATTTCCGGGATAAGCTTTTCTGGACAACAACAAAGAAATCGGTGTACCCACAATATTGCTCCTGCCCACCACGACCACATGTTTTCCTTCCGTCTGGATTTGGTAATACTCCAACAACTTGAGTATTCCGAAGGGAGTAGCCGGGATATAAGAAGGCAGGCCCAGTACCATGCGGCCAACATTGGCAGGATGGAAGCCATCCACATCTTTCCTGGGTTCTATACACAGCAGTATTTTATTGTCATCGATATGTTTTGGCAAAGGCAGTTGAACAATAAATCCATCTATAGACGAATTTTCATTCAGTCCCTCAACCATATCGATCAATTCGTTTTCTTCGATCGTAGCTGATTTTGCAATCAGGGTGGAATCATAGCCGGTTTCCGCACAGGATTTGATCTTATTTTTTATATAGGATGCACTGGCCGGATGATCGCCAATCAGGATCGCTGCCAGATGCGGGACTCGTATTCCAGTTGCTTTTTTAATTGCTACCTCCCTGAGCAGGTCCGATTTTATCGTTTTTGCGACCAGTACCCCATCCATTAAATGCATAAACAAAGATAGCAATCTCCTGGGTTGACGGGTGACCGGCTGCTACAAGTCCAAAGAATATATATAATCCGTTTGAGGATCCTGGCCTAACAAAAAGGCATGTTCTCCCTTCCGGATAAATCCATTTTTTTCATAAAACCGGATGGCTTTTGTATTGTGCTCCCAGACACCCAGCCAGATGGAGCTATGATGAGAGGACTGTGCCAGTTGGACGATAAAATCCAAAATCTTGTTACCCAATCCATACCCTTGAAATGGACTCAACAAGTATATCCGTTGTAATTCCAATGCATTGTTATTTGATTGAGGGTCAGGTCCTGCGTGAAAATTAATTTTAAAATATCCTGCCAACCGGGACAGGAAAAAAACAAAATAAAAACGTGAATCCGGTAAGCTTAATTCATTCTTTAATTTCTCTTCATCAAATGCATCTGAAACATAGGCCTCAAAATTTTCTCGGGTATTGAGATGAAAAAAACTTTGAGAAAACGTATCCAGAGAAATCGATCTCAATTCGTTAGCCTGATCCGGGCCCAACTGAAGAAACCGGATATCACCTGCTTCAGCCATGGAGGACTGAATCAATGAATTGGCGGGTCGCCTGCTCGACGGGCTTATTTCCGGATATGGCTGTGATAAATGCACTTCCAATGATAGCACCCTGAGCGGATTCACAGGCCTTATCAAAACCTTCTTTATTGGAGATACCGAATCCTATCAATCTTGGATTCCTCAATCCAAGCTGAGAAATCCTGCGGAAATAAAATTCCTGTTCCTTATCAATTCCGCTTTTTGCCCCGGTAATAGCATTGGAGGAAACCATATAGATAAAACTATTACTTACGGAGTCGATATGGCGAATGCGGGCTTCCGTGGTTTGAGGGGTAATCAAAAAAACAATATTCATCCCATGCTTTTCAAACATCTTTTTATAATGCAATTCATATTCTTCGACCGGAAGGTCAGGCAGGATCAAGGCATCAATCCCGCTTTCCCGGGCTTTGAGCACAAATCGTTCTTCACCGTATTGCAATACCTGATTAAAATAGCCCATGAGTATCAATGGAAGATCAACCACCTGACGCGCTTTTATAATCTGTTCAAACAGGATGTCTAATCCCATTCCATTTTTTAATGCGACCTGACTGCTGGCCTGTATGGTCGGTCCGTCGGCAAGCGGATCGCTATAAGGCATACCGATCTCGATCAGGTCTACCCCTGCGGCGGCTAAAGAGGTAATAATAGGCACCGTATCATTTAACGCAGGAAAACCCGCGGTAAAATAAATATTCAGGATGCGGCCTGTTTTATTTTTAAACAATTCATTCAATCGATTCATAGGTGTCAATATATTTCATATAAGTTGCCAGATCTTTGTCTCCTCTGCCGGAAAGACAGACTATAATATGGTCAGTTGGTTTAAATTTAATATACTCCAATGCTGCCAGTGCATGAGCCGACTCTAAAGCCGGGATGATCCCCTCCAGCCGGGTCAATATAAATGCTGCTCTGACAGCCTCTTCATCCACAATCGAAACAGCCTCCGCCCTTCCGGAGCGGATCAGATGGGCATGCAAGGGCCCAATCCCGGGATAATCCAAACCTGCAGAAATCGAATGCGGTTCTATAATCTGTCCATCAGGAGTTTGCATCAGCAGCGTTTTACTGCCATGAATGATTCCCACGGAGCCCAGGACGCTGGTCGCTGCACTTTTGCCACTGTGCACGCCTTCCCCTGCGGCTTCCACGGCAATGAGTCTCACCTGGCTGCGATCGAGATAATGATAATATGCCCCGGCGGCATTGCTTCCCCCGCCAACGCATGCTATGATGATATCCGGATTTTCGGATCCAGTGTATTCCTTTAGCTGATACTTCATTTCTTCGCTGATTATACTCTGAAAACGGGCGACCATATCCGGGTAAGGATGAGGTCCAACTACAGAACCTATGATATAATGAGTATCTACCGGGTGCTGGATCCAATCGCGGATAGCTTCATTGGTGGCATCTTTTAAAGTTTGTGATCCGCTGTTTGCAGGAACAACTTTAGCGCCTAACATTTTCATCCGGGCCACATTAGGAGCTTGTCGCTCAATATCCACCGCACCCATATAGACAATACATTCCAGGTTTTTTAAAGCACATACGGTCGCTGTAGCTACCCCATGCTGGCCTGCTCCGGTCTCGGCTATGATTCGTTTTTTACCCAATCGTTCCGCCAACAAAATTTGTCCAATGGTATTGTTTATTTTATGGGCCCCGGTATGGTTGAGGTCTTCTCTTTTTAGGAAGATACGTGCCCCATACCGGGAGGATAACCTCTTGGCTTCATACAAGGGGCTGGGCCTTCCGGCATAATTTTTTAGCAAATCCGCAAATTCAGCCTGAAAGGATGGCTGCCGGATAATTTGCAGATAGTTGTCCCTGAGCTGCTCCACATTATATTGCAGCATTTCAGGAATATAAGCCCCTCCAAAAATTCCATAAAACCCTTTGGCATCAACCGCGTAACTCATGTATAAATTTTTTTAGAGTGATTAAATCCTTATCTCCCGGGCTTTTTTCAAATTTACTGTTGATGTCAATACCCATTGCAGCCGGGTGGTCAAAATAGCTGATTTCATCGAGGTGTTCATAGCTGATGCCGCCACTTAATAAAAAAGGGCTCGCTCCTTCGTATTCATTTAATTTGGCCCAATCAAACCGTATCCCATTGCCCCCCGGAGCATCTCCTTTGGCATCAAAAAGAAACATATCCACGTAACCATCGAAATCGGCTATTTTATTAAAATCAAAATTTTTGTCTATGCTGAATGCTTTTATGACCCCGATTCCCCTTTGCTGGATCTGCATACAAAATTCAGGGGGCTCCGATCCGTGTAATTGCACCGTATCCAGATGATGCCGGCTTTGGGTATATAATATCTGTTCAATCGGGCTATTGACAAATACCCCTGTCTTTTTTTTATCCCCAAAGGCAGCAGGTTCAATGATTTTATCCAGAAAGCGCGGTGATGGAGTGTGAAAAATCATACCGATATAATCAATATCCAATTCAGCCAATTGTATGATCTGATCCGGTTTGACCATGCCGCAAACTTTAATTTGAAGGTTGTTTTTCATGTTGGGATTTCTGATAAACTGGTTACAAACTCTCCGCATAATTTACCTGGGTCATTCGCCCGCATAAAAGTTTCTCCGATTAAAAAACCCCTATACCCTGCAGCAGCCAGTTGGCGGAGTTCATCCGGGCCTTTGAGGCCACTCTCCGATATCCACAACGACTCCACCGGTAAATGAATAACAAGATCCAGCGATTTTTCGATCCCGGTATGGAAATTTCTAAGGTCGCGATTATTGATGCCCAGCAAGTCGATATCGGGGTTCCATTTATTTAATTCTTCAAGATCATGTAATTCCATCAGGACCTCCATTCCCAGATCATGGGCATGGTGGGTAAAGTCGGTAATCTGCGCCGGGGTAAGGCATTCGGCGATTAATAAGATCAGGTCTGACCCGATTGATTTTGCTTCGTCGATCTGATAGGAGTCAACAATAAAATCTTTTCTCAGTATGGGTATATGAAGCAGGGACCTTACCGCTGTAATATCCGAGGTATCTCCATCAAAAAACACCTTATCGGTCAGGATGGAGCATGCGCTGGCACCATGCCTTTCATATGACCGGACAATATCCTGCACCGATGCGGCATGGCGTATGATCCCCTTTGATGGAGACTTTCTTTTAAATTCAGCAATAATGCCCGGGTGTTGGTTAAGTTTTTTCTTCAGAGAAAGACCAGACCTTTGGTAATGTGTTGAGGTCTTCATTACAGATAAAGGAAGATCGGTTTTCTTTTTTTCGACCTCCTTTATTTTATGCTGAATTATTTGTTCGAGTATATTCATGCTGCTGTTTCGATGAGGGTTTTAAACGCGCGAAGGGCTTTCCCGGATTGTACACTTTCTTCGGCAACTTTAACAGCATCGATCAGCGTCAGACCCGGGTTGCATACCCGGATAGCAATACCTGCATTGGCGTAAACCACGGATTGTTGTGCGCGGGTGCCTACTCCATTCAACACCTGCATAAAAATGGAAGCCGCTTCTTCTTTGGTTTCGCCGCCATAGATTTCTTCTTGTTTGAGCGGGTGTAAACCCAGATCGGCTGCAGAGAGAACCCGATCGGCATCCTGCGTTTTTATTTTAAAATCACCGGTTAACGAAACTTCATCATAACCATCCATGGCATGCAGGACGGCAAAACGTTTTTCCTTTTGCTTCTGAAAAAGATAAGCATACAAACGGGTCAGTTCCAGGTTGAACACCCCGGCCATCTGAAATCTGGGCCGGGCCGGATTGACCAGGGGGCCGAGCATATTAAAAAACGTTTTGACACCAAGTTGTTTTCTGATGGGTGCTACCGTTTTCATGGCAGGATGAAATAAAGGGGCATGCAGAAAACAGATATTGCTTTTATCCAATTGTTTTTTAAGCAGGTCTGTTTCATTGGTAAATTTATATCCCAGCGTTTCCAGTACGTCTGACGAGCCACATTTAGAACTGACTCCATAATTGCCATGTTTGGTGACTTTATAACCCGCCCCGGCTACGACAAATGCGGAGAGTGTGGATATATTAAACGTATTTTTTCCATCCCCTCCTGTACCGCATAAATCAATGGTATCCTGCCCGTCCAGTTCTACCGGAATACACAGTTCCAGTAATGCGTCGACAAATCCCTGTAATTCATCCTCAGAGATTGCCCGCATCAGGTATACCGTGATGAAAGCAGCCACCTGAGATTCATTGTAAGCGTTTTTGGAAATATTGACCAGGATCTCTTTGGCTTCAGCCCTGTTCAGTTTTTTATGTTCAAACAAATAGGTTAGTATTTTTTTCATTTCGTGGTTGTACTAATTGTTTAAAAAGTATCCTCAATCAATTGTTTTTTATACATGGCTTCACTTTCCTGCAGAAAATTTTTTAAAATCTTTTTTCCTTCCGGGGTCAATACGGATTCCGGGTGAAACTGCACACCTTTGACATGGTAGATTTTATGACTGGCCGCCATGATCATACCCTGTTCATCAACTGCTGTAACTTGCAGCACATCGGGTACGCTTTGTTGATCGACTACCCAGGAGTGATACCTGCCGGCCATAAATGGCGAAGGTATACCTTTGAATATCTCTTCTGCCGGATCGGTAACCATCACCGGAGTATGGACTCCATGATATACCTTTGATAAATTGATTAAGCGGCCCCCAAACGCCTCCCCAATAGCCTGCAGTCCGAGACATACCCCGAAAATTGATTTTGTGGAGGAATACGTTTTAATGACCTCCAGGATGATCCCTGAATCAGCGGGTAAGCCGGGTCCCGGTGAAATAAAAATACAATCGTAACCGGCGACAAAGGAAAGCGGTACTTCATCGTTTCTGACCACCTTGATTACCTTTCCGGTCAGTTCCCGAAGATACTGGACCAGGTTATACGTAAAAGAATCATAATTGTCAATCATCAATATTTTCATAGCGGAGTATTTTATTTGATTTTTTCGGCTTCAGCCATAGCTTTCCGCAAGGCCCCGAGTTTATTACTGACTTCCTGCAATTCACTTTCCTCTACACTGGTAGCCACGATACCTGCACCGGCCTGATAATGCAATACCTGGTCTTTACTCAAAAAAGAACGGATAGTGATTGCATGATTAAGGGAGCTGTCGAAACCGACAAATCCAATAGAGCCGCCGTAGAAATTGCGCAATTCAGGTTCGTTTTCATTGATGAGTTCGATGGCTCGGTATTTTGGAGCTCCGGACAAGGTACCTGCAGGAAAGGTGTCTCCAAAAACTTTAAACACATTGTGGTCTTTCGTCAATTTTCCTTCCACTTTTGAAACCAGATGGATGACATGGCTGAAATACTGTACTTCCTTGAGCACTTTGACTTCCACTTTGTCAGAATGCCTTCCCAGGTCATTTCGGGCCAGATCAACCAGCATGATGTGTTCCGCATTCTCCTTGGGGTCCAGGGCCAGTTCTTTAGCCCGTTTTTGGTCCTGCTCATCATTACCCGTCCGTTTATAGGTCCCCGCTATCGGATTGACGCTGGCTATGCCTTTGTAGACCACCAGTTGGGATTCAGGTGACGAACCGAATATTCGGTAATTGCCCATATCAAAATAAAAAAGATAAGGAGATGGGTTGACCGATCGCAGTGCCCGGTAAACATTAAAATCATCACCAGTAAACGGTTGTCGGAAACGCCTCGCAAACACCACCTGAAACACATCTCCAATCTGGCAATGGTATTTCCCTTTGGTCACCAGGTCACGGAATTCCTGATCCGACAAAGAACTGGTTTCTTCCCCGGATTTATGAAACCTGAAGCTGGCCGCATGTTCATTTAAGATCAAGGCATCGATATAGTCAAGATTGGTTTGGTCGGGTGTCAGGCTGTTTTCCATGATATACATTTCATCCTTAAAATGGTCGATCGAAATGATATATCGGTACAGGGTAAACCTGGCATCCGGGATATCCACTACTTTTTTGACGGTATCCATACGAACGGTGTCAAAGTATTGAATGGCATCAAAATTAAAATGCCCGAAAAGTCCGTTGAGTTGTTTGTATTCGCCGGAATCGATGAGATCGAATCTTTCCATAAAAGATTGAAGACCAGCGGACAGGTCATGAGGCTGGATCAGCTCCAGGGTTTCATTTTCCTCGCCGGGATACTGGATCACCATCCTATGATCGGCCACGGTGATGGAACCTAATTTGCCCAGGCCAAGATAAGAATGACAATTTTCAATGCTTCTGAAATCTGTACTCTCCAGCAAAGCTGATTCATCAAAATGGTCTCTGAGTTTCAAATACAAGTGAACCGGTGTCACCGTATCTGCCAGGCATTTTCTACTGTGGATGTATAACTTAATTTTTCCCATATTTTTCTAATTAAAAACGGCCTGCCGGGTGTACCGACAAGCCGTTTTAATTTATCTGTTACAATAGCTGGCTTGGTCAGATCACCCCGAGATCAGGCCTGTACCACCACCAACTATTGTTAATTAAATTCATTTTTGTAATCGAAGGCAAATATAATGCCGTTTTTGAATTGAAGAAATTTATTTAAAAGAAAAAACAATGAAGGATATTAAATGATCCGGTATTAGGGAAAATAAACGAATTCGTTTAGACCACTAAAACATCCATCACATCATTAGCCTGCTAACCATTTCTTTAAGCAATCCGCTTTCAAGGCCTCCGTTGTAATTTACCCCTTTTGATTTGAGGTCATATTCCCTCAACAAAAGCAAGGCCTGTTCCACCTGACCAAGGCTATAATGTTTTAAAGCCTCTTTATATTCTTTCAGAAAAAAACTGCTCTTAAGCTGGAGGGCAGCCAACAATGCCTGATCGTTTTTGGGTTCACTGGATTTGGCAACATAAAGTTTGCTTAAAAAATTATAAAGCGAAGCCATAGTCACCGGCAGCGGGTTGGCCTTGGGGTTATCTTTAAAATATTGAATGATTTGAAACGTTTTACGCAAATCCCGCTGGCCTATTGATTTCTGCAATTCAAAAACATTAAAATCTTTGTGAATGCCAATGATCGATTCCAAATCTTTTGCAGTGATCACTGCATTAGCCGGTGTCGATATCCTGATTTTTTCCAGGTCTTGTTGTATAGCCCCCAGATCAGATCCCAGGTATTCAGCGATCAGATGAGCCGCTTCCGGTTGCAGTTTTAATCCTTTTTTTACCGACTCCGATTGTATCCAGCCGGGCAATTGATTGTCATAAAGTTTTTTTGATTCAAAGACCACACCGTGTTGTTTGATGGATTTGGCCATTTTGGTCCGTTGGTCGAGTTTTTTGTATTTATAACAAATCACCAGAATGGAAGAAGGTACCGGCTTGTCCAGATAAGTTTCCAGTTCAAAGATGGTCTTCATATCCTGTGCTTCCCGGATCAGGATCATACGGTGGCCAGCCATCAATGGATACTGACAGGCTTCATCTACTACCGTTCGAAAATCAGTGTCCTTGCCATAAAATATCCTGAGATTAAATACCTGCTCCGTTTCAGTCAGGACATGCTCTTGCATGTAGCCCGCCAATTGGTCAATAAAATAAGGCTCTTCGCCATGAAACAAATAGACCGGGGCACGATGACCGGCTTTCAGTGATAGTATGATGTCATCAGCTTCCATGTGGACGGTGCAAAGGTAAGACTTCAGACTTTATATTCTGGTTGCCGCCGGCTTTTAAAATATCGATTCACTTCGATGATTTTGAATGAACAAATGATTACGATCCAGGTGGCGGACAGGGTGATCCGAAGAAATGACCTAAATTTACCTTTTCAATTATGTCAAGACCTTTAATTTTATTGACCAATGATGACGGGTTATCCGCACCCGGTATCCGGGCGCTGGCTCAGATCGCTTCCAGTTTTGGTGAAATCGTGATAGTAGCCCCGGACAGCCCTCAATCCGGGCAGGGACATGCCGTGACCCTGGAATCTCCTTTGCGTATCAATCCGGTGAAAACATTTGGCACCATCGAGGCATATGAATGCAGCGGGACACCCGTGGACTGTGTCAAATTGGCCAAACATCTGGTTTTAAAAGGCAGGAAAGTAGATTTGTGCCTGTCAGGTATCAATCATGGCGCCAATTCATCCATCAATATTCTGTATTCGGGCACTATGTCTGCCGCTATGGAAGCTTCGATAGAAGGTATCCATTCGATCGGCTTCTCCTTGTTAGATTATTCATTTGAAGCTGACTTTTTTGCGGCAGAATGGCATATCCGTTACCTGATCGAAAAAACCCTGGCCCATGGCCTGACGCATACCAATTTGCTTAACATCAATATCCCGAAACTCAAAAAATCAGAAATAAAAGGGATCCGGATCTGCAGACAAGCGGAAGGGCGATGGATAGAGGAGTTTATGGAGGGTACGGATCCAAGGGGTCAAAAATACTATTGGCTCACCGGCAGGTTCGTTACCGAAGACGATCTGGAAGGTACGGATGAATGGGCTTTGCAAAACGGTTATATTTCTGTCGTGCCCTCCGGGCATAATCTTACCCGATATCAAGCCATTGAGCCCTTAAGGTTTCTGGAGTATGGAGAAATTGTTCATTAATTTATATCAACGGGATCGCTGGTTTAATGGGTTTTCCAGTGGACTATTTTTTCCAATGGTCCTCTTTGCCGGATTATTGTACTTGTTTGAAAGTCTGGGTATACTCGCTATGTCCCCTCAGACTGGAAACCCTGGTTTGAAACCGCGTACTATTGCGCTGATAGCTTTATGCATCAATTTAATCCTGATGCAGGTTTTTAAAAGACTGAGGTGGACCCAAAGCATGAGAGGAATGGCAGTCGCGACGTTTATCTGTGTGGGCCTATGGCTGTTAAAGTATGGAAATGAATTATTTTAATCTAGCTGTATAGACGGATGAAATTTTATATCATTGCCGGTGAAGCTTCCGGTGACTTACATGGCTCCTATCTGGTCCGACAACTGTTAAAACAAGCCCCCGGTGCCGAGATCAAAGCATGGGGAGGTGACCTGATTCAGCAGGCAGGGGCTCAATTGGTCAGGCACTACCGCGACCTGGCATTTATGGGGTTTATTGAAGTAGTTCAGAATATACGGACCATATTTCGAAACTTAAAAGAGTGTAAAAAAGACCTCGAGACCTTCAGACCTGATGCCCTGATCCTCATTGACTATCCGGGTTTTAATCTCCGGATCGCGGAATGGGCAAAAGGAAAAGGATTTCGGGTATTTTATTTTATCTCCCCACAATTATGGGCATGGAAACCGGGAAGGGTTAAGATTATCCAATCCAGTGTCGAACAACTTTATACTATTCTGCCATTCGAAAATGAATTTTATAAAAAGTATCAGGTCTATCCGGAATACGTCGGACACCCCTTATTGGAAAATTTAAAACAGTTCAAAGCGGATCCGTCAACTATTGCTTCACTAGCTGGCAAAAAAGTACTCGCTTTGCTCCCAGGCAGCCGAAAACAGGAAATAACCCGGATCCTCCCTATTTTACTACAGGCATGCGCTTCTTTTCCTGAATACATCCCGGTGGTGGCTGCCGCTCCTTCTCAACCCTTATCCTTATATCAGGAGATCATTAAATTATATGGAGCGGAAGAAAAAATTGTCATAGTTGAAAATCAGACTTACAGTATTTTGAGTTTAGCCAGCCTGGCCTGGGTAAGTTCGGGTACCGCCACCCTGGAGACCGCTTTGTTTAAAGTACCGCAGGTGGTTTGTTATACCGGGAACCCAATATCCTACTGGATCGCCCGACGTCTTATCCGGGTAAAATATATTTCGTTGGTCAATCTTATACTGGATTTCCCTTTGGTTCCAGAACTGATTCAACATGGATTCACTAAAGATTCATTAATTCAAGCTACCCGCAAGCTGAATATGGCCGACATTCAGGAGGCGTATCAAAAGCTCCATGAATTTCTTAAACCGGAAGACGCATCTGTCCGGGTGGCCTCATCCATTCTTAATAAACTAAAAATATCATCATGAAAATTTTGTCCGCCTTAATCCTGATTTCAGGCTTATTGATCCTGGGTGCCTGTAAACCTGCAACTACAATCTACCTGGTACGTCATGCCGAAAAAGTGGATTCCAGCCGTGATCCTGATCTGAGTGAAGCTGGCAGATTGCGGGCAACACACCTGGCTGACCTACTCAAGGACGAAAAAATATCACTGATCTATTCTACAAATTATAAAAGGACCATTCAAACGGCTACCCCATTGAGTGAACTGACCGGCAAACCCATCCTTTATTATTCTCCGGATACCTTACCCTCCCTGGTAAAAGCCCTGAAACAACAACAACAGCATGTTTTGGTAGTTGGCCACAGTAATACGACTATCAGTATGTTGGATGCGTTTGGACTAAGTTTCAGTGGTAAAAAAATTGAAGAAAGTGATTATAATAATCTCTTCAAAATTTCGACCTACCCCAACAACGGGAAAATCAAATTCAAGGAATTAAAATTTTAAGAACTATTTGATGTTCACCAATTGGATCTCAAATACCAATACGCTGTTGGGTGGGATTGGCCCGACCGCATTTGCACCATATCCCAGGCTGCTGGGAGAATAGAGCCTGATATCGCCTCCTTTTTTAATTAAAGGGATACCAATCTGCCAGGCGGGGATTAATCCACCTAATAAAAAAGTACGTGGGGTCGTGGTCGTGCCATCGAATTGCTGGCCATTGATCAATGCCCCTTTGTAATGCACCGTGACACTGTCTGTCCCTTTTGGAGCAACGCCCGTGCCTTCCGAAATAATGCTGTAGTATAAGCCCGTCGGGTGTCTGATGGCGGTAAGTCCTTTAGCCTGAAGGTATTCCTGAATGGCATCGTCATCTTCTTCGGCCTGACTGGGTTTGAGACAGGCCACAGCGGAAAGTGCCAAAATGGATACAAAGAAATACGTTGAAATTTTCATATAATTTAAAAGATAAATATTTTCAAATCGGGTTTAGGGGTTTAAGCCCCATCCGCGCTGCCTCTTCGAGCATAAACGAACGGGCCTGTTTATAATCATTTTCAATTTTACCATCCAATATGGCTTCCCGGATGGCCAGTTTAATAGTACCAACCTGAAGGGAAGGTTTGAGCCCAAAGGTTTCCATTATTTCTTGTCCATCGATAGGTGGCTGCCAATTGCGGAGTTGATCTTTTTGTTCAATTTCGATCATTTTAGAACGCACCAATTGATAATTTTCCAGGATGTTTTTTACTTTTTCCGGCTTTTTACTGGTAATATCAGCCTCACAAAGGATCATCAGGTCGTCGATATCACCCCCGGCTTCAAACAATACCCTTCTGATAGCACTCGCGGTGATCTCTTCTTTGGTAAGACTGATCGGACGAAGATGTAAACGAACCAGGTTTTGCACGTACTTTAAACGATGGTCTGCGGGTAAACGCAGCCTTTTAAAAATACGGGGTAACATACTCGCCCCAAGTAAATCGTGTCCATGAAATGTCCAGCCCTGTTTACCGTTAAAACGTTTAGTAGCTGGTTTGCCGATGTCATGAAACAAGGCTGCCCAACGCAGCCAGATATTCTCCGATTTTACTGCCACATTATCCAAAACCATAAGGGTGTGATAAAAATTGTCCTTATGGCCTTTCCCGTCAATATATTCTACCCCTTCCAGCGCAGTTAATTCGGGCAGCAAATGTTTTAATAAACCTGCCTGGTGCAATAATTTAAAACCGATGGACGGGTGTTCGCACAGCATAATTTTTTCTAATTCAATAGAAATCCGTTCCATGGAAATAATACTGATCCGGTCTGCACTTTGAATGATCCCCTGAAAAGTAGAGGAGTCGATGTTATATTCGAGTTGATTGGCAAAACGGATTGCCCTCAACATTCTCAGTGGGTCGTCTGAAAATGTGCGCTCAGGCTCCAGGGGGGTTTTAATGAGTTTCATCTCGAGGTGCCGCATGCCATCAAACATATCAATCAATTGCCCGAAATCATCTTCATTGAGGCTAACCGCCATGGCATTGATCGTAAAGTCCCTCCTTCTGAGATCATCTTCCAGGCTACCATCCTCTACCATAGGTTTCCTGGAATCTTCCCGATACGATTCTTTCCTGGCCCCTACAAATTCAAGATTGAGGCTACCATGTATAATCTGCGCAGTACCAAAACGTTGGAATATACTGATTCTTGGAATTGGGTATAGGCGACTTGCCACCTCCTGGGCCAGGGCTATTCCATTGCCCACGGCCAGAATATCGATATCCGGTGAAGCCCTCCCCAATAATTTGTCCCGCACATACCCCCCCACTACAAAGCATGGAGCGCCCAGGGATTCTGCTGCTTCTCTGATCACCTGGAAAATTTTTTTTTCGTATGGAGATAAACTAAAAATCACGACAGCAAGGAGTAAGGTTCCATGATCATATGGTCATAACTTCCGCGGAATGATATACATGCGAGGCAATTTCAGTTAAAATATCCAGTATCCCCTGTGCTTCAGTTTCAAGGACCAATCGCTCCCGGAATGGTTTGATGCCTTCAATACCCCGGAAATAGCTTTTATAATGTCTTCTCATTTCCAATATCCCAAGTTTAGGTCCCTTCCAGCGGAGCGAGAAGTCCAAATGGGCTTTGACTACCCTGATCCGTTCGTCCAGATCGGGAGGTGGAAGTATCTCACCGGTTTTGAGATAATGTTTGATTTCGTTGAAAATCCAGGGGTATCCAATACTTGCCCTGCCAATCATAATTCCATCAGGGCCAAACCGGTCTTTACATTCTTTTGCTTTTTGCGGGGTGTCGATATCGCCATTCCCAAAAACCGGGATATGGATAGAAGGGTCATTTTTGATCCTGGCAATATGACTCCAGTCCGCCTCGCCTTTATACATTTGGGCACGGGTACGGGCATGTATACTGATGGCCTGGATTCCAACATCTTGCAATCGTTTAACGACCTCGTCAATTTTAATACTATTTGCATCCCATCCCAGTCTGGTTTTGACGGTTACCGGCAAGGTCGATTCCCTGACTATTGCTTTTGTAAGGGCCACCATTTTGGGTATATCTTTTAATATACCCGCACCGGCATCACGGCAAACGACATTATTGACAGGACATCCGTAATTGATGTCCAGAAGTTCCGGTTTGGCTTGTTCGACGATGGGTACCGCTTTGAGCATCGATTCGATTTCCCCGCCAAAAATCTGGATGCCAATGGGCCGTTCTTCCGGGTAAATATCGAGTTTCTGCATACTTTTAAAGGCATCCCGGATCAATCCCTCCACGGAGATGAATTCCGTGTAAAGCAGGTCACACCCCTGAAGCTTGCACAAAGCCCTGAATGGTGGATCACTGACATCCTCCATGGGTGCCAGGAGAATAGGGAATTCTCCCAGGTCAATATTAGCAATCCGCACCATATAAAGCCCAAAGATACAATCAGGGGGCATTAAATACTACAAATCAGAATTTCAAACTATATTGTTGATTAAATCTTAAATGTCTATGGAGTTGCTTGTGATCATCTTCTTCATTATAGGATACCTGTTGATCGTATTTGAGCACCCGTTAAAAATGGATAAAACCAT
>JAWXBI010000054.1:0-13976 GCA_034439915.1 Saprospiraceae bacterium | reverse complement strand
TGGTAGTTTATTTCCTGGCCAAAGTAGGCATGGTCACCGGTGGAATGCTTAAGACTTTCCGCCGCCATGCCATTGTGGTGATTATCATCATCGCTGCGATCATCACCCCTCCGGATGTAATTTCCCAGATCCTGGTCAGTTTACCACTGATTATGCTCTATGAGGTGAGTATATTTATAGCTTCGAAAGTCAATCCTATTCCCAAAGAAGCTCCTGAAGAGGATGATGCGTATGATTACGACGAATCCAAAAATAAAGATTAAACGACCTTGATTTCATTCAATCAATTTGTGGATGAATTGATTTACCCGGGGGCAGAAAACCAATTACGCGTAAAATAAAACCGTTATGATTCGTCTTTCTTCTGGTTGGACTTTATTGCTCCGGTTATTTTTTCCGGTGTTTTACCTGGTTTTTATGGGTGCCTTTACGGTTGCCACGATTATTCAGGGGGCTGAGGTTTCACCAGTATTTACAACCTGGATTTACCGCATAGGCATGGTCAGCCTGCTGATTCTGGGTTTGCTGACGATCAGATGGACGGTATGGAGGTTGTTGCGGCTTGATGCATCGGCAACCCATTTTTTCATTACCAATTATTTTAAGACGTTCCGGTATTCCCGCGAAAGTATTCAGGCTATTTATCCGTTCAATGTGCTTTTCTGGCAGTTTATTAAAATACAGCTTAAAGAAAAAGGCAGTTTTGGCCAAACCCTGTATGTATTGCTGGAACGCAGTTTATGGGTTCAATACCTCGATGCTCACCCCGAAGTAAAAAACCTTATCCACTCACCGGGGAGATAATACAATGACCGGGCAGATCATTTCTTCCATTGAAATACCGCCGTGTTGAAAGGTGTTGAGGTAATAATTGTGATAATAATTGTAATTGTTGGGGTAAAGGAAAAAACAATCATTTTTGGCAAAAATATACGTCGAGCTGATATTGGGGCTGGGTAAACCAGCTTTTTTAGGGTCTTTGATTTCAAATACTTCTCTTCGGTCATAATTAAGATTGCGGCCTACTTTATAGCGGAGGTTGGTGGTGGTTTCCCGGTCACCGATGACTTTCGTGGGTGATTTGACCCGGATGGTCCCATGGTCAGTAGTGATGACTACCGTTACTTTTTTATCTGCCAGCTTTTGCATCAATCCCCATAGTGGTGAGTTGCCAAACCAACTCTGAGTCAGAGAACGGTATGATTTTTCATCGCCTGCCAGTTCCTTCAATACTTCCATCTCTGTGCGGGCGTGTGACATCATGTCTATAAAATTATATACGATTACACTCAGGTTTTGTTCCAGCATCCTGGAAGCCATATCCGGTAACATCCTGGCATCATTGACCTGGGTAATCTTGGTATAGCTGTGCCGGACCGGGGTTTTACTCAGGCGGCTGAGCTGCCTTTCCAGCAATTCGGCTTCATGCAGGTTTTTACCCCCTTTTTCATTGTCGTTGAGCCACCAATCTTCAAATCGTTGTTCTATTGAAGCGGGCATCAGGCCTGAAAAAATAGCATTGCGGCTATATTGGGTAGAGGTCGGAAGGATACTTAAAAACATTTCCTCTTCCAGGATGCGGTACCGCTCGGTAACTTTGGGTTCAATCATTTTCCACTGGTCATATCTCAGGTTGTCAAGAAGGATCATTACCACCGGATTACCCTGGGACAACAGGGGCATGACTTTATCTTTGATGAGGGTATGGGACATCGTAAATCCCCGGTCTGGTTTGTCCATCCAATTCAGATAATTTTTGGAAATGAATTTAAAAAACTCACTGTTGGCTTCTGTTTTCTGAACACTAAGTATTTGCGTCATTTCCTGGTTATCCGATAAATCCAGTTTGAGTTCCCAACTGACAATGTTTTTATAAATTTCTTTCCAGCCTTTCAGGTCAGGACCTTCATTAATTTGTAAGGATATGTTTCTAAACTCCTGGCTATAATCAGACGAAGTTTTTTGTTTGATCAGGCGTTTGTTATCGATGAGCTTTTTTAAAGTCATCAACACCTGGTTGGGGTTCACCGGTTTGATCAGGTAATCATCGATTTGTGATCCGATGGCCTCCTCCATGATATTCTCCGCTTCATTTTTGGTGATCATAACAATGGGGAGATTGGGATTGAGCATCTTAAATTTGGTGAGGGTCTCCAGTCCCGATAATCCGGGCATGGACTCATCCAAAAAAATGACATCGATATCTTTATGCTGCTGGTATTCTTCCAGAGCATCGTATCCGTTGCTCACGAGGATAAACTGATATCCTTTTTTTTCGAGAAAATAAACCTGCGGTTTTAGCAAATCCAATTCATCGTCTGCCCAAAGTATTTTTACTGATTCCATATTGATTGTATTGACCGGGGTATTGATCGGCCTGACCTGACGGTAAAGTAAAACCGTAACGAAAGTAAAGTAAGATATATTTTTGATCCTATGAACAAAAGAAAAATAATCAATGATCCGGTATACGGGTTTACCACGATCCCGGATGATCTGATATACGATTTGGTTCAACACCCTTACTTTCAACGACTGCGCAGGATCAAACAATTGGGTTTATCTGATTTTGTATATCCCGGCGCACAACATTCCCGGTTTCAACATGCATTAGGTGCACTCCACCTCATGTGTCTGGCTATTGAGGTGTTGAGATCCAAAGGGGTGCCTATTGAAGAAAACGAGGCTAGAGGGGCTCAGATCGCTATACTGCTGCACGATATCGGCCACTCCCCTTTTTCACATGCCTTAGAAAAAAAATTAGTTCCCCTCGACCATGAGAAAATTTCCATCCTCTATATGCAGGCACTCAATGCGGAATTCAACGGCCAGTTAACAGAAGCTATCCGCATTTTTACCAATAAACATCCCAAGAAGTTTCTATCCCAGCTGGTCAGCGGACAATTGGACCTTGACCGCATGGATTATCTTAACCGGGACAGTTTTTTTACCGGGGTTGCCGAAGGGGTTATTGGATATCAGCGGATCATCAAAATGCTGAACGTGGTAGAAAATCAATTGGTGGTTGAAGAAAAAGGCATTTATTCTATTGAAAAATTTCTGCAGTCCAGGCGGATTATGTACTGGCAGGTCTATCTGCACAAAACGGTCCTGGCAGCTGAAAAAATGTTGATCCATTGGTTTTCTTTATTGTCGGATGATGCAACCATTTTAAAACAAAATTCCGCATTAAATTCTCTCCTAAAGTCTAATTACCCGCAGGATAAACTACTCTCCTTGTTTGCTTCCATTGATGATATTGATATCTTTTTTGCACTCAAAAGCAGCCTCCATTCTTCTAACCGTAAGCTGAGGATACTGGCGAATGGACTGGTAAACCGCAATCTGTTTAAATGTATTCTTTCCGATCATCCTATACCGCCCAACGTGGTAAAACAACTGCGCAAAGACGACCCGGGTCGGTTAATTTTTAAAGGTAAGGAGTCCAATTCCAACTACAATATGAAGATTAATGAAATCATGATCTACACCAAGACCGGTGAAGTTTTACCCTTGTCCTCTTTCGAAGGATTTCAACATCTTGCTCCTTCTAATTCTAAATATTACCTGGTCTATCAGGCGGGTAATGAGTCCAAATAATTAGCCGTAAACCTAATTTATCGCTCTATAATTCAATCATTTAACTATAATCATAGATTAAACTACGTAATAGATTACTGTAAAAAATTATAATAAACAAAAATTATAATTTTTATTCTCGTGAGCGTTAACAGATTGAGTGTCTTATTGTGATTTATAGAATGTGTAAGGGGATGGTTATACTATAAAATTGTGTGAAGGTGTTTGCCGCATTCAATTTATCTTCGCATTCCCATTTATAAATTTTAAACCCTGATGACTGATCCTGTTTTTGACCTGATTGCCAAAGAACTCAAGAGGCAACGCAATGGTATTGAATTAATAGCCAGTGAAAATTTTACCAGTTACAACACCCTTCAAGCCATGGGGACCTGCCTGACGAATAAATACGCCGAAGGCTATCCTGGAAAACGATATTATGGTGGCTGTGAAGTGGTCGATGAAATTGAAACCCTGGCCATTGAAAGATTAAAGACTTTGTTTGGAGCCAGTTATGCCAATGTACAACCCCATTCCGGAGCCCAGGCAAACAGTGCCGTCTATCTGGCCTGCCTGACTCCCGGAGATACTATACTTGGTTTTAATCTTTCCCATGGTGGTCATCTGACCCATGGGTCGCCGGTAAATTATAGCGGCAAGACCTTTAAACCCGTTTTCTATGGGGTCGAGCCGGACACCGGTCGCATAGACATGGATAAGGTGGAAAAAATTGCCCTGGAGCATAAACCTAAACTCATTATCTGCGGAGCCAGCGCCTATTCCAGGGATTGGGACTATGAAAGGTTCCGGAAAATTGCAGACGAAACCGGGGCCTTGCTGATGGCTGATATAGCACATCCCGCGGGGTTGATTGCCAAAGGATTGTTGAATAATCCGCTCCATCATTGCCACATAGTCACGACGACTACCCACAAAACCCTTCGTGGCCCCAGGGGAGGGGCTATCATGATGGGGAAAAACTTTGAAAACCCCTGGGGCAGAGTGACGACTAAAGGCACTACCATAAAAATGTCCGCTATTTTGGACAGCGGTGTCTTCCCGGGTATGCAAGGGGGGCCATTGATGCATGTCATCGCCGCCAAGGCAATTGCTTTCCAGGAAGCCCTGAGCGATGATTTCAAAACCCATATGATCCAGGTAAAAAATAATGCTCAGGCGATGGCAGAACGTTTTGTTGAATCCGGGTACCATATTATCTCCGATGGCACGGACAATCACCTGATGCTGATCAATCTTTCTAATAAAAACATTTCGGGCAAGGATGCGGAAGAAGCTTTGGGTAAAGCGGAAATCACAGTAAACAAAAACATGGTCCCTTTTGATGAAAAAAGTCCTGCGATAACCTCCGGGATGCGGATAGGAACTCCGGCAATTACTACCCGTGGTTTAAAAGAAAATGAATGCCGTCTGGTCGTGGATTGGATAGATTTGGTATTGACCAACCCGTCAAACCAGGAAGTTATAAATAATGTAAAAAAAGGAGTCAATGAGATGATGGCGGGCTATCCGCTCTATCCCCAAATCCCTTAAACTTTTAATCAGGATCCACATCCTGCCAAGTATACCATGAGTCAATTAGGGTAATTCACTCCAGCCAAATAAAGCCCGCAGGGAGGCACGCTCCAGCTTTTTATTAGCAGTTCCTGTCGATCCAGGCTTTGAATCACCTCCGATTCTTTCAATTGGCCAAGGGCGACATGGATACACATTCCGACAATCAGACGCACCATTCCCCGCAGAAACCGGTTGGCTGTAATCGAAAATATCAATTCATTTTCGTTATGATATTTCCATTCCAACAGTTTAAGATCAACAGTATAATTATTCACACCGCTGCGACTGAGGCAAAAAGGGTAAAATGAAGTATAGGCCTTTAACCCTTGCGCGGCTTGTTGTAAATCTTCCAACTTAAGGTGTGAGAACCGCTTACAAAAAAAAGATTTATTTATCAGGAAGGGTGATTTTAGACCGTGCATAAAATAATGATAAGTCCGGGATTGGGCATCGAACCTGGCATGGGCTGCATCAGCGACCGGAACAATCCTTTTAACTGCAATTTCCGCGGGTAAGATGGCATTCCAATGATACACCAGATCGGGATCAATCACCCCATCGAAATCAAAATGGGCAACATAATGAAGTGCATGTACACCGGTATCTGTGCGGCCGCAACCGACTATGTCGATTTCCTTTTGTCTTAACAAAACTCCTAATTTTTGTTCCAGGCTTTCCTGCACTGTTGGTTTTCCGGGTTGTTTTTGCCAACCCTGAAAGGGAGTGCCATCATAGGAGCATTCTATAAAATAACGCATACCCAAAGGTAATAAGCAGCACTGCTAAATACCAGATGAATACTTATCCCATGCTGCTGGGCTGGCGGTCACCCTATAACGGACGAGTCTGTGGCTTAATGCCTGGCATAGAGTAAAGATGCACCGGCTATAATGAGGTCTTTTAACAGACCCGACATGGAATTCATTTTATCAATAGGGTCAGCAGCATTCATGAATCCGGGGATATGCAGAAAAAAGACAAATAATAATAACATAAAAGCCATCAGTACTGCCGCTAATTTGTCATACTTCCGGATGATGAAGGAGATGGAAGCAGCCAGCAAGCCCAACCCGGCTAATATGACACTGGGTTTTCCGCCAGGGGCATAGGTCGATAAAGGAGCAAGGTTTATAAAGTTAAAGACCCCAAAAATTGCAATAGGGATTGCGAATAGAAACCTGCCTAATCCAAAAACTGCATTCATACCACAAACATTTAAGGTGAATAAAAAATGAATCTTTAAAGGATAGGTCTACAGGATATGGTAAACTAAATATAAGGCTTAAAATTTTAACTATAAATAAAATTTCGGATTAAGCTGCTTTTAGTTTAGCAAATTTTGATTTTTCCATCTTCGCCTTTACAAAAAACAGGTCAATGATCAATTCTTCCTTATGATCTTTTCGTGATGGAATTTCAAACATATCGTCCATCAAAATAGCTTCCAGCATGGATCGGAGTCCGCGTGCGCCTAATTTGTAATCCAATGCTTTGCCGGCGATAAATTCCAACGCCTCGGGAGTAAAGGTTAGCTCCACTTTTTCCTGATGGAATATTTTTTTGTATTGTTTGACCAGGGCGTTTTTAGGCTCCGTCAGTATCCGTACCAGCGTGGCTTTGTCCAATGGCTCCAGGTGGGCAAGCACCGGCAATCGCCCGACCAGCTCTGGTATCAAACCATAGGATTTGATATCCTGGTGCGTTACATAACTGAGCAGGTTTTCCTTATCCACCCAATCCTTCTCTTTGGAATTGTATCCAATGATCTGGCTGTTGATCCGTTTGGCTATGACTTTTTCTATCCCGTCAAAAGCCCCTCCGCAGATAAAAAGGATATTTTGGGTGTTGACCGTCACCAATTTTTGTTCCGGATGTTTTCTACCTCCCTGAGGTGGCACACTCACATCCGAGCCTTCCAACATTTTTAATAAAGCCTGTTGCACCCCTTCACCGGAAACATCCCTGGTGATTGAGGGGTTGTCCGACTTTCGGGCAATTTTGTCTATTTCGTCGATATAGATTATACCTTTCTGTGCGGCTGCCACATCATAATCACATACCTGTAATAACCGGCTCAACATACTTTCCACATCCTCACCGACATATCCGGCTTCCGTAAAGACCGTGGCATCTACTATGGCAAAAGGCACGTTGAGGATCCGGGCAATAGTCCTGGCCATCAGGGTTTTTCCGGTCCCCGTCTGTCCGATAAAGATGACATTTGATTTTTCAACTTCCACTTCATCGTTTACCGAAGCATATTGCAGTCTTTTATAATGATTGTATACCGCTACCGCGAGACATTTTTTGGACTCATCCTGGCCGATGATGTATTCATCCAGAAAAGTTTTGATGCGGTGAGGATTCAGGTCCTTGGGCACATTATACGATTTGGATTTTTTCTTTTTAGTATCAAATTCTTCCCGGATAATATGGTGGGCCTGCTCGATACACATTTCACAAATATGGGCATCCAGGCCAGCCACCAGGATAGCTACCTCATTTTTATGTTTGCCGCAAAAAGCGCATTGGGTCTGCAGATCCGAGTTTTTAGCCATAATATCATACCTTTTTGCGGGGATTATCCCGTGTCAATACTTCATCCACCAGTCCATACTCTCTAGCATCCATTGCCGACATCCAATTATCCCGGTCACAATCTCTTTCTATCACATCAACCGGTTTGCCGGTGTGGTGGCCCAGGATTTCATACAATTCACCTTTCATACTTTTTATCAGTTTATAGGAAATCTCCATATCCGTAAACTGGCCCTGCATCCCACCGGAGGGCTGGTGAATCATCACGCGGCTGTGCTGGAGACAGGTGCGTTTGCCTTTGGTACCTGCAGCCAATAAAACAGCTGCCATAGAAGCAGCCAATCCGGTGCATATGGTTCCAATATCCGGTGCTACGTATTGCATGGTATCGTATATTCCGAGTCCATCGATTACACTGCCACCAGGACTATTGATAAAAATCTGAATATCCCTTTTAGGATCCATAGATTCGAGAAAAAGTAACTGGGCCTGGATGACATTGGCTACATAATCATTGACCGGTACACCCATAAAAATGATCCGGTCCATCATCAATCTTGAAAATACATCCATGCCTACAACATTCATCGATCGTTCTTCGATTACAGTAGGTGTAAACCCATGTATATTGGGCACTTTTACCTGGCTCATATATTGATCCAAAGCCATACCCCCCATACCCAGATGCTGAGTAGCATATTTCCTGAATTCCTGCTTTTCGTTCATTCTATATAAATTTATTTCCAAAAATACAGGAACAATAATAATCAAATAAAGTTTAGCGGTGATGGTCGTGTCCAGCGTGATCGTGATCGTGGTCATGATCATGGTCATGGTGATGACCTTCATCACCCTGATGTGCATGGGTATGGCGGAGTTGCGCTTTGGCTTTTCGGTCGGCTGTATCCTGTCTGGCCTTCTCCATCAAAAGTGCAAATTCCCCTTCACCTATTTCTTTATTGTTCAATAGGACTGCTGTTTTGATGCTGTCAAAGACCTTGTCGCTCAGGATTTCATCGTGTTGTTTTTCAACTTGCTCCTGGTTCTGCATCATCTTTTCAATAGTAGGCTGCAGAAAAGAGGCATCTCCTATAGGCATTCCTCCAAAATAACTGAGTATCTGGCGCAGGAAACGCTGCCGGATTTCATCTGCAGTGACCTGAATATTAAATTGTTTAATCAGTTTATCCCGCATAATAGTCCAGAGCAGATTCTGCACAAAATCTTCAAACTCACCTTCGATAGACTCTTCGGTCAGGTTGGGGTTTTGCTCTTTCAGCCAGCGTTTCAAAAAAGCGTCCGGCATATCCTGAATATTGGATTTAAGGAGGTGGTCCTGAATATCCCTGAATAAAAGAGCTTCAGTCTGGGCAATCGATTGATTTTCGAGCTCGCCTTTAATTTTGGATTTAGCCTGGGCCTCGTCAGCTACCTGGTTAGGGCCAAAAGCTTTATCAAAAAATGCCTGGTCGACCTGTGCAGGTTCATTCGATTTTATTTCGTTGATTTTTATGCGAAAAAGGGCTGGGACCGGGGTATTTTCCTCCAATTTGGTGAGATACCTTTTGCGTATGAATTCATCCTCTTTATCCAGGTGAAAAGTCCGCAGATCCAGATCGATTTCATCATTTATTTGATGGTCGATCAGTAGGGATTTAGCGGGTCCGTCGA
The DNA here is from genome assembly GCA_034439915.1 of Saprospiraceae bacterium. Taxonomy (GTDB): domain Bacteria; phylum Bacteroidota; class Bacteroidia; order Chitinophagales; family Saprospiraceae; genus JADJLQ01. The sequence goes on along the minus strand of JAWXBI010000054.1, from coordinate 4,613 downwards.
TTTGGGTCATCCATACCCCAAATTCCGCTGTGATCCCCCCTTCCTTGAGTTGGCCGCCATCCAGTTCGTCCACGGTGACATTGATCAAATGTGCTTCGCCTACCCCCGATTCCACGGATTTAAGTTCACCTTGCCTGGAGCGAAGGTTTTCAAATTGCCGGTTGATCGTTTCTTCATTGGGTATGACCTTATAAAAATCGAAGGTATGATCCAGGCCCTGTATGTCAAATTCAGGGGCATAGCCAACATCGAACCTGAACGTATAAGCCGAGGGCTGAAGGATGCTGTAATAAATTTCGGTTTGTTCTGCATTTGGCAGAGGCTGACCCAACAAACTAAGATTATTGAATTTGAGGTGTTCCTTCAATTGTTTTTGCAAGGTGGTTTCCACGACTTCCTGGAGAATGGCGTTTCCGTACATTTTCTTAATCAGATCGACCGGGGTCTTGCCTTTTCTAAAACCCTTGAGCTGGGCTTTGTTTTTATAGTTTTGAAGCTCTTTATTCAATACAGGTTGGTACTCTTCAACAGGGATGTGTATCGTCAGCGTTGCCTGGAGGTGATCTGTAGATTGTGAAGTAACTGCCATGAAAATTAACTTAGTTCAGCGTTTAATTTAGTGCGGGTAGAGGGACTCGAACCCCCATGCCTTGCGGCGCCAGATCCTAAGTCTGGTACGTCTACCAATTTCGCCATACCCGCAAATTTTGGGAGCGCAAAGTTAAACGATTTTAAGTGAACGAATAAACTTTTAAAACGTTATCTTTAAATAGTCTTATGTCAGTCCAGGCACCTCTATTGATCAGTCCTCCGGTAGATGAAGAAAATGATCTTCATTTAATTCAGTCTGCCTACCGTCGTTTGCTGAAATCATTTAAAGCCGAGCTGGAAGAAACCGATAAAATCAACATACGGAAAGCTTATGAGCTGGCAGTAATTGCACACCGAACCCAACGAAGAAAAGGCGGTGAACCCTATGTATTGCACCCGATCGAAGTTGCCCGGATTTGTTTGGAGGAAATTGGCCTTGGCCCGACGGCGGTTGTCAGTGCCCTTCTCCACGATGTGGTCGAAGACACCGAAGTTACCATTGAACAAATCAATGTCGAGTTTGGCCCTAAAATCGGGATGATTGTGGGGGGATTAACCAAATTGGACGGCCTGCATAACCTGGAAATGGAACAGGCAGAAAATTTTAAGAGGGTGCTCAGTACCCTGATTTCCGATGTGCGGGTCATACTTATAAAAATGGCAGACCGGTTGCACAACCTGCGCACTATCGGGGCCATGCCCAAACACAAACAGCTTAAGATTGCGGCGGAAACAGAATATATTTATGCTCCCCTGGCCCATCGGTTGGGACTTTACAACATCCGCTCAGAATTTCAGGATATTTGCCTCATGATCCAGGAGCCAGAGGCCTACCAGGACATTATTAAAAAACTGGAAGAGTCTGAACTTGCCCGGAACGAATATGTCGAACGATTTATTAAACCATTACGGATAGAATTAGACCAGTTGAATGTCCCTTATAAAATCCTGGGTCGGTCCAAATCAATTTCCAGCATACTCAATAAAATCAGGAAGAAAAAAATTCCCTTTGAAGAAATTTATGATTTATTCGCGGTCAGAATCATCGTAGATGTCCCGGCGAAGTTGGAAAAATCAGTCTGCTGGCAGATTTATTCCATTGTCACGGATGTGCATACTCCGATTCCAGAGCGCCTCAAGGACTGGATCACCACCCCTAAAGCAAATGGTTATGAGTCCCTTCACACAACGGTAATCGGCCCTGGCGGACGTTATGTCGAAGTCCAGATCCGCTCCGTTCGAATGGATGAGATAGCAGAAAAAGGATTTGCTGCACATTGGAAGTATAAAGGGATATCCAACCAGCAAAAACTTTACGAAGGCTGGCTGGATAATATCCGGGAAGTGCTTGAAGCCAATCATTCAGATGCTATGGAGTTTTTGAGTGATTTTAAGACCAATCTATTCAATGAGGAGATCTATGTATATACTCCGAAAGGAGAGGTCAGGATATTGCCCAAAGGTGCTACTGCTTTGGATTTTGCTTTCAGTATCCATACCGATCTGGGTTACCATTGTACCGCTATAAAAGTAAACAACAAACTGGTCCCCATGGGATATCACCTGGAGCACGGTGACCAGGTACAAATAGTCACGAACAATAAACAACGGCCATCAGAAGGCTGGCTTAAATTGGTCGTGACCGGGAAAGCTAAAGCCAAGATCAGGCAATCCCTTAAAGAAGAACGCAAAGAGCGTGGAGACCTTGGCAAGGAAGCCCTCGAACGGAAATTTAAAAACCTCAAACTTGATCTCGAGGAGACGGTAGATAAACTGGTGAAATATTACCAGTTTAAGTCAAGACTGGACCTTTATTTTGCCATAGCCTCTAATGAGATCGATATCTCCGAGCTTAACCAAATGCCGGTAGAGAACGGCAAAATGATATTCCCAACGGAAGAACCTGCCCCTGAAACTCAACCAGCTCCTCCAAATCTACTGGCGCTCAATGGCTCGGCCTTACAAGCGAAAGGGGGAAGTGCTACGACTAAAACACGGTTATTTATTAACGGTGAACCAGCAGAACAATATGAATTCAGCTATGCCAGTTGTTGCAATCCCTTGCCTGGAGATGAAATTTTCGGATACCTTACCTCCTCTTCCGGACTTAAGATTCACCGAACCAACTGTCCAAACTCCATGCATTTGCTGGCTAATTTTGGTTATCGCGTGGTCAAGGCAGAGTGGAGCGACTACCATGAATCGGAGTTCATCGCCAGGTTATTGATCACTGGTATAGATGATGGGCCCGGTGTCATTGAACGCATCAGCAAGGCCATATCCAATGATCTCAACCTCAATATCCGGTCTTTCAGTATCGAAGGAAAAGAAGGGTATTTTGAAGGTAAAATCAGTCTGATGGTAAAAAATAAATCTCAGTTGCAAAAAGCATTGGCCAGTCTGACCAAACTAAAATCAATTTCCACAGTGGAACGAATTGAATAAACTTGAATTATGGATTTCATCCAGGTAAAAAATTTATTCTCCGCCCATCTCGATAAAAGCGGATTCAGAAAAACTCCAGAACGTTATGCGATTCTGGAAGAAATCTATAACCGGAGTGATCATTTTGATGCAGAGGCGTTGTACATCGAAATGAAAAACAAAAATTACCGGGTAAGCCGGGCTACGGTCTACAACACCCTCGATTTGCTGGTCAATTGCGAAATGGTCAAAAAACATCAGTTTGGTAAAAACCTGGCCCAGTACGAAAAATCCTTTGGATACAAACAACACGATCACCTGATCTGCCTGGATTGTGGCAAGGTTCTCGAATTCTGTGATCCCAGGATCCAGCAGATCAAGACCACCATGGCTGATTTATTGAATTTTAAAATTGAAAATCATTCCTTAAATCTTTATGGGTCATGTCAGGGTAATTGCGAAAAGAAAAAAAATGCCCTGCTTTTACAGAACAAATCAAATCCGGTTTTAAATTAATTTCGTTTTATCCCTGTAGTTCTCGCTTAATACGCCGGCGGTCCGGAGCGAAGGAGTCGGTTACAATTAGCTATATTTGCCGCTCATTATTCATATTGATCAATGGCTGTTGATGTATTATTGGGTTTACAGTGGGGTGACGAGGGGAAAGGTAAAATTATAGACAACCTCTGCAAGGATTATCAGATCGTTTGCCGGTTTCAAGGGGGCCCCAACGCCGGTCATACGCTATACATTGGCGACCAGAAAATCGTCCTGCACACCATTCCATCTGCAATCCTGCATCCAGGGATAATTAATTTGATTGGCAACGGGGTCGTTATTGATCCGGTGATTTTTAAAAAAGAAATTGAAAAACTCCGGGCTCTTGGTTATGATATCCTCCATCAGCTATTACTGGCCCGCAAGGCCCATCTTATCCTACCCACCCACCAACTGCTTGATATCGCATCGGAACAATCTAAAGGCCTAAACAAAATTGGTTCAACCCTCAAAGGTATAGGCCCGACCTATATGGACAAAACAGGGCGAAATGGTCTGAGAGTAGGGGACCTCGAACTTAAAGGGTTTGACAAAAAGTATCAGGCATTGAAAGAAAAACACCTCACGCTGGCTAAATTATACCCAGAGGTCAGTTTTAATCTGGAAGATGCTGAAGAAAAATGGTTTAACAGCCTTGACATCCTGAAAGCCACAAGGAAAGTGGACTCCGAATATTTTATAGACCAGGCTTTGAATTCAGGTAAAAAGGTATTGGCAGAAGGGGCACAAGGTTCCATGCTGGATGTTGACTTTGGCACTTACCCATATGTGACTTCCTCCAATACCATCTCTGCCGGGGTCTGTACAGGGATCGGAGTGGCCCCTAACCGGATTGGTAAAATTATCGGCATCACCAAAGCCTACTGCACCAGGGTAGGAAGCGGTCCATTCCCTTCTGAATTGTTCGATGCTACCGGGGAATTATTAAGAAGTGCGGGCAAAGAATTTGGCGCGACTACCGGCAGGCCCAGGAGATGCGGCTGGATCGATTTGGTACAATTGCAATATTCTATTATGATTAATGGGGTCGATGAACTCAT
>JAWXBI010000053.1:0-9814 GCA_034439915.1 Saprospiraceae bacterium | reverse complement strand
CACTTCCATCGTTTATCCAGCCTCCACCTGCAGAAGCTAAAGGATCAGCCATGGAAACTACGTTTGCATTACCCCCCTGGATAAAGAATCCGTCAACTAAGGTCACACTGTCGACGTTTCTGGTGTAGACTACGTGGAAACTGTTATTTAAAGTATCGCCATTGAGATCTATATCGCCGCAAAGTATAGTCTTATTACATGCCCAGTCGCGGCTATCAAACGGATCGCCTATGGTACCTCCACCTGTAGGAAATCCACCGAGTAAGACAGCAGAATCGGGAATATTAAATGAAATATTCCTATCGGGAAAGATAGTATCGATAGGTATTCCTGTGGAACAGGGATCATAAATAAATACAGTATCACTTGGATAATAAGTCCCTTCGGCAACTAATATGGTATCCTGAGGACACAATTGAATTACTAATAAAGCGTCTTGCAGATCGGTAAATGCATCGGACCAGGAAGTACCATCATTAGCTCCTGTGGCAGTTATATCCACATATATTTTCGTTAAACCAGTATAATCCAGACAATCCGGACCTTGAAGTTCATAAGCTCCCATATCTACCGTATTGACTATTCTTGCACTATCATCAAGATCTACAAATGCGTAGCCTGCCAATGCAGCAATGATAGCTGCATTATTGCCCATATCTATTGCTGGTGAATAGTTAAACACATGGAAATTACCAGACGGAGTTGGAGCATCGGTTGCTACTGGTGCAAAAATGAATTGAGGATTTACAAATTTATTGCCTCCATTATCAATAGGTAAATTCCCACTTGTTATAGAGGGGAAATCAGTTCCTTGAAATAAGGAGTTCGTAATGAGCTGGTAACAACTATTATTGCTAAAAACCATACCATTCGTAGCCTGGTTGTTCCAAAATATAGAATTTGTTATGATAACAGTATCCTCATCCATAAATTGTGAGAAACTATACATTGCTCCACCATCATTTGAAGCAAAGTTTCCTGAAACCACACAATTAATTAATTCTGGTTCACTATGAGCTCCGGAGGTTTCACTATTATTATAAATTGCTCCTCCATCCGCACCGCTAAAATTTCCGGATAAAATACAATTGATTAATACCGGGGAACTTACACTATTCGGAGATTCAGAATAATTGTAAAGAGCTCCTCCTCCGTTACCGCTTCCTGATGTGCGGTTGTCTGACAATATACAGCTGATTAGAGTAGGGGACGCTGTACCACCAAAATGCCCATTATTAAACATACCACCACCACCGTTAAACGCAAAATTGTGTGTGATTATACAATGAATAATGGTTGGGTTGGAAGTATCTGAAGTACCGTCATTGTACCAACCACCGCCAAAAACCAGGTCGTTAAAAAATGCCATATTATTGCCGTCTGCATAACCATCTCTGATAACAAAACCGTCTACCACGGCTGCTGCACTTACTCCTACAGTGGTGACTACATGATAACTATTATTTGAACTGTCACCATCCTGTTGTATTTCTCCGCATAATATAGTTTTATTGCATCGCCAATCCCTGTTTCCAATACCTCCGGAAGGATAACCGCCCATTACCACCGTAGAGTCCGGGATCAGAAACGAAACGGTCCTATCCAGTGAGTAGATAGTATCAATACTGCCATCACAAGCGTAAACGGTATCCGCCACATCTGGATAATAAGTACCCTGAGCCACAAATATGGTATCTATATCGCAGAAAAAAGCAATCTGTAATGCAGTTTGTAAATCTACGAAAGCGCTGTCCCAATTACTTCCATTATTAGCACCGGTAGCGGTAGAGTCAACGTATAATATACCTGCATACAAACCACAATCGGGAGCACCATATTCATAAGCGCCTATATCAATGATGTTGTTTTGAATCCGTGCATTTCCTTCAAAATCGGTAAGTTCTGTATTAGCGGAATTATCTCCCATATTGATAGCTGGTGAGGTGAACTTTACGTGAAAATCACCTTCAATAGTAGGTGCATCTCCTGATAGAGGTGACGATAAAAATTTAGGATCCTGATCTATTTTATTTCCTCCCAGGTCTGTATAAGCTGCGGCTCCATCGTGCATTGTATTTCTTAATGAAAATTCAGATGGGCTGATACCAAAACTAAAATCTCCGGTGTTATTCCAAAAGATCGAATTTATGATTAAGGATCCCGCTCTTTCATTATTATGGCCGATAGCCGGATTGGATGCGTTGCCGCTAACCACCGAGTTAATCATGTTCAGGTCCATCGTGTCTAAGCCGAAACCTGGAAACAAATAAATGGCGCTGGCATCAGCATCCAGACCAGAAAAATTTCCGGAAAATATAGAATTGGTAATATAGATATCTGCCCGACCCTGACGAATTTCAGCATTTAATCCTCCAGCTTCGTTATCCCCCGTATTTCCTCTGAATTGGGTATGTGAGATGAAAATACTGGCTACTCCGGTATCAGCGAAGGTGGCCATACCCCCACCCACAATGGCATAATTGTTTTCCAGGGTACTATTGACTATCACAGGACTACTGGTATCATTCCCGTTTGCAATATTATACCACCCGCCTCCAAGTGCATTATCCCCAATGAGTCCACTTGCATAACCTTCAGAAATAAAAAAGCCATCAACAAATACTGCAGTACCTACGTTCCGGGTATAAACCACATGATAACTATTATTGGTATTATCTCCATCTTGCTGAATTTCTCCACAAAGAATTGTTTTATTACAGTTCCAATCCCTAGTATCATATGGATCACCTATAATATCTCCACCTGTAGGAAATCCACCAAGCAAAACCACAGATTCAGGAATATTAAATGAAATGAAGCGGTTAGGTAATAAGGTATTGATAGTATCTCCGGTACAAGTATCCAAAAAATAAGTAGTATCGCTTGGATAATAGGTGCCCTGTGCAACCAATATAGTATCTACCCCACAGAATCTCGCTACTGCCAGCGCATCCTGGAGATCAGTAAATGCATTGTCCCAGGTAAGACCGTTATTGCCACTTGTAGCTGATGAGTCTACATAGATTTTCGTCAATCCGGAATAAACTGTGCATGAAATCAATTCACCAAATTCATAGACTCCAATGTCAATAGTTCCATTGAATATCCTCGGTTTGGCATCCAGATCTGTAGGGTAATTATTAAAGGCATTAAAACCCATATCTATAGCGGGCGAACCTGCAATTACATGAAAATTGCCGGCAGTAGATAATCCTGCGGGAGGTGCAAATATGAATAGCGGATCCGTAGAGTATTTATTGTTACCCTGGTCAATTACACAATTCACGCAATTGGGACTGTTTACACCGACATAATTAGTTTGAAATATATTATAGGAAATAACCGGAGTCGCTGAATCGTTGTAAAAAACATCTCCGGTAACCAGAGCGTCATTGTTCCATACAATACAATTGCGTAAAACAGGAGCACAAATTCCCCTTGAACCATTGTTTCCAGGAGGAAGTACACCTTGATTAAACATTACTCCACCAAAATTTGAGGCTTGGTTGCCGCTGAAAACACAATTAATATATATCGGAAGGGAGGACCCTCCAAAAATGCCTGAATTGGCAATGGCTCCACCTTGTAAGTCAGCATCATTGCCACTAAAAATACAATTGATTAATCTCGGACTGCTGCTGCCTAATAATCCTAAATTTGTCATCGCACCACCCGTTTCTCTTACAGAATTCCCTCTGAATATACAATTGATTAATCTCGGACTGCTCACACCTGAAAATCCATTATTGAACATTGCGCCGCCCAATACAGCGTAGTTATTACTGAAAATGGAATTTCTTATAGTAGGATACGAAGGTCGGCCGGATGAACCGTCATTGTACCATCCGCCGCCGCCGCCACTGAAAGTAGGAAAAGCATTTGCCTGAATGGCATTGCCTCCTGTAATACAAAATCCGTCAACTAAAAGAGATGAATCGGATCCTGTGGTAAAAACCACATGGTAACTATTGTTCACGGTATCCCCGTTTTGATCGATATCTCCACTGAGGATCGTTTTATTACATAGCCAATCTCTCTGGTCCAGGGCGCCGCCTCCAGTTGGAAATCCACCCAATAAAACTATTGAATCTCTTATATTGAAACTGAGGTCTTTATTAAATACCACACCGCCTATGGTATCCGGATAATATGTTCCTTTAGCAACCAGGATGGTATCGCAAAATTTAGATGCTGCTAAAGCAGGTTGCAACGTGGTGAATGCATCAGACCAGGATGTTCCATTATTGGCACCGGTGGCAGAAGAGTCCACATAGATCGTATCGGTGACAGAAGGTGAGAATAAAAATACTGAGGCTTCTTTTTCCAACGTCATTGAATTGGAAGTACCCAGTGGAATTTCAGTTTTTTTCCATACCGGGATTGCCAGGGCTGCCAGCGCAGAGAGAATGCCGATAATAATAAATGATTTGTGAAGCGTGTGTTTTGTAAAAGAAGGGACCATAAGCAACTGTTTTTCAGGGATATATAAAAAAAATATCGAAAAAGCAATTAAAAATAACAAATTATTTAACAAAAAATATCTATTAGCCTATGTTTTTTAATAGATTACATAGAAAAAAAATTCTCTGTAAATATTAGGGTATCTGGGTATAATTTTGTATACCCGTAATTAGCCAAATGGAATGGCCTTACTTATATATTTGATACCTTCAACACGAAATGAAGGCATTAAATCCGTGGCTGATCGAATTGATTTGGTTTATCCTGACCGGAGTGGTGGTCTGCCTGGTCATTTTGCCCATCCGGCTGGAGATATATGGTTTCCCGTTTGAACGGACCAATATCTACTTTATCATGGTGTTCATCACTTTTTTACGATGGTTATTACTTCTTAAAACCACTCCATTTCATAAGGTACAGTTATTCAAAGTGATTTTGGGTATTGGCGCCATCTGGATCATGTTGTATTCCATTCGTCAATTGGGTTTGTTTCAAAATTTTATTGATGAAGAAGGGATTCAGACGATTACTGCACACCTCACTGAATCCAGGCAACTTGCTTTGGCCAAATACATACCTTCGGAATTTATATTCTTTGCTGTAGGCAGTATCCTGGTAAGCCTGATGATGCCTTTCCGGATGCTGATCTCGGTATGGAGGACTTATAATCTAAATAAATCCTGATGGGTTTTAAAGCATTTTTAAAAAAAGCGAGAAATACTATTCAAGGAAAAATAATCTTGCTGGATTATCCATGGAAGCCGGTGTCCCGGTATCAGCAAAATCTGCCGATTAACCAGCATATACAATCGAACCTTGAACAAAATTTCGATAATTATAAACGGTATATTCCTTCTGTTTTATCCTATTTAGACACCTTTAAATCCATTCCGGTCGCCCTTCCCGGAGAATCCCATTCAGTGTATTGGAAAAATAATTATTTACCCGGGCTGGACCTGGTATTTCTCTATACCCTGGTGAGGGAACAAAAACCGGCGAAAATCATTGAAATCGGAAGCGGGCACAGTACTGCTGTTATGCGCAGAGCCATACAGGACGGGCAGTTATCCACCCAAATTACCTGCATAGATCCCCAACCCCGGAGGAAGTTGAGCCAGTTGGCAGATGTAGTCTTGCCGATGGCATTGGAAAATCTAACCGGATTTCAAATTTTTAACCAATTAAAGCCCGGAGATATCTTGTTTTTTGACGGTTCCCACCTGGCACTGCCAAATTCCGATGTGACCGTGTTTTTTATGGAAATCCTGCCTAGACTGGCACCAGGGGTCTTCATCCAGATCCATGATATTTATTTACCTTTCGATTACCCGGAAGATATGGTTAGCAGAGGTTATAATGAACAATATGTATTAGCCCAGTTGCTGCAATTTGGATGGCCGGGAAAAATGGAAGTTTTATTTCCAGCCTATTGGATGTCCAGACAGGAGATTTTTCAAAATGAAATGGATGCTGGTTTGTGGCAGTATCTGCCAGCTCAAATAGAAAAACACGGTGGCTCATTTTGGTTTACAATAAATCCGTGATATGTCAAAATGGGCGGTGATTATCGGATGTTTGGCCCTTGCATGGAGTGCATTGGTCTATTACCCCAAATGGAAAATGCCCCGCACCGAAGCTACTATCAGTTGGGATGTATCCGGGTATTATTTATACCTGCCTGCCTTATTTATTTACGGGGACCTCAAAAAATTAGAATTTAAGAAAAGCATTGACGAAAAATATTATCCCAGCAGCAGCCCTTATCAATCTTTTACCCACCGTTCGGGCAACCAGGTGATGAAATACACGGGAGGTCTGGCCATCCTGTATTCCCCCTTTTTTTTGGTTGCTCATTTCCTGGCGAAAACGATGGGATTAACGGCTGATGGATATTCGCCGGTTTACCAGTTCTTCATATCCGCGGGTAGCCTGATCTATGCATTTATTGGCCTGATTGGTTTGAGGTGGCTGTTGTTAAAATATTGCAGTGATACCGTAGTGGGCTTGAGTATATGGGCCATGGTATTAGGCACCAACTATTTTGATTACGCTTCCATTACGGGTGCCATGAGCCACAATTATTTATTCACCCTCTATGTCGGACTGCTGATCTGTACCTATCAATTTTACTACACCAACAAGGTCAAATGGTTTTATGTTGTCTGTTTTATAATGGGTTTAATGGCTTTGATCAGGCCGACGGAACTCATCAGTGGTATCCTGGTCATCGGCTGGGGTATAAATTCCTGGGATGCTTTGAAGAACCGGTTCCGTTTTTTACTTAGCCATTTGGGTTGGTTGATGAAGGGGTTTGGTATTTTCCTGATATGCCCTTTAATTCAAATTGTTTACTGGAAATATGTGTCCGGTGAATGGATCGTATACAGTTACCAGGAGCAAGGATTTAGTTGGCTGGAAGGACATCATATTTTACAGGGTCTATTCAGTTACCGTGCCGGTTGGTTGGTTTATTCGCCACTGATGGTACTGAGTTTGGTGGGCATTGTTTTAATGTGGGTTTTTAAGTCATCCTGGAAGTGGATGGTCACAGCTTTTGTCTTAGCCAGTTTATACCTGACATTCGCCTGGGACGAATGGACTTATGGTGGCAGCCTGGGACAAAGGGCTTTGGTCCAGCATTATCCAGTTTTTATACTGGGGATAACCACTGCTTTTAAATATGGCTGGCCCGTAAAACCTGTTAAACTCATTTTGATTATCAGTATGGTTTTGGCTACTTATTACAATTTGTGGCTGACTCATCACGCTCACCGCGGAGGGATCTATGAAGCGGGCATGATGAACAAGGCTTATTTCTGGCATACTCTGTTGCAATCAGAAAATAATCCGGAATCGAAAAAAATCCTGGACACTAATGAACCACCGGTAGTGTTGAATGAACGTACGGCCATAGTCTTACTCGATACCATCTATGCCCCTGATTCCATTAGTTGTCCGAAAGGCTCCGCTATTGTCGATTTGTTTCAAGGTAAGATCACTGCCGGAAAATTTAAAGTGGATATCCTGGTATCCAGTCCAAGGAAAGAATGGGATACCTGGCAAATGGCCCAGCTTGTTGTCCAGTTTGTTCAGGGAGAAGATGTGGTAAAAACCGTATTGATCCGCCTGCACCGTTTTTTGAATGATGGGGACGAATCCCGGATTGATCTGACTACCACCGGTCCGGCCAAAAATTACGAGAAGGTGAAGGTGTATGTCTGGAACCCCAGCCAAAATGAACTATGTATTAAGGGATTAAAAATTTATGCATCCTCCGAAAAATAATTTATTTTCTGGACCGGTTCCGGACCTGCTGTTTTCCGTGCTGCTGGGACTGGCATTTATGGAATTGGTGGTGGGCCTGGATAAAATTAATCCGGCATTTACCTCCTGGTTATTACTCCCCGGCAGCGATATTGTATATCATTATTTATCCTGGGAATATTTTAAAGATACGGCCTGGGCCTGGCCTCCTGGAAAATTGGAAGGCTACGCCTATCCGATGTACAATAGCATTATGTATACCGATTCAATTCCCCTTTTGGCTTTTTTATTTAAAATGATCAGGTTTTTTTTGCCCAATGATTTTCAATATTTCGGATTTTGGTATGCCTTGTGTTTTATTTTAAATACGTATTTCGGAGTTATCCTCTTAAAACATATTGGATGGGGGAGAGGGCTAAGGTGGTTGCTGGCGCCCCTGTTTACAGGAGCAGTAGTCCTGATTGCCCGGTTTGGGCATGCAGCACTATGTGGTCAATGGGTCATCCTGTATTCCCTTTTTATTTATCTAAACCGGGATAACTGGGAAAAGGCAAAAATTTTCCGGCATTTATATCGGGTTGTTTTCATGACCAGTTTGATCCATCCTTATTTATTGTTTATGGTTTTAGGATTGGCTACCGCAGTTCCTCTTCGGCTAAAACTGGACCTGAAAATAACGATATGGAATTTCTGGAAACAGATCCTGGTATTCATACTTCTCACTTTGACCGGATGGTATTTGAGCGGGGCATTTTTGTTTAAAGGACAGTTGTCCGAAGGATTAGGTCGGTATTCAGCAAATTTGAATACATTTTTTAATGCCTGGGATGTAGGTCGTTGGGGGCCAAGTTTTAAGTATTACGGCGACGGACAAGGGGAAGGCATAGCCTACCTGGGATTAGGAGTGCTGTTTATATTAATTATCCTGACGGTAAATTTTTTAAAACATCAGGTTAACGTAAAAAAACCAGCCTTGCCAATTCGTAACCAGTCAGTCAATATGTATTTTATAATTTGTTTGTTGTTTTTTGTATTTGCCTTAAGCCCTAAATGGGCCCTGGGAGAGTATCTATTCATCGATTGGGGGTACAATGATTATATCTCGAGGACCTTCCGGGGCACCGGCCGGTTCAGTTGGCCCCTGTTTTATTTCATTCTTTATTTCTCCTGCAAAAAATTATATCAACTCCATACCTCGACGACGGTAAAGTATGCTTTGGTGATTTCGACATTGTTCCTTCAAGCGTTCGACCTTACGCCGCTCTGGAAACGCAAACCTTATATAGACCAACCGCCTTTTCAGTTGGCTTATATCGATCAAATCCGATTCCTGATTTCTAAATGTGATAAGGTGATTATTTATCCACCCTATTCATCGACCATTGCCGATTTTGGTGACTACATTTATTTTACGGATCTGGCTCAACGCGAAAAAAAACCGATATCCACGGGATACGGCGCGCGCTTTCCGGCATATATTGGCAAGGCTTTCCGGGATAGCCTTCAGGATATGCCCTCTTATCTTAGCAGGTATCCCGGGGATTTGATCATTACTCATACCGATTCAGTTTCATTGCATCAAAGATGGTTGCGGGAAATTAAAGGGATTTCTTTTCAGTTTGACCGTTACCGGATTTTTGTTTCGGATTCCATAAAAAGCAGGATTGATCTTGACCGGTTTGATCCCGGGTCCATGGTTGGGATTCTGCACAGTGATCCGGTCCCTTTAATAGATTATTTAAAATTAAACATTAATCATATCATCCTGGGATCAGTTTATGAAGAAGGGGTTTTACACCTGAAACACTCCACCAGGGATTATTTAAAGCAATTGGGGTTGAATGGTGATTCTCTTCGATATGGATCTTCCTGGGCGTTTATTCTTCAAGGACAAAAGGTTAAGAAACAATCCATTTCGATGAACACCGTAGTTGAATTAAATGACACCCTGAAATGCGGAATACGACGTATACCAGTTCAAATCAAATCCGGAGGTTACCAGGCAGGCAAAGTCGTTTCTATCACTGTGAACCTGGAACAGATGGTTCAATCGAGGAGGGGATTGTCATTAGTGGTTATGGATAGCTGT
>JAWXBI010000052.1:0-14427 GCA_034439915.1 Saprospiraceae bacterium | reverse complement strand
GTAGTGAGATGCGAGTAGTGAGATGCGAGTAGTGAGATGCGAGTAGTGAGATGCGAGTAGTGAGATGCGAGTAGTGAGATGCGAGTAGTGAGGTGCGAGTAGTGGGATGAGAGTAGTGAGAAAGAGAGAAGATGTGAAAAATGATGGTTTAAGTATTGGCCCACATTGATTTTTGATATCCATTAGTGGTTTTTCTTACTTCAATTACCTTTTCACTGAGTTCGGAATATTTAGGAATAAGAATATAATTTAGGTCTTTAGCTAAAAGTAGCTGATATTCAAGTTCATTACTTGAGCCAATTGCAATATCTAGGAATCTGCTAAAATCAGCTTTAGTTTTCCTTCCACAGCCTTCGGCGATATTAGTCGGAATAGATGATGATGATTTTCGCATTTGGGAAGTCAATCCAAATAATTCATTCGGAGGAAACGAGGTAGTTATTTTGTAGATTTCTAGAGTAAGATTATGGGCTAAAGCCCAACATTTTAAAGTTTTAAAATCACGCATAAATAAAAAAATTATTAAATCAAGAAGCTAAGTTAGAGAAATGATCGAGTCTAAGCTCGCTTCTCACTTCTCGCTTCTCACTTCTCGCTTCTCAAATCTCCAAAAATGATCAAAATCACTGACTTAGAAAAAACGTATCGCACCGAAGAGGTGGAAACTATGGCACTTAATAAAGTGTCCTTTGAAGTAAAAACCGGCGAATTCATTGCCATCATGGGCCCCAGCGGCTGTGGTAAATCCACCTTGCTCAACATATTGGGACTCCTCGACGACATGGATGGAGGATCTTATATGTTCAATGACATCGAAGTAGCAAAATTCAATGAACGAAAAAGAGCGGACCTCCGCAAACACAACATTGGATTTGTATTCCAGAGTTTTAACCTCATTGACGAATTGAGTGTATTTGAAAATGTGGAGTTGCCTTTAATTTACACCGGAGTCAAATCGGATGAACGAAAACGCCGGGTAGAAGAAGTACTGGATAAAATGCAAATCATGCACCGCCGAAACCACTTTCCGCAACAATTGTCCGGAGGCCAGCAACAACGCGTGGCTGTTGCCAGAGCTGTGGTCAACAAACCTAAATTGATATTAGCGGATGAGCCTACAGGAAATCTTGATTCATCTAATGGTAATGAAGTAATGCAATTGCTTACCGATCTGAATGAACAAGGTACCACCATCATCATGGTAACTCACAGTGAACATGATGCACGTTATTCCCACCGCATCGTTAGAATGTTAGACGGAAGAACGGTGATGGAAAACATATTAGTTTGAGAAATTACGAATTAGCAATGACGAATTACGATTCCTGAAACCTGATCGCTGTTACCTGAAACATCAATCCTCAATCCTCAAACCTCAATCCTACTAGTGCTCAAAAACTATCTAATATCGGCTTGGAGAAATCTCTTGAAAAACAGGGTTTTTTCTACAATCAATATCGTTGGTTTGGCAATTGGGATTGCCAGTTTTATCCTGATAGGCAATTATGTTTTAGATGAATTGAGTTATGACCGTTGGAATCCACAAGCTGAAAACATTTACAGGGTGGATGCGGATATTATTATGGGTGGGAGCGAGCTCAATCTGGCTGTCAGTTCGGATCCCATGGGTGCAACCCTTAAAAAAGACTATCCGCAGGTAAAAGAATACGTCAGATTATATGGTTCTAGTGGATCTAAATTAATCAAAAAAGGAGACGAATTTATAAATGAACCCAGACTGGTGCACGCGGATTCTACCCTGTTACGGGTATTCCCGTTTGAAGTGATTGCCGGTGATGCTCTACATCCCCTGGATGGCCCCAATAAAGTGATCTTATCCGAAACAGGAGTAAAAAAATATTTTGGTACGTTGCCTTACCAGGACATTATTGGGAAGACCCTGGAGACCGATGACAAGAATAAATTATACACAGTCACAGCGATAATAAAAGATGTCCCCCACAATACTCATTTTTATGTAGACCTGTTTTTCTCCATGCAAAATGTGGATTACGAATGGGGCAGTTTCCTGAGTAATAATTTCAATACATATATCTTATTGGAACCAGGTACCGATCCGATCGTTTTTCAAAAGAATTTTATAGGCTTTATCAATAAATATATCTTACCACAAGTTCAGCAATTCATGCCTATGAAAAGCATGGATGAATTCACGGCTGCTGGGAATAAACTGGTCTATTTCCTGTATCCGCTTACCGACATTCATTTACATTCCAACCGGGTAGCGGAATTGGATACCAATGGCAATATTCAATACGTCTATATTTTTTCGGCTGTTGCTTTGTTTATTCTATTGATTGCTTGTGTCAATTTTATGAATTTATCAACGGCACGGTCTTCCAGCAGAGCTCGTGAGGTAGGTGTCCGTAAAGTTTTGGGCACTGAGCGAAAAGATTTAATTATCCAGTTTTTAACGGAGTCTACTTTAATGGCCGGCATCGCTACCGGGCTAGGGATTGTTGCGGCCATTGCATTATTGCCCTATTTTAATGATCTGGCTGCAAAATCAATATCTATTCCGGAATTATTTTCTAAAAAATGGATCCTGATTATTTTGATGTTACCATTACTGGTTGGTATACTGGCAGGGCTTTACCCTGCGTTTTATTTATCGGCCTTTCAACCCATTGCTGTTTTGAAAGGACGATTATCCGGTACCTTGAACAAGAGTGCCTTCCGTTCAGTATTGGTTGTATTTCAATTTGCCACATCCATCCTGTTGATCATAGCAGCTATAGTGGTTTTTAATCAATTGAAATACATTCAAAATGCATCTATTGGTTTTAATAAAGAGCAGGTATTGATCCTCAACGGGACCAATGCCCTGGGAACACAAGTAGATGCTTTCAAAAATGAAATTTCCGGTTTGAATGGGGTAATAGCTAGCACCTATACTGGTTACCTACCGGTTTCTAATAGCTCCAGAAACGATAACACCTTTTTTAAAGATGCTACTCCAGACATCAATCGGGGACTGAATATGCAGGTATGGACCATCGATGAAGATTATATAACACTTCTGGGTATGGAAATAATTCAAGGCCGGAATTTTTCCAAAGAATATGGTACCGACTCCAGTGCGGTCATCTTGAACGAATCAGCGGTCAAATTATTAAATTATCAACAAAATGCACTGAATGAAAAAGTGTATGGTTCCTCCAGGACGGAACAAAACAAGTTTGTACCTTATCATGTAGTCGGTGTGGTCAAGGATTTTAATTTTGAATCGCTCAGGCAGAAAGTAGGACCCTTATGTTTTTTCCTCGGTAAATCATCCTGGTCTACTTCTTTCAAAGTAAAATCTGCGGATGTACAAAACTTAATAGCCCAGATTGAAACCAAATGGAAATCTATGGCAAATGGAGCACCATTTTCTTATCGATTTCTGGATCAATCCTTTGATGACATGTACCGGGCAGAACAACGGGTGGGTAAAATTGCAATGACCTTTTCCATCCTGGCTATTTTCATTGCCTGTCTGGGTTTATTTGGATTAGCTACTTATATCGCAGAACAACGAACAAAAGAAATTGGTATTCGAAAAGTGTTGGGTGCAGAGATTACCGGTATTATCGGACTGCTCTCCAAAGATTTTATAAAATTAGTTTGTATAGCTGCATTGATAGCTTTCCCATTAGGATGGTTTTTAATGAATCGGTGGTTACAAGAATTTGCCTTCAGGATTAATATAGCCTGGTGGGTATTCCTGGTTGCAGGATTGTCTGCTATTTTAATTGCATTGTTTACTGTAAGTTTTCAAGCTATTAAAGCCGCTTTGATGAATCCGGTAAAATCATTACGCACCGAGTGAAACTTTAAAGATTGAAATCGTAAGCTGCTGTAATTGGAATATGCTAGATCCTGGATTCGTCCAGTTAAAATAGAAATCTAAATGGACATTAAGACGTGGTGTTCCATTTAGAACAGTTATTGATTTGTAGTTATGTGATGCAATGAGAAATGAACAATGAGAAATGAACAATGATCAATGATTAATGATTAATGAACAATGAACATCGCTTCGATGAACAATGCTGAATCCTGATTTCCTGACTGCTGAAACCTAATTCCTTCAATCCTCAACCCTCACCTTTCAAACCTACTCCCTCATCCCTTAATCCTGTCCACAATGCTTAAAAATCTCATCTTAGTTGCTTTTCGAAATCTTGTAAAAGATAAGGCCTACAGTATATTGAATATCCTGGGCTTGACTATTGGAATTACATGCAGTTTGTTTTTGGTCTTTTATATACTCGATGAACTGAGTTTTGATAAATATCATTCACAAGCTGACCGGATTTGTAGAATCAATGCCTATGTGCAGGAACCAGAAAACAGTATGAAATGGGCTAATACCCAATTTCCTTTAGGTCCGGTTTTACAAAAGGATTTTCCGGAAGTAGAGCAAGCTGTTCGGTTTGTGGATAGCGAGCGTAAGATGTATAAAAAGGGAGAATTGCGTTTTTATGAAACTAAAATATTCTATGTTGATAGTAATTATTTCAAAGTCTTCGACCATAAATTTCTGGAAGGCAATCCTGATTTTTCCCTGATAGATCCCAATAGTATTGTATTGACTGCTGCATTGGCTGAAAAATATTTTGGTAAAACTACAGGCATCGTTGGGAATACGATCAAAGACAATGATGGAAAAAGATATAGAATAACAGGAGTGATAGAAGATGTTCCTAAAAATTCCCATATTATTTTTAATGCATTATTATCTGCTTCCACTTTGCCAAAAGGTTTTGCTGACAACTGGGGAACCTTTGGTTTTTATACTTATGTATTGCTCAAACCAAATATCCTTCCTGAAACCTTTCAAGCGAAACTATTGCCGATGTATGATAAATATATGGCTTCCATTTTTGCAAAATACAATATCAAGGTTCATTATGGTGTCCAACCTATAACTTCAATTCATTTACATTCTGATATGTCCAATGAACCGGAAGAATTGGGCAGTATGTCCTATATCTATATTTTAACAGCTATTGCATTCTTTATGTTATTAATTGCCTGCATCAATTACATGAACCTGACTACCGCACGTTCAGCACGCAGATCCAAAGAAATAGGTATCCGTAAAGTTTCGGGTTCAGGTAAACTCCAATTGGTAACCCAGTTTTTAGTAGAGTCCACTTTGACAGCTTGTATTTCCCTTGTCCTGAGTTTAGCATTGACGGCTTTATTGCTTCCTACTTTTAATTCTATTTCGGGTAAGTATTTTACACTGCAAAACATATGGCAACCTTCCACAGCATACATCTTATTATTGATTGTATTTTTTGTTGGCCTGGTTGGTGGAAGTTATCCGGCATTTTATTTATCTCAATTTAATCCTGTTTCTGTACTCAAAGGAAGTTTATCCAGAAGTTCAGGTAATTTAGGCTTACGCAGGGTTTTAGTGGTTGTTCAATTTTCAATTTCAATGATTATGTTGATCTGTACCTATGTCGTGTACAATCAATTGCAATATATGAAAGAGAAAGACCTGGGTTTTAAACGAGATCAACTTGCATCTATCCAGGTCAATGCCCAGGAAAATATGAGTAGCCGCATCACGACCTATATCAATGGTTTGCGCAATGATCCGAATGTACTTTCAGTAAGCACTTCAGAAAGTTCTCCCGGGGGGCGGGGGATCAATTTTAATTTATTCTCCGTTGAGTCAAAAGATGGTTTTGTTGATAAAGGAGTGGATTGTTATCGTATCGATGAATCTTTTGTAAAGACCATGGGGATGGAAATTAAAGATGGAAGAAATTTTACTTCTATCACAGATACCTTGAGAAGTATCCTCGTCAATGAAAGTATGGTAAGTAATTTTGGTTGGGATGATCCGATCGGAAAACGAATCAAATTTCCCGAGGATACCACGGGTTATTATCTGGAAGTAGTAGGTGTCATTAAGGATTTTCATCAGAAGTCGTTATACAATCCCATTAGTCCATTGATTTTATTTTATAGACAAACCGGTAATGTAATTTCAGTAAAATTGAATGCTCAAAATATACCATCTACTTTAGCCAAATTGGAAAGTTCCTGGAAAGAAATATTTCCGTCTCTTCCTTTTGAATATACTTTTCTTGATCAGGACTTTGATTCTCAATATGCAGCGGATCAGAAAAGAGGTAAGATATTCATCTCCTTCGCTATACTCACTATCTTCATCACTTGTCTTGGTTTGTTAGGATTGATTGCATTTACAACCGAACAAAGACAAAAAGAATTGAGTATACGCAAGATCATGGGAGCAGGATTGATCCAATTGATATCCTTAGTGACTATCAATTTTGTTGTGTTAGTTGCCGTTTCCTGTTTGATAGCCTTTCCAATAGCTTATTATTTTATGCATAAATGGCTTACTATTTTTCCCTACAATTCAGGTTTAAATGCAATTGGTTTTGTGGGTTCTGCAGTGGTGGTTTTAGTGATTACTTTGTTAACAGTTCTTTTCCATACCATAAAAGCCTCCTTGGCTAATCCAACTCGAAGTTTAAGAACAGAATAAGAATCTACTTCCGGGAAACACTCAATAGATTAAAAACAGGCAAAGACTGTCCGAAAACGGACAATTTTATTGCACGATCTTCTGTAACCTTATGGTTTTCAGAGAGTTTTAACTTTGGTACAGCATGTGGATGGATTCCTATATATGTTGAGAAACTATTTCCTTATCGCCTGGCGGAACATTATCAAAAATCCCTACTATTCCATGTTGAACATTTCGGGTTTATCCGCTGGTATTGCATTTACCATGCTGGTAGCTGCCTATATATGGAATGAAATGCGCGTCAATGATGATTTAAAACATGCGAATAATCAATACGTCATTCAGAGTAAATGGAAGGATCCCAACTTTGGTTACACTTTAGGTACTGTAGGACCTCTGGCCAAAGCTTTATGTGATAATCACCCTGACCTGGTAGCTAATTATTACAGGTTTGACGGAGTTAGTTCTTTTGTTTCGAAAGGAGATAAAATATTCCGTGAAGGACTGCAGATAGGGGACAGTACTTTATTGAGTATGTATGGTTTTGAGTTGATGTATGGGAATCTTAATACTGTTTTCTCTGGTCCTTATTCTACAGTGATCAGTAAAGACAAAGCAATTAAATATTTCGGCAAACCCGATGTAGTAGGCCAAACCCTAACTATAGAAAATTTTTCAGGTTCAAAACATGAATTTCAAATTACCGGAGTTCTCAAGGATATGAATCGGAATTCCGTCTCTCGGTTAATTGAAGATTATCCCAGTGATATATTTATTTCGATACAGGATCTGGCATTTTTTGGTAGAAATATGGATTGGAACAATTTCAGTATTCCGGGTTATGTTGAATTGCAACCGGGTGTAGAACCTGAACAACTTGTTAAACCCATACAATATCTGGTGAAACAAAATACTCCACAGAGGGTGAGTGAAGATTTGACTCCATACCTGGTCCCATTGAAGGAATATTATTTATCAGCCAATGGAGGTTTGGTTGCAAAAATGTTGAAGACTTTAGGTTTGATTGCAGCCTTTATCTTATTGATGGCTATTATTAATTTTGTGAATATGGCTTTAAGCCGTTCCACCATCAGAATGCGTGAGATCGGAATACGCAAAGTATTGGGTGGGATTAAAAGACAATTATTTGTTCAATTTCTAGCTGAATCCACTCTCTTGGTTTTTTTTGCGGCATCGGTAGCGGCCTTTATTTATCAATTATTGAGGCAACCCATGGGCAGGATTTTAAATGCAGATATTCCTGCTTTATTTAATTTTCCTATTTATTTTATCCTGTTTCCGATTGTCCTGATATTGGTCGTTGGTTTTGCTGCGGGTATCTACCCTGCATTTGTATTATCCACCTTGCCTTCTGTCCAGGCTTTAAAAAATAAACTGGCTACCGTTAAGGAGAATGTACTTCTTCGCAAATTTTTGATTGCTATACAGTTTGGAACAGCAACTATGGTCATTATTGCGGCTCTTGTAATTTCTCAACAAATTCAACTTTTTTTCAGCCATCAATTGGGATATGACAAAGAGTATATTGTTTCTGCTCAAGTGCCACGGGATTGGACTCCAACGGGGGTGAAACATATGGAATATGTTCGAAGTCAATTTGCCTCATTACCGGCCATAAAAGACATCAGTTTATCTTATGAAATTCCAGATGGTAATAATTCCGGAAGCATGGCGGTATATCGCGAAGGAGCTGATTCTGCTACTGCGGTGATTTCTCAAATGTTGATGACTGATGATCATTATTCTTCGACATACAATATCCCCATGGCTGCTGGTGAATTTTATCATCCCAAGGGATTTAAAGCTGACTCCACTCGTTTAGTAATCAATGAAACTCAAAGCAAAGCAATGGGTTGGTCGAAGCCAGAAAATGCAATTGGTCAACGGGTTTTAATTCAAGGAGGTAATCAATTGTTTACTATAGCCGGTGTAATTAAAGATTTTCATTTCGGCTCTATGCAGAATGCGATTCCACCTTTAGTCTTTTTACAATTGGGTTTGACGAATACATTTCGATACCTTTCATTCAAAGTAAAACCGGGAAATATCAATCAAACGATCACTGAAATCCAGCAACAATGGGCGGCACTTATGCCCGGGACGTCCTTTGAATTTAAATTTTTAGATGAAACATTGAATAAAGTTTATAAAAAAGAAATTCAATTAAAGCGGGCAACTTATATGGCGACTTTCTTTTCATTGTTGATTGCATTACTAGGAATACTTGGTTTGGTGTCATTAAGTATTCATAAAAAAACCAAGGAGATAGGAATTCGAAAAGTGCTGGGTGCATCCATGCCTGGGATCATCCAATTGTTTATCAAAGAGTTTTTACCGGTGATATTATTAGCAGGGTTTGTAGCCTGTCCGCTGGCCTGGTATCTTCTGCAGCAATGGTTGTCGAGATACGCTTATCGAATTACTATTTCTGTAGCTCCATTTTTGTTTTCTATAGCTGGACTGGCGATTATAACCATTGTTTTAATCATATTACAAACAATTAAAACGAGTTTACAAAACCCGGTGACATCTTTAAAAAATGAATAATTCCCCCTTAACCTTTTAACCTTCTCACCATTCACCATTAATCATTAACCATTAACCATTAACCTTTCATATGCTGAATAATCATTTTAAGCTGGCTTTCCGAAATTTTTGGAAAAATAAAATTTTCTCTTTTATTAATATTTCCGGGTTAGCGATTGGTATCAGTGCTGCATTAGTCATATACCTGATCGTTCAATATGAATTTAGTTTTGATCAATTTCATCGGGATGGAGATCGTATTTATCGGGTGGTTTCAAAAATAGAATTTTTGGATTTGACTATTCATAATTCCGGAGTGCCGGTTCCAACCGTCAAGGCTGCGAGATCAGAAATTTCTGGTCTTGAAGCAGCTACTCATTTTATTACTTTATATGATACCAAAGTGGCGGTACCTATTCCGGGTAATCAAACTCCTGCTGTTTTTAAAAAAGTAAAGGATATCATTTATGCCGATGAGGATTATTTTACGGTATTCCAATACGATTGGTTGTCCGGTTCACCAATAAATGCATTAAAAAATCCATTCCAGGTAGTATTGACTGAAAGCAGGGCTAAAACATATTTTGCCAATTTAAATTATCAGGACATACTGGGCAAGACTATTATTTATGACGATAGTCTGACGATGTCTGTATCGGGAATAGTGAAGGATATTCACGAAGTCACTGATTTTAGGTTTAAAGAATTTCTATCCAGTTCGACCATAGAACAAACCGGATTAAAAGATCATTGGGGCTGGACTGAATGGGGAAGTATAAATTCCGCATCTCAAATGTTTGTCAAACTTATTCCCGGCAGGCAAATTAAAGATATTGAAAACCAATTGGGTTTGATGCGGGAAAAACATAGAGAAAAAAAGGACAATGCAGATAAAGATGATACTCAACATTTTTTACAACCCCTGACAGACATTCATTTTAATGAACAATATGATGGATTTGAAGGAAGGCAGGCCAGAAAGTCAATATTATTTTCCTTATTAGCAGTGGCTGCATTTTTATTATTATTGGGTTGTATCAATTTTATCAATCTGACTACAGCACAATCTGCCCTGCGTGCAAAAGAAATAGGGATACGCAAGACAATGGGAAGCGGAAAAGGTCAATTGATCATTCAATTTTTAAGTGAAACATTTGCTTTTGCACTGCTGGCTACTTTAGTTTCACTGGCATTAGCTCCCGTATTATTAAATGTTTTCAAAGATTTTATACCTGAGGGAATTTCGATCAAATCAATCAATCAACCTCATGTTTGGTTGTTTCTGGCAGGATTGGTAGTGGTAGTGAGCCTGATATCCGGAACTTATCCAGCCTGGATTCTTACGACATTTAGACCAGTGATGGTGCTAAAAAATCAAGCTTATTCGGGAACCAGTCAATCTCGTAAAGCCTGGTTGCGAAAAACATTGACCGTTTCACAGTTTGTCATTACTCAGGTTTTATTAATTGCAACCTTGGTTTTCGCTAAACAAATTCATTATTCACTTAATAAAGACCTGGGATATAAAAAAGATGCAATTGTATTTGTCAATACCGAATGGAATTTCTTTTCCAATGTAATAGACAATCGTCGTTTTGTATTCGTTGAAAAACTAAAGTCTATTCCGGAAATTGAGATGATTACCCTGGGTGGCTCACCGCCGGCTTCCAACAATACCTCCACTACCACTATGAAATATCAGGATGGAGATCGCCTGGTGGAAACCATGGTGGAAACCAAATATGCAAGTGCAGACTATTTTAAATTGTATGGAATGAAACTGCTTGCAGGAAATTACATGGAAAAAAGTGATACCACCAAAGAGTTTGTAATCAATGAAACCTATGCCAAAATGCTGGGATTCCAAAATCCACAAGATGCCATCGGCAAATTGATAGAACGCAATAAAAAAGTTCCTATAGCCGGAGTGGTCGCTGATTTTCATACTAAATCAACCCGACAGGCAATCAAACCACTGGCCTATGCATCTGCTGTATCCAATTCTTATACGGTACACATTGCATTAAAACCAAGAGGAGAGGATGGTGAACTTTGGAAAAGAGCTTTAGATAAAACTGAAAAAATTTATAGAGAAATATTTCCGGAGGACGATTATAACTATCAATTTTTTGATGAAAGTATTGCTGCATTCTATAAAACCGAACAAAACCTGATTCGTTTATTAAAATGGGCAACTGGTTTATGTATATTCATTAGTTGCCTTGGATTACTTGGACTGGTAATTTACACCACTACACAACGCACCAAAGAAATCGGTGTAAGGAAAGTTCTGGGTGCCACAGTAACACAAATCATCACTTTACTTTCTAAAGACATAATTCAATTGGTCATTATTGCTTTTGTCATTGCATCACCGATTGCCTGGTGGGGAATCAATAAATGGCTCGCTTCATTTGAATATCGTGTGCAAGTGGGTTGGTTATTGTTTGTGATTGTAGGAGTATCCGCTTTGACTATTGCATTGATTACCATTAGTTTTCAAGCTATCAAAGCAGCTTTGGCTAATCCAACGGAAAGTTTACGCTCTGAATAGAAAAACAATTACGAATTACGAATGAAGAATTGCGGAAACAATTAGAAATGAACAACGAGCAATGAACAATGCTCCACAGAAGAATGAAAAGTGAAAAATATACTGACGACTTACAGACTGACGACTAAAACTTGATTCCACAACCTCAATACTATGTTTAAAAATTATTTCAAAATCGCAGGACGCCAAATAGCGCGTAATAAATCTTTTTTTCTTATCAATATCATTGGACTTGCATTTAGTCTGGCTTGTGCCATGTTGATATTTACGATGATTAAATATCATCTCAGTTTTGACAATTTTCATACTGACTCTGATCGCATCTATCGGATCGTAACGGAAATGCATCGCGAGAATATCGCATACACTAAAAATGTTCCTAATCCTTTAGGCAAATATTTTCGAAACGATTATACGTTTGCGGAAAAAGTAGCTCGTATAGCAACATTTGCCAGTGAACTAATTACCATTGAACGCAATGGGGAACCAGTGAAATACATGGAACAGGAAGGCATTGCTTTTACAGAACCAGAATTTTTTGAAATATTTAATTATCCAATGGTTAGAGGAAATGCACGGAGCTTGATTTCGGAGCCCAATACGGCTATTTTGACAGAAAGTATGGCTAAGAAATATTTTGGCGATGCAGATCCGATTAATAAAACTTTTCAGGTACAGAATAAATTTGAGTTTAAAGTCACCGGTATCTTGAAAGACCTTCCGGTCAATACAGAAAGACAAACAGGTATTTACGCTTCATTTATTTCGTTGAAAGAGTTTGATTCCTGGTTTTACAGGGATGATTCCTGGGGAGGGATTTCAGATCCAATGCAATGTTTTGTGAGGTTGAAGCCAGGAGTTTCCATAGCTGAAGTAGAAGCTGTATTTCCTGCATACGTCAAAAAATTTCGTCCAACAAGTAAAAATGTCCACCATTATAAATTGCAAACGCTTGCAGAAGTTCATTTTGATGCCCGTTATGGTGGCGCCATGGAGAAAAGTAATTTATGGATACTCTCTTTTATTGGTTTGTTTCTAGTCATTACAGCATGTGTCAATTACATCAATCTGGCTACCTCTCATGCACTCAAAAGATCTAAAGAAGTAGGCTTGAGAAAAGTGATGGGAAGCATGAAAGCACAATTGTATTGGCAGTTTATTGCAGAGACAGCAACAGTTTGTTTTGTTGGATTGATTGTCGCATTAGGTTTAGCATATCTTGCTTTGCCTGCAGTGAACTCTTTTTTTAATGCAAAATTTGCAATACAAATTACCGATGGTTCATTGTTGTTCTTTCTCTTCGTTGTAAGTGTAGTTGTTACATTTTTTGCAGGGTCCTATCCGGGATTTATATTGGCTGGATTTCAACCGGTAGTTGCATTGAAAGGAAAATTGTCTCAACAAAGCATTGGGGGATTAAATACCCGTAGAATGTTGATCATAAGCCAATTTGCCATCTCTCAAATTTTGGTCATTGGTATGTTTGTTATAATTAAACAAGTACGGTATTCCCATCAGGCAGATTTAGGTTTTGATAAAGAAGCAGTTGTGATGGTGCCTGTAGCCGAGGATTCTACTGGGAAGATGGCTCATGTAATAAAAAATCAATTTCAGACTATCAGTGGAGTGGAAAAAGTCTCTCTATGTTATGCTGCACCAGCGTCCAGTGAAGCTTGGAATAATTCGATAAAATACGATCGCCAGGCAGAAGAAGTCAATTTCCGAACCAGCATAAAAGCAGCGGACGAAGCCTATCTTCCCTTATTCGGGCTTGATTTAGTTGCAGGCAGAAATTTATTTCCTTCTGATACGGTACGTGAATTTATTGTAAATGAAGCATTCACACGCAAGATCAACCTGACCAGTCCAGAGGATGTGCTAGGTAAATATATGGCAGCCAATGGGGGAGAGTATACCGGTCCTATAGTCGGTGTAGTGAAAGATTTTCACGATCATTCATTTCATGAAGATATCAGCGCCATTGCTATCACGACTATTGTAGAAGATTATGAAAAATATGCTATCAAACTCAATATGGCTGATATCAATGCCAGCCTGGAAAAAATAGAACAGATCTGGTCTCAACAACATCCGGATCAAATATTTTCGTATGAATTTGTGGATGAAAGCATCGCACGGTTTTATGAAGCTGAATCCAGAATGCTCATTATCATACAAGTTTTTTCGGCCCTTGCCATATTTATTGGATGCCTGGGACTTTATGGGATGGTATCATTTATGGTAGGGCAGAAGATTAAAGAAATTGGTATAAGAAAAGTATTGGGTAGCAGTGTGCCTCAAATTTTATGGTTGTTTGGCAAAGAATTTATACGATTGATTTTAATTGCATCCATCATTGCTGCTCCTATTGGCTGGTGGCTCATGAATGATTGGTTGAAAGATTTTAAGTTCCGGATAAAGATAGATCCCTGGATTTTTCTCTCAGCCATGTTATTGATGATCCTTATTGCTTCTGTGACGATTTCTTATCAGGCTATTAAGGCGGCATTGACAAATCCGACCACCAGCCTTCGCTCCGAATGAGCTATGACTTTCGAAGAAATCGTTGAACAATGAACAATGAACAACGCTTCGCTGGACAATGAACAACGCTTCGCTGAACAATGAACAATGAACAATGGACAATGAACAATGAACAACGCTTCGCTGAACAATTATCAATGAACAATGAACAATGTACAATGAAACATTCACCGACTGTCGACTTACCGACTGTCAACTAAACAATTAATTATGATCAAGAATTATTTCACAATTGCATGGCGCTATCTAATCAAAAGCAAAGGTT
>JAWXBI010000051.1:0-12263 GCA_034439915.1 Saprospiraceae bacterium | reverse complement strand
TTGGTTTTCCAACAAAAACGTTTTTATATTTTGAGATTCGACTTGTTTTTTTGCAATTAAACTACCATCGCCCCCACTGATAATGAGCTTCTTTAATTTATTGGAATGATACAATTCCATACTTTCCGTCAACCGGTTAATATGATCCCCGAAAATAATCCGGTCCGGAAAAGCTGGATCAAAACGCGCAAATCCTCCACCCAGCAATACTCCATAAGAATAGGATTTGGTGATATTATCCTGGGAGAGTGGCCTGAATTCTATCCAAGAATATATTGAATTAATCAGACCGCGGTTTCCAAAAATCAAAAACAGGAATAAAGAACCCAGTTTGAGCATCCATTTCCATTTTCGGGATTTGATGCAAACTGAAATAAGGAGCCCCCCGACCACCCAGTTAAATGGGTTAAGGAGCTCAATCAATAATTTAGACAGGAAAAAAAACATAAGGCCCCTATTTGAGAGAAGCCCTTTCGATGGCATTTTCATGCCAAAGAGGGGCATTCAATATTGCGGGTATGACTTCTTCAGGCGCTGAAACAACGGACCACATGTCCGCCGAATCCGCATTCATAAATTTTTCATCCACGCATCGTTTCAACATGGACAATAAAGGGTTGTAAAACCCTCCGGTATTGAGCAGGATTATGGGCTTATTGAACAGACCCAGTCGTTTCAGCGTAATAGCCTCCAATAGTTCCTCCAGGGTCCCGCATCCTCCGGGCAAGGCCACCAGGGCATCGGTGCCATCTAAGAACCTTTTTTTCCGGGCATGCATGTCTCCGACTATATGAAGTTCTGTAATCCGCTGATGTGCCCATTCTACTTTTTTCATAAAATCAGGAATGATGCCAATTACCTTTCCTCCCCGACTGAGCACCCTGTCCGCTATTTTACCCATGAGACCCGAAGACCCTCCACCATAAATCAGGGTTATGCCATTGCTGGCCAATTCATCGCCTAACCGTTGAGCAGCTTCAAAATATTTTTGATCCACCTGGTTACTGGATGCGCAATAAACACAAACTTGGGAGAGAACGGGTTTCATAGTTTAACTAAATGTGGATAACATAAATAAAACATACCTAGATCAAAGCAAGCTACCTTAATGGTTCCATTGCATTTTTGTGGTGGGCCTTGTATCGCCCCTTGCTGAATTTACTCCCGTTGAATTGTTCCGTTTTTCTTTTAATTTTTTGTTCTTCAGGATCCAATTGGATAAAATCGGCACATTGCTGAGAGCAACAGGCGTTATATTTTTCAGCGCAGGATGGACATTGAATAAAAAGAATATGACAGGCATCGTTGGCGCAATTGGTGTGCTCATCACAAGGCACTCCGCATTGGTGACAAGAGGCGATGATATCCTGGCTGATACGTTCACCGAGCCGTTCATCGAACACAAAATTTTTGCCCACAAAAAGGTTAGGTAAGCCCTGGTCAATGACATCATGGGCATATTTGATAATGCCACCTTCGAGCTGATAGACTTCCTGGAAACCATGATGGAGCAAATAGGCGCTGGCTTTTTCACAGCGTATCCCACCGGTGCAGTACATGATGATGGGCTGGTCTTTTTTAGCCATTAGTTGATCCCTTACCAGCGGCAATGATTCTCTGAAAGTCACTACCTCAGGTAAAATAGCCTCTTTAAAATGTCCTACTTCGCTCTCGTAATGATTGCGCATATCCACAATGATAGTCTTTGGGTCTCCAGCCAATTGATTGAATGCTCTTGCATTCAGATGGGTGCCACTTTGGGTCACATCAAAATCCGGGTCGACAATCCCATCAGCCACTATTTTTTGCCTGACTTTGATGATGAGGGCAAAAAATGATTTTGAAAGATGTTCCAGTGCCGTGTTTAATCGGATGTTCCGCAGCGGTGCGATAGCGTCGAAGGTCGATTTAAATAAATCCAATTGGTTTTTAGTTACACTGATCTGGCCATTTATTCCCTCCAGGGCAATGTATATCCTTCCTTTTACCCCCAATTGATCCAGGGCTTCATAGAGTTGATTTCTGAATACTACGGGATCTTCAATAAACACGTAACGATAGAATGAAAGGACAATTCTGGGATCATTTTCCCGGGCAAACTTTTCCTTCAGTTCCTTGCGGTTTTGGCGGTTATACAATCGTTTGGCCATGCGGGTGCAAAGATACAGCCTAAGGGAGGATTATATCTTTTAAAACTGGCGTACCGGTCAATGCTGGGTTAGGATAGCTGATCCGTTTTTTATTCCTTTTTTGGTATTTGTTCCATGGCATATTCCGCAAGTGCCGTTATGGTCAGACTGGGATTGACCCCAATATTAGCCGGAATTATACTGCCATCCAGGATATACATTCGGTCATATCCATATACCTCAAACCGTTGATTGACCACACCTTCTTTTTCTGATTCCGCCATGGGACATCCACCCAGGATATGTGCCGTGGTTGACATATTAAATACAGTTTCTGTCAGGGCACTCACGGCCACTCCATTTGTTTTCCGGGCTAGTCTTTTAATGACTTCAAAACCCGCCGGTATGAATACAGGAATCGGTGGAGCATTTTGTGCAGAAGTCAATTTCATGGTTCGGCCGCTCCATTTCATGGTCAGTGCATTTTTAAGTTGTTGCATGACCAGGACGACTACGGCAGTCCGGGAATCCTGCCCTTTCCGTATCCAGGTCCACAGATCTCCGGGATGAATTATGCAACCCCATATCAGTTTGAGGATTCTTTTCCAGGCAGGGCCACCGCCGGAACTCATAAAAGCCAGTCTGAATAAAGAACCAGAACCATCGGGGAACTTACATAACTCAACACTGGTATTCTCGTCAGCCTGGATCACCGAACTAATTGCAACACCATGGTTTAATTTTTGATCGGCACCAATCACTCCACTGATGGATTCTGAATTGCTTAATATATTTTTACCCAGCGTATCGGAAAGTTGAGGTAAGGTCTGATACTTAAATTTTTGCTTAAACAACAATTCAAGCGTCCCCAACACACCTCCGCTGAATACCAGGCCTCTGGTTTGATAATGACCGGATAATCTGGAGGAAAATGGATTACGGGTAAATACCGTGTATAATTTTTCCTCCCGGCTCCACACAATTTTTTCAACCTGGGTCATTGGTTTGATTTGTGCCCCAGATCGCTCTGCAAACCATAAATAGTTTTTATCCAGGGTATTTTTTGCGTTGTGTCGGCAACCCACCATACACCCTGCGCATTCAATACAAGGATTACGCAAGGGCCCTTTGCCGTTAAAATAAGGATCCTGAGGAGTTTTGTCTTCATTATAATAAACCCCTACATCAACTTTTTTGTAGGTATGCGCTTTTCCTATTTCGGCTGCTACTTCTTTCAGCAATTCATCATCAGCATAATGGCCTTTTACCCGGGTAACCCCCAACATATATTTGGCCATATTAAAAAAGGGTGCTAAAACATGTTTCCAGTCCCGGTCCTGAACAGGGATATCTCCATAAAATCCATCTAATGGTTCGAGCAGGGTATTGGCGTAGACCAGGCTTCCTCCGCCGACGCCTACTCCGGAGACCACAAACAATTTCCTGAAAAATGTCAATTTTAAAAAACCAAACCAATGCAAAAATGGCAGCCACAGATATTTTTTCAGATTCCAGTTGGTCTTGGGAAAATCTCCGGCTTCATACCTTTTACCTTTTTCCAAAACCAGGACCCGATATCCTTTTTGGGCCAACCGCATAGTGGAAACACTACCCCCAAAGCCTGATCCTACGATGATATAATCGTAAACCTGTTCATCGGCTATCCCTTCCTTTCCATTCATAATTGCGCTTAAAAATACTAAGTATCGACATCAAACAGAGATATACCGGATAAATAATTGTACACCTCAAATAGGGAAAAAAAGGAATTTTTTGATTAAAAAAAGGAGCGAGATTTTTAAGGTAGATAAAATCAATAGATCCTTTTAATGTCCACAATAAACCTGCGATTGCCCACCAGCCATTGACGAACATTGCTGCGATTGAAACCACCACCAATAAAATTGAAAACATAAGCGTAATTCCAAGAACCAATTTTATTTTCCAATCCCTCAATTTACCCATCTTGGACCCCCAGCGCAGCCGTTGGTGAATAAAAGTCCGGAGGTCAGATACCGCCTGGGTTTGTACCAGGGCCTTCGGCTCTTTTAGAAAACCAATTTTTTCTTTGTTCGTTCCTGCAGCGGTCTCGATTAAAAACATGTCATCACCTGAAGCGGTTGCAGCCTGGCGATTGGTGGTATTCATCAATGTGTATACGGACTTATTGTAAATGAGATTGGCGCCGTTGGCGAGGTGCCATAAGCGGGATTGAATGCCCAAATGGGTCATACCCATGAATGCAATAAAATCAAAGGTTTGAAAATACCCTAAGAAGGAAGTTGAATTACTGATATGCACCGGTCCGGCCAGAACCTGGATATCGGATTGGACAAGACGGGTGTAGATTGATTTTAACCAGTCCTTTCCCATTGTACAGTCTGCATCGGTTTGCACGATGTAATTGCCCCCGGAGATGTTAACCGCAGCGGCAATGGCGCTTTTTTTGCCTTTACCCGGATTGAGGACGATCCGAAAGTTTTTCTTTGATATCCGGCGTATCAATTCCGCGCCCTGATCAGTTGAATGATCATCGATGAATATACATTCCCAAAAATCACTATCCATCGATTGTAACTCCAAAGACTTTAGTAATGCTGGCAGATGCGCCACTTCATTGCGAAACGGAATAAGGACGGAGAGGTATAGAGGTGGGGAGGTATGGTCTGAAAGGACAGCGCTTAAATCATTATGGCGGTTCCAATAAATTATGGCTGCACAGATCAGGATCACATAAAGCAGGGCGAATGTCAGCAGAATGATATAAAAAAGAGGAAACAATAACGACCGTTTTCAGGACAAAATAATCTAATTCTGGCTTAGAAGACAATCGCTAAAACCTATTGGGATGGAGCCCAGGCTATAATCAAAACAGTTCAACTATTTTTTTCTGAACAATTCATCATACTCCGATTTGGGAGCTGAGGATATTTCAGTGTATTCTGTAGGTATTCCCTCTGTTTTTTGACGCTCTTTTTTAATAAAATTATCTGCTCTTTTATTCATCATAGCCAGGGCAAAAAGTAGAGCTGCCACTATAGGAAAAGCAAATAGGGTCAACAAGACAGCCACCACCCCCATCAAGGGGTTATTTTTCAACAAACCCACGACCATTTTACCGTAGCCCACGACCAATCTGAAATTGATAATCAGTGCAGCGATAAACAAAAATGGGGCCGCCCATGCCAGGATGTTAAATATGCTTTTAAACAGAAAAAAGACTACCCAGATAATGGCGACCATAAATACCAGCCCGATCAGGGTTTTGGCAATTGGATAACTTCGGTTTTCCATATTCATTAATTTAATTTATAAACAAGCCGGAGGACGTATAAAGTTCTGTACCCATTCTAAATATCGATCAACCTTTAAAAAAACCTGATGGAGGCGTTATTAGATCTCGGCCATGCGGGCAAATTGATATTCGTGCAGCTTTTTATACCAGCCATCCTGTTTCTCCAGCAGTTCATCATGAGTCCCGATTTCTTTGATCTCACCATGGTCCATGACCAGAACCTGATTGGCGTGACGTATGGTACTTAACCGGTGTGCAATAATGATCGATGTCCTTTTTTCGATAAGCTTTTCAATCGCGTACTGAATGACAGATTCCGTTTCCGGGTCAATAGAAGAGGTCGCTTCATCCAAAACCAGGATATCGGGATCAAATACCAAAGCCCGGACAAAAGAGATCAATTGACGTTGTCCCATGGAAAGGTTTGATCCCCGCTCAGCAATAATAAACTCGTATCCCCCCGGCAACCGCTCGATATATTCATGTGCCCCGATTTGTTTTGCCGCATGGACTACTTGCTCCATGCCGATGCCCGAATGGCGAAAGGTGATGTTTTCTAAAACCGTCCCTCCGAACAAAAATACATCCTGCAAAACAATCCCAATTCTGCGTCGTAAAGAGGTCAATTCATATTCGCGAATATTTTTACCGTCGATTCGTATTTCTCCGCCCTGGATTTCATACATCCGGTTGAGTACACTGATAATGGTGGTTTTTCCCGACCCGGTGCTGCCCACGATGGCAAGAGTAGTGTAAGCCGGGACTTTGAAACTCAGCCCCTTTAGGACTTCGTGTTCGCCGTCATAACTAAATCTTACCTGGTCAAATTCCAGGTTGCCCTGGAGCTCTTTAACCACTTCTTTGCCCTCATTGACGATTTTAGATTGATTATCCAGGATGCCAAAAACCCGTTCGGCAGCGACCAACCCCATTTGAAGGGTGTTAAATTTATCCGCCATAAACCGAATAGGTCGGAACAACATGGTCAGGTAAATCGGAAAGGCAACCAGGGCGCCCAGGGTCACCTCCCCCTGTAAAACCCCTTTGGCACCCCACCAGACCATTAAGGCCAGGGAAGCTGCAGAAATCAATTCAACAACCGGAAAAAATACGGCATAATAAAAGATTCCATCGATATTAGCCTGAGTGTAATCCCGGTTGATCTTGCGAAAATTCTCTTTTTCATGCTGTTCGGCATTAAAAATCTGAATGATCCTCATGCCCGAAATCCTTTCTTGTAAAAAAGAATTCATCCGGGCAATATGGGTACGCACCTGTTGAAAGGAAACCCGTACTTTTTCTTTAAACAAATAACTGGCATAGATTAAAAAAGGAAGGGTAGTAAGACAAATCAGGCTTAACTTCCAACTCACTACAAACATGATGACCAGCACGGCTATCAGTCCCAGGATATCCGCCAATATAGTGATGACCCCTTCTGAAAATACTTCATTGATTGATTCAATATCATTAATGGTTCGGGTAGTAGAAGTGCCAATAGGGGTTTTGTCAAAATAGGTCAGGCGCAGATCGATGATGTGGTTAAATACCCAGGTACGCAAATCCCGGATAATCGATTGGCCCAGCGTATTGGTCCACAGGATAAAAATATACCTCAGCCAGACCGTAGCCAATAAGACCAACATATACCACCATACCAGGGAACCCAAACCGCTAAGTTCATTTTTCATAACATGGTCATCCACCATGACATTGATGATGTGGGGACGCAGGATACCCAGGGGTGCCTGTATGATGGCCAGCACAATGGTCCAATAAAATAATTTTTTATACGGAATTGAGAGCCGGATGACCCTGCGCAGAAGGGAGTAATTAAACTTGGGTTTGGTTTCAGCCATGGGTCAGTGTGCAAAAATAAATCGAATAAATCGAATCAATCGAATGATCCGACGCATCGGATCGAATGAATCGTAAATCAAATCATTCCTTCGTCTGCAAAACTGTAATATCCCTCTCTTGTAATAATCAGGTGGTCTGCCAGGCGGATATCCAATAAAGCGCCTGCCGCTTTAAGTTTTAGGGTGACGGATTCATCTTCTTTGCTTGGCCGGAGGTTGCCCGATGGATGATTATGGGCAATCACTATCGAAACCGCATGGTATTGTAAGGCCAGGCTAAAAATGATCCTGGGGTCAGCTGCCACCGATGCGATACCACCGATATGGATGCGGTCAAGGTGGAGGAGGGAGGATTTGGAATTGAGACAGGCTACCCAAAATTCTTCCTGGCGGCTTTCCCTTAAGGCATTGAACAGTTGGGCTGCATCGTCACTGGAGGTGATTTTTCTCCGGTTATCAGTCGGTGAGTACTGACGCCTGCGTCCCAGTTCCAGGGCAGCCTGAATGGTCAGGGCCTTGGCAGGGCCAATTCCCTTTAGTTTATTGAGTTCATGATAGGTGAGGGCAGCCAGGGCGTTCAGATCGTGGTTGGCGTGCTGGAGTAACGTGCGGCTAAGATCGATGGCACTGAAATCCTTGATCCCTGTACCTAATAATATGGCGATCAATTCGGAATCCGAAAGTGCCAGGGCTCCTTTTGAAAGTAATTTTTCTCTGGGCTGGTCCTGCGGCGACCAGTATTTAATACTTTTTTTCTCCTCATGCATAGGTCAAGGCGGTATCCAGGTCCGCGATCAGGTCTTCCACATCTTCGATACCTACACTGAGCCTGATGAGGGAATCGGTCAGCCCGGTTTTTAACCGTTCTTCACGGGGTATGGAGGCATGCGTCATGGACGCCGGATGACCAATGAGGGATTCGACCCCGCCAAGGGACTCTGCCAAAGAAAACAAGCGGGTATTGCTCAATACTTTATTAGCGGTCTCCTGAGTGTTTGAATTTAAATCAAAGGAAACCATGGCCCCAAAGTCACGCATTTGTTTTTTAGCTACCTGGTGGTTCCTGTGCGAGGCAAAGCCGGGATAAAATACCACGCCTACTTTGGGGTGGGCATCGAGGTGATGGGCAATCCGGGCTGCGTTTTGACAGGCTCGTTGCACCCTCACATGAAGCGTTTTAATGCCCCTTAAAATCAGAAAACAATCCATGGGCCCGGGTACTGCTCCTGTGGCGTTCTGAATAAAATGCAATTGATCAGCTAAAGTTTTATCCTTAACTATGAGTGCCCCATGTATCACATCCGAATGTCCACCGATATACTTCGTAGCTGAATGTAACACGATATCGGCTCCGTAATCCAGGGGGTTTTGTAAATATGGAGAAGCGAACGTATTGTCCACGCAGACCATGATCCCGTGTTGTTTGGCCAGATCGCAAACCAATTCCAGGTCAATGATATTAAGCATGGGATTGGTCGGGGTTTCCACCCATAGCAGTCTTATACCTGGTTTTATGGCTTCACGAGCTACCGATTCATCCGATAAATCGACAAAATTGGATTGAATGCCAAATTTCTCGTAAACCCGTCGCATCTGACGAAAACTACCTCCATAGAGGTCGTTAGTAGAAAGGATTTGATCCCCCGGGTACAGCAATTTCATTACCGCATCCTGTGCCGCAAGTCCGCTGGCAAAACAAATTCCATGGTTTCCATTTTCCAGGGCAGCCAGGTTGGTCTCGAGGGCAGTCCGGGTAGGGTTTTGAGTACGGGCATATTCATATCCTTTATGTTCACCGGGAGCAGTTTGCACATAGGTAGAAGTCTGATAAATGGGAGTCATGATCGCACCGGTGGATGGATCGGGCTCTATTCCGGCATGGATGACTTTGGTAGCAAATTTCATGGGGCGAAGTTAAGGCTCTGGCCAGTATTACTCAGCTTTGAGTAAAGGTTATTTGAAATTGAAATGAAAAGTCACGTGATGACCTGAATATGATGTCACTTTTTCGAATCAGAAAAGAACAAATAGTTCCATTATTAATTTGGAAAAGAAGGGCTCACCTTTTAATTTTATAATAATCCAATGAGGTATCCTTATTTGCTTTTTATAATTTTTCCTTTTTATTTCAGTTTTTGTAAAAATTATCTGCCTTCTGAGACTCATCCATCTGAAGCGATCCAAATTTATAAAATTGATTCAATCCGGTTGCCCGTCAATGGGGTCACTCATTTTTTAAATATTTCCCCTTTCAATCACGATCTATTGGTATTTACGGCCAATTCAGGTAAAGTCCACATAGTAGATACGGGGGGTACGCTAAAAAATTCATTTCAGGTCACGGAATCTGATTATAAGCATATCGGAGCTTCTTTATTTTTTGGCGATTTTCTGGATAATCATACTATAGTGTTATGCTCTAATAAAGGGTATACAGAATATGATTATTCCGGCGAACAACTAAAAAACGTTAAAGTAAAAAACCTATTGAGTGCTTCATCGGGGCAATGCGATGTGATTGAGATCGACCATGCCAGATGGTTGATCCATAATCCTATAGAAGATATTGAAGGCGTGCTAAACACTAAAAAATTTGATTTGGCTAGCAGGGAGTTTCATAAGGTCAAAAACTTAACTGCTTATAATTATTCAGATGGCTTGTCTGCTGATTTTGCCCCCCCCAACCTTTGGTTGACGGTACCTTTGATTATTGGAGAATAAGTGCCCTTAGTTTTCTTAAAGTCCATTCAATTGATAAAGTGAAGCTCAAAGCCTATATGATTTTTAACCCCAGGTCGCAAGTCCATGAATATGATTTGACTGACTTTACAGAAAGCCGAACGCTTGAAATCAAACCGGATTCTTTTGCACCCCTCAGGCCATTGGACTCGGTGATCAGTACGTATAATGGAAATAGCATTTATTTGGAAATGGTATCTACGCAGGACTACTTGTTGATCGTGTACACCCTTCCGTTGGATAATCAGAATTTATATACTCTTAATCCAGGAAAATATATAGTCGCCCATTATATTATTTTGGATAAAAAAAGCGGTCATCAACTCAATGAAGAAGAATTGGACAGATCTCTGGGATTAAACCAATATAAATTTTTGGAAAAAAATAAGTTTATAACCATGCAAAATACTCAGGTATTCCATGATCCGGAAGCGGAATGGATGTATATAATGGAAATCAAATAGGAAATGAGAGAGGGACTCAAAAATTTCATTTTTTGATTCCCTTCATTCTTTCATTAACTTAAACCATCGGCAGATTATACCCATTATGATAAGCAGGCATCAGGTATTCTTTGTTTACCTGTTCGTCGGTAAATTGTTGGGTTGTCGCATCCCAATTGAGCTTTTTCTGGCTTCGGAAAGCAATATTCCCCATCTGACATACCTTGGCTACTAAAGAACCTACCTGTATAGAAGCATTGAGATCTTCCATTTTACGGGAACGAACAACTCCGAAGAAATTTTCCATATGTTTTTCCACCCCATTGTCTTCGCGTTTTTGATAGGGGATCAGGATTTTGTCTTTTTCCCGTTTTTCTTCGATAACCTCCCAGCCTCCGCGGTCGAGTATCAATGTCCCGTTGTTTCCAATGAAAGAAATGCCGTGATCACGTCCATATGGCCCGTTGTCAATACTCATCGCGTGTTCCCAACTCAATATAAACTTATCAAATTCGTAGATGGCATGTTGAGAGTCTGGCGTTTCGTGGCTGAGTTCAGGATAGGCAAATTTTCCTCCCAGAGAAGCCACGGTTTTAGGCATGGTAGCCTTCATGCCAAACAAGGCATAATCAATCAGGTGGACACCCCAGTCACACATTAAGCCACCGGCATAAGGCCAAAACCACCTGAAATTAAAATGAAAATGGCTGGTGTTGAAAGGCCGTTTTAAAGCCGGTCCCTGCCACATATCATAATCGACTCCCTCCGGTGGCGTGGAGTCCGGCACGACAGGCGCCGGTTTCATCCAGCCCTGATAAGCCCAGGCTTTGGAAGTGCGGATATTACCCAGTTTGCCTGAATGGACAAAGTCAATAGCATCGCGGAAATGTTTTTGGCTGCGCTGCCATTGGCCAACCTGGATGGCCCGGTTGTATTTTTTTTGAGCCTGTTCCATCGCCAGGCTCTCACCGATCGAGTTGGCAATTGGCTTTTCAACGTATACATCTTTACCTGCCTGGCATCCGTGAATGGTGATCAGCGGGTGCCAGTGGTCAGGGGTTCCTATGATGATGGCATCCAGGTCCTTCAGCTCCAATAATTTTCTATAATCTTTAAAGGTTTGGACCTTGGTAGTATCTACCTTGAGATCTTTCAGGTCGGCCATCCTTTTATTGATCACGTTCTGATCAATATCACAGATCGCCACCAATTGAGTTTTAGGCTGGACTAATGCAGCCCTGGTATTTGCCCATCCCATACCATTGATGCCAATAGTAGCAAAGCGAATAGTGTCCGAAGGGGCTGATTTTCTGTTAAAAATCGTAAAAGGGGAGGTTTGGCCTGGGTTTAATATACCTGCACCGAGCAAGGTAAGTCCTGATTGTTTTAAAAATTTTCTTCGAGCTGCCATGGAGTTAAAGTTTAATACTTAAAACAAGATAGGATGTTTTAAGGAAAATCAATTAGCATTTATCCTGCTGTTTTTCGGATCGGCGGTTGAAACACGCCGCTACAGCTTTCTCTAACTCACGAATGAAAATATGACTGAGTTGTAGGCGGTGGTCCCTGCCCGAAATTTAAATTTCGGGAGGTAGAGTCCGCCTGCACAGGGTAGAATCTATGATTGTCTCCTAGGCGGACAGGCAGATCTTTCCAAGCTAAGGGTCTCGGGTCGTGAGGCTTTTGCTCGCGATGGCGAGTCAACTTTTTTGTTACCTCGCCATTCCCTGCCCGGCCCAGAGTTCGGGAGGAGTTTAACTCCGACCTTGTATATATATTTTAAGATCGAACATTTTAA
>JAWXBI010000050.1:0-10081 GCA_034439915.1 Saprospiraceae bacterium | reverse complement strand
CCCCGGGCTAAAGATTTGATTTTCTTAATTCATCTGTAGCCCCGGGCTAAAGATTTGATTTTCTTAATTCATCTGTAGCCCTATTCGCTGCTCTGGCGGTCAAGGCCATAAACGTCAGTGACGGATTTTGATTTCCCACCGAAGTCATACATGCCCCATCTGTTACGAAGACATTTTTACAAAGGTGCAATTGATTCCACTTGTTAAGCATGGAGGTTTTGGGATCATGTCCCATTCGCACCCCACCCATCTCATGGATATCCAGTCCGGGTGCCTGATGGTTGTCATAGGCTGCTGTGACTTTACATCCTGCCGTCTCCATCATGTCCACCCCCTGTTGTATAAAATCCTCTACCATTTTGTCATCGTTGGCAGTATATCCAATCGAGGTGACCAATTGTGGGATACCCCACTGATCTTTTAATGAATTACTCAGCCGGACATGATTTTGATAAACGGGGATGGTCTCTCCCTGCATACCCATCGCTATCTGCCAGGTGCCCGGATCAGAAATGGATGCCTTGAGCTCTTCCCCTATTCCTTTCTGTGCATAACCTTTATGCCAGCCCGGTCTATAGGCTACGTAATAACTCATATATCCGCCCTGGAAATCAGTTTCCTTTTTAAATACATTTCTAAAGGATGGGATAAATGCCTGAGTGGGCCTTCTTCCATAATAATATTGGTCCTGGTACTCTTCATGTATCGCGGCAACATTTCCCCTGTAATTGTGGAAAGCAATATAATGCCCCAGGATGTCATGATCATTGCCCAGGCCATTAGGAAAACGATTGGAGGTGGAATTCAGCAGAATTAAATTAGTATTCAGAGTAGCTGCATTGACAAAAATAATTTTTGCATGATACTCGGTCGATTGATTCGTCATGGCATCGATCACCCTTACCCCGGTTGCCTTTCCTATCTTGTCATCATAAATAATGGAATGGACCACTGCATTGGGGATTAAAGTCAGGTTTCCCGTTTTATTCGCCCAGGGAATCGTAGAGGATACAGAGCTAAAATATCCCCCATACGGACATCCTCTTTCACAAAGGGTCCTGTTTTGACATTGGCCCCGGCCCTGCTGAAGATGGATGTCCTGCGGCTGGGTCAGGTGGGCACATCGCCCGATAATCACCCTGCGTTGCAATTTATAACGTCGATGTATTGCTTCCTGGATATGTTTTTCTACACAGTTCAAAGCAAAACCGGGCATCACTTCACTATCAGGTAGGTTTTCAATTCCGTCCCGGTCCCCGCATATTCCTACAAATTTTTCGACATAACTATACCAGGGTTCCAGATCGGCATATCGGATTGGCCAGTCCACAGCATACCCGTCCCGCTTCGGAGAATCGAATTCAAAATTACTCCATCGCTGGGTCTGTCTTGCCCACAACAACGATTTTCCACCCACCTGATAACCGCGTATCCAATCAAAGGGTTGGTCCTGAACATAAGGGTGATGGGTATCCCGTACAAAAAAATGCTCCGTAGCCTCATTATAGGCATAACAACGATTGATAACCGGATTGGCCGTCTGGTCTTCCAATGGCATCTGCCCACGGTGTTTAATATCCCAGGGATTCCAAAGGGCAGTCGGGTATTCAAGGTGATTGACCATTTTACCTCTTTCCAATACCAGGGTTTTTAATCCTTGTTCACAAAATTCTTTGGCAGCCCAACCTCCGCACATACCGGATCCAATGACTATGGCATCGAATTGATATCCCGGAGCTGTTGATTTAATTTGCATTGCTGCAAATTACTTAATGTGAAAAGAAAGAATGAAAAAAATTCTTGATGGAATTAAACCCCGGACTTTCCATGCAGTCTACTCATTACTATTTGATAAAACCTCTACCCATCGCTGATCTCCCTCAAAAAAAGTATTGAAGGTTTATTTCAGCCACCAATCCGTCACTTTTAAATTTTATTATAACCATGAAAACTAATTTTTTAATGGGCCTGGCAGCCCTTTGTCTTATCCTTGCCACCAGTTGTGAAAAATCGACTGATAATGCTTCCTTTGCACCGGACACCACCTTAAATGCGGTAGCAGTAACCACCATAGAAACGCAGGATGCCCTGATATCTGTAGAAGATTTGGAAAATGAATTGCTGGAATCCCGCGACAATGGTACCTGCCCCAGCATCAGCAGCACAGCCCCTAAAGGAACCTTCCCCAACACCCTTACAATCGATTTTGGATCTGGATGCCTCACAAAGTCCGGCCGTTACCACCAGGGAAAAATCATCATTGAACAGTCTGACTCTATGAACCATGCCGGTGCCACCCGCATCACCTCCTTCGTGGAATTTTACGTCGACAGTATCGTAGTCAAAAACGGGACGGTTATCCTGACCAATTTAGGCAATGATGCTTCAGGGAATAAACAATTTTCGCGGAAACTGACCAATATGTCCTTCACCAATAACAAAGGGACCCTGGTCATTAATGCCAACCATACCCGGACCCAAATTGCGGGAGGCACGACAGAATTAAAATCAGATGACGTCTGGGAAATCGATGGTGAAAGCTCAGGGACGGTAGACAACGAAATCCGTTTTACTACCCTGATTACAGAATCCCTTGTCAAGAAGGGCAACTGTCCTTATATCGTGGCCGGAACGGAAGAAGTTATGCGAAATGACAGAAACGTTACGATAGATTTTGGCAACGGAGTTTGCGATCGCCTGGCTAAAGGCACCATGGAAAATGGCAATTCGTTTGTCATCGTCCTGAGGCCAAGGTTTTAAAGAAGTTTTTTTAAACTTAGCGTATGGAGATTAGTAAAACAAGCGCCCTGACCGGGTTAGCTTGTTTTACTTTTTAGGGGATGTTGTCTGAACCGGGATTTATGGGATTAATAGGATTTTACCGGGATGTTGTCTGAACCGGGATTGATTGGATTATTAAGATTTACCAGGATGTTGTCTGAACCGGGATTTATGGGATTAATAGGATTTACCAGGATGTTGTCTGAACCGGGATTGATTGGATTATTAAGATTTACCAGGATTTGATCCGATAAATAAAAATCCTGGTAATCCAATAAATCCTGTAAATCCCGGTTCAGACAATCAAAGCCACGGTAATCCCCAAAATCCTGAAAAGCCCGGTTCAGACATTTCAAAATCCTGGTAATCCCCAAATCGCGAGAATCCCGGTTCAGACAATCAAAATCCTGGTAATCCCCAAAATCCTGAAAATCCATGTTCAGACAATCAAAATCCTGGTAATCCCCAAAATCGCGAGAATCCCGGTTCAGACAATCAAAGCCACGGTAATCCCCAAAATCGCGAGAATCCCGGTTCAGACAATCAAAATCCTGGTAATCCCTAAAATCGCGAGAATCCCGGTTCAGACAATCAAAATCACGGTAATCCCCTAAAATCCTGTAAATCCCGGTTCAGACAAATAATAATCGAGGTAATCCCCTTTTATTTTTTCTTAGCCCAAGCATCTTTTAGTGTTACCGTCCTGTTGAATACCCGTTTGTTTTCACTGCTATCCTGG
This sequence comes from Saprospiraceae bacterium, assembly GCA_034439915.1. Lineage (GTDB taxonomy): Bacteria > Bacteroidota > Bacteroidia > Chitinophagales > Saprospiraceae > JADJLQ01. The sequence goes on along the minus strand of JAWXBI010000050.1, from coordinate 6,561 downwards.
TCCATGCAGAAATAACCCAACCTTAAAAACTGAAACCGGTCACCTGGTTTGGCGTTTAGAATGTTGGGTTCAGCCTGTGCATTTGGAATTATTTTAAGTGAGCCCGGATTGACAAACTCTTTAAAATCCCGGTCTTCATGTCCGTCCGGGGTCTCATCGGTAAATAACCGATCGTAGATCCGCAACTCGACTGCCGTCGCCTGTTTTACACTAACCCAATGGATAGTGCCTTTGACATTCAGGCCGGAAGTATCATTGCCACTGCGGCTTTCCGGAATATAGGTGGCGTGAATTTCTTCGATGTTGCCGGTTTCCGGATTGATGACTGCTTTTTCACAACGAACGATATAAGCATTTTTTAACCGGACCAACCCACCCGGATATAATCTGAAATATCCTTTGCTGGGCACTTCCATATAATCATCGGTTTCGACATACAATTCACTGGAAAAGGGCACGATTCGCGATCCCGCCAATTCATCTTCCGGGTTATTTTGTACATTAAATTGTTCAACCTGGTCCTGATCGTAATTTAAAATCCTGAGTTTTACCGGGGACTGAACAACCATATACCGGTTGGTGGATTTATTCAAGTCTTCGCGGATACAAAATTCAAGGAGGGAAACATCGATGATGTTTTCCCTTTTGGCAATACCGATCCGATCGGCAAATTCACGAATAGCTTTTGCAGTATAACCACGTCTTCGCAGACCGGAGATGGTGGGCATCCGCGGATCGTCCCAACCACTGACAATTTGTTCATTGACCAGCTGCATCAATTTGCGTTTACTCATCACGGTATAACTCAGATTGAGTCGGGCAAATTCGTATTGTTTGGAAGGGAATATCCCTAATTGTTCAATATACCAATCATACAACGGTTTATGATTTTCAAATTCTAGGGTACAAATACTATGTGTAACTTTTTCAATGCTGTCGCTTTGGCCATGGGCAAAATCATACATCGGATAAATCATCCATTGACCACCGGTGCGGTGGTGATGTGCTTTTTTTATCCTGTACATCACCGGGTCGCGCAGATGCATATTGGGAGAGGCCAGGTCTATCTTCGCCCTTAAGACACAAGCCCCTTCATCAAAATCACCTTGTTTCATTTTTTCAAAGAGCAAGAGATTTTCTTCTACCGTCCTGTTCCGAAACGGGCTCTCTTTGCCGGGTTCGGTGGGATTGCCTTTTTGATCTGCAATTTCTTCCGCAGTCGATTGATCGACATAAGCCTTCCCTTTTCGAATCAATTGCAAGGCAAATTCATATAATTGACCAAAATAATCTGACGCAAAAAATACCCGGTCTTCCCAGTCAAATCCCAGCCATTTGACATCGGCCTGGATCGATTCGACATATTCGACTTCTTCTGTATCCGGATTGGTATCATCAAAACGAAGATTTGTTTTTCCTCCATATTTATTGGCCAACCCGAAGTTCAGACAGATGGACTTGGCATGGCCAATATGCAGGTAACCGTTGGGTTCCGGGGGGAAGCGGGTCAATATCCTGCCTCCGTTTTTCCCTTCCTGGAGATCTTTTTCTACTATTTCTTCAATAAAGTGTAATGACTCTGACATAAATTGATATTACATTCTTTCTGGCATGGTAATGCCCAATAAATTAAATGAATCGTGAAGGACCCGGGCTACCTGCTCACTCAACACTAACCTGAATTGCAGGGCAGCAGGGTCTTCCGAACGAAGGATAGGCACTTCGTGGTAAAAACGATGATAGGCCTTGGCAAGTACATAACTATAGTTGGCCAGTTCTGAAGGGTCATAAGCTTCTGCCGCCTTGGTGACAGCCTGGGGATATCCCTCCAGCAACTGGATGAGTTCTTTTTCTTCTTCGAACAAGTTTGTATGTGTGCTGTAAATCGGGTAAGACTTTGTAATCGATTTTCGCAAAACGGATTGAATCCTGACATACGCATTTTGAATATATGGTCCGGTCTGCCCCTGAAGATCCAGGGAGTCCTTGGGGTTGAACACCATTCGTTTTTTAGCTTGTACTTTGAGCATAAAAAATTTAATAGCCCCCAGCGCAATGGCATCGATAATTTGTTTTTGACCAGCTAAATCCAATTCCTCCAGATCACCCCTTTCCTTAGCGGTAGAAGTGGCTTCCTGAATTATTTCATCCAGCAGGTCATCGGCATCTACGACAGTCCCTTCCCTGGATTTCATTTTTCCTTCCGGCAATTCGACCATACCGTAGGACAGGTGATGTAAACCGGATGCATAAGGTTCATTAAACCGTTTCAATATTTCAAAAAGCACTTTGAAATGGTAATCCTGTTCGTCAGCGACCACATAAATGAGTTTATCCATGTGGTATTTTTCATACCTTTTTTGTGCCGTACCCAGATCCTGGGTAATGTAGACGGAAGTGCCGTCACTTCTCAAAACGAGTTTTTGATCCATACCAACATCCGTGAGGTCAATCCATACCGAATGATCTGCACGCGCTGTAAAAATCCCTTTTTCTATCCCGCGTGACACGGCTTCTTTGCCCAGTAAATAGGTAATGGATTCATAGTCCGTATCATCGAAAACGATACCCATTCGTTCATACGTGCGTTTAAAACCATCATATACCCATTGGTTCATGCGGCTCCAGAGGTCCAGGGTACCAGGGTCTTTTTGTTCCCACATCAACAACATTTCCCTGGCTTCAATTCCAAGAAGGCTATATTGATTGAAGTAGGTGTTTTTATATTCTTTAAAAAATTGCGATTCCGTTAATGCAGCCTCCTTCCGTTTGAGGTATTCTTCCCGGGCAGGTGGGGTGGTTTGCCAGGCCAGAAACTCCGCAGAAAACTCCTTTTCAAACAACACATAATAATGCCCGACAAAATGGTCTCCTTTAATCCCGGTCGACTCCGGAGTAGACCCTGCTCCCCATTTTTTCCAGGCCAGCATGGATTTACATATTGCAATACCACGATCATTGATGACCTGGATCCGTTTTACCGTATAACCCGAAACCTCCAGGATCCTTGCCATAGAAGACCCCAGGAGCATATTGCGAATATGTCCCAGGTGCAGGGGTTTGTTGGTGTTTGGTGAAGAAAACTCCACCAAAACGGTCTTATGCTTTGTTGACCCATGGCCAAAACCGGTGGTCTCCACGATGGTCTGAAGGGATTGAATATAAACTTCATCTTTCAGTTTCATATTCAGAAACCCCTGAACCAGTTCAAAAGATGAGATGGTGTGTTCACTGACCAAAACCTCGCCAATGGCCGACGCGACCTGGTGGGGAGGCAATTTTATTTTCCCGGCTATAGGAAAAACATTCAGAGTAAAATCCCCCTGAAATTCCTTTTTTGTAGGCACTACCAATAACGCTGAAGGAGCAAAATCCAGGGTATATAAACCGGAAATCACCTGACTTAATTTGTTCTGCAATAATGCTTTAATCATAAAAAGGGAGGGCAAAGGTACAACGAAAAAGCGGTCAAAATCAGCTGCAAGAATTTATATACTTTTTTGTCCGCCTGGGTTTAGCAGTTATTTTTCCAGTGGCTGCTTAAAAAAAGAAAACTGGGTCGAACCGTATTTTCGCATTTCGACAAAATGTTTGTGGACAGAAAAGTTATAGTTAGGATTGTGTTCCAGGATAAACAATCCACCTGGGCTCAATAACTGATTGGAGAAAATCAAATCCGGCAATTGTCCCAGCTCTTTCAGTGAATATGGCGGACCGGCAAATACATAATTATAGGTGGTCTGGTTTTTGGTGATGAATTTAAGTACATCTTCCTGTACAATCCTGAGGTACTGTTCTACACCCCAGGCCAGCGCGGTACTTTGGACAAAATCTAGACATCCCCGGTACATATCGACATAGGTGACCTGTTCACATCCCCTGCTGATCAGTTCAAAGCTATGACTACCACTGCCCCCAAAAAGATCTAAAGCTTTGATTTCTTCAAATTCAAGGCGGTTTTGCAGAATATTAAATAAACCTTCTCTTGAAAAATCGGTGGTGGGCCTGGTGGGCCAGGATTTGGATTGAACGGGTGGATTGAGCCTTCTTCCCTTAAGGAGGCCGGCAATTATGCGCATATTGCTTTGATTATTTCCGGTATGATGTTTTCCTTATCACCGGGTAATAATCTTACGGCGGACAGGTATTTTTTTAAAATCCGGACATGAGCTGGTGTTTTTTCGTTGGTATATAAGACAAAATCACCTTGACGGGTTTTGTATTTTTCTAACCATTTTAAAAGGTGGAAGGTGCTGTCATCCGGTGATGGAACATGAAGCCTGACGGCCTCCTTCAGGGATTTGTCGACCTGAATCAAAATATATAGAGTATCGTAAATCCGCAATGAGCATATCCCGTTATGCACTTCCCTGAAAAAACCGCTGCTGAAATTTTCCACACAGGTCATCCAATGCAAATAATTTTTAGCGTTCAATTGTTGCAAAGACTGCGGCAAATAATATACACACCGGGCATAGTGGTTAGTCCAGTTATCCACCCTGACCTGATTGTTTTGAAAATGTGTAAAAGGATGAACCGACTGCAGGATCATAGCGGCCATGGATTCGTCAAAGCTTTGTTCCGGCACCAGTTGAAACGGCGTATTTACAATGAGGTTAATTTTTTTTAATTCAGGTCCGTGGAGGTCTGATGATAACAAGGCAATTGGATGGGAAGAAAATATGGACTGGTCGGAATCATAAATAAAAAAGATGTCATCGAATACAATCCATGACATCTTTTGAGCAGATCCGGGTATGAGGTCTATATGGCTTGGATAAACCACTTTCTACTTCCCTTCCCAATTTCCTGTCAAACTCGGCGAATTAAGGTCGCCAAATTTTACCCTGGACTCGGGGTCATATCTATTATCAAATTTTTTGAAAGAAACGTCAGCAAACTTACCCATAAACGCTTTTCGCTGTATTCCGACTTCGATTACATCAATCATCGCATTCCCTTGTTTTATTGTATCTGTCTTCATATCAAACCTTGCGCCGTTGGCATAAGGGACAAAAGACAAAGAATCGAGATTGAATCCCAGGTTGCGGATCGAGTCAATTGCGGATTCATATAACGTATCGTAGGTGATCGTTCCGGTAAAATTTGGATCATCCGGATCTCCGTTTACTCTGATATTCATAAATTGACCGGTTTTAAGGCCCGACGCCAATTCTTCAAAACTCGTTGCATACGTGCCATAAATATCCCGGTACATCTCCTGGCATTCCCTGATGGTGCGCAGACGGTCAATTACGGATTTTGTCCTGGAATCACGAGCTTCCTGAAATTCGAGGGGCTCTTTTATACTGAGGTAAAGAAGGTAAATAAATGTCAAAGTCAACAATAATAACACTACGTTTATAACAGTCTTCATATTGTAAAAAGCTTTAATTCTGAGGACACAAGTATACTACATTTATAAGAAATCCTGTATCCTATTTGTTAACATATTTGGATAGATGACAAAAAAAGTAATTTTGGTGTTTCAACCCCGAACTTTTGCCTATAATCTTAGCTATTGAGTCCAGCTGTGATGAAACTTCAGCTGCCGTCCTGGATGGAGGCAAGGTACTGAGCAATATCGTTGCCAATCAAACCATCCATCATGAATACGGCGGTGTGGTGCCCGAACTTGCTTCGAGAGCCCATCAGGAAAATATCGTTCCTACAACCACACTGGCTCTTCATCGGGCGGGTAAAAACCTTCAGGATATTGAAGCCATTGGCATCACGATCGGTCCCGGTCTATTAGGGTCTTTGATGGTGGGGGTCTCTTTTGCCAAAAGTATGGCCTACAGCCTTGGTATCCCTCTAATCCAGGTCAACCATATGCAAGCCCATATTCTGGCCCATTTTATCGAACCACCCTACCCCACCTTTCCATTTATCTGTCTGACCGTATCCGGTGGCCATACCCAGCTGGTACTGGTAAAAAGTCCTTATGATATGGAAATTATAGGTCAGACCTTAGATGATGCAGCAGGGGAAGCGTTTGATAAATGTGGTAAAATATTCGGCCTCGGATACCCAGCCGGCCCACTGATAGATAAATATGCTCGCCAAAATAAAGCTGAAATCGTATTCACAGAACCTCAAATTCCGGGGTATGACTTTAGTTTCAGCGGACTCAAAACAGCCATTTTATACCATGTCCAACAACACAAAGCTAAAGACCCTGCTTACCTCCAGCACCAGTTGGGAAACCTCTGTGCTTCGTTGCAAGCCACCATAATAAACATCCTGATTAAAAAATTGACCAAAGCAGCCCAGGATTTCGGAATCCGGCAAGTGGCCATTGCCGGCGGTGTATCCGCCAACAGCGGGCTTCGTCAAGCACTGGAGCAGACAGGCCGTCAAAACGGTTGGTCGACGCATATACCCAAATTTGAATATTGTACCGATAATGCAGCCATGATCGGCATTGCCGCTCATTATAAATTTTTAATCCGGGAATTCAGCAGCCTCAGTATAACCCCCTCTGCACGGTTGCCCTTTTGATTAAAAATTAAAAGCAACCCCAATCGCCAAGGCCAGACCCAACAGGATACTAATCAGTTT
>JAWXBI010000049.1:0-8860 GCA_034439915.1 Saprospiraceae bacterium | reverse complement strand
CGGCCATTTAATAATGATGATAAAACTGCCTTAACCTATCTGTATTAACCAGATCAGAAATTATAAAAAAAGGATTGACGGATGACCTGTTCAATCCTTTTTTTATTCAGTTAAATCTCCTCCAAAACCCGGGTATACAATTAATTTTTCTCCAAAAAATGCCCGCTCCTCATTTCCCGGTGGAAAGCATTGATTTGATTATCTTGTTCCCTAATTATGGATATGGATCCTGATCCTTCCAAAAAGAAAATTCTCTTTATACTCGGTACTCGTCCGGAGGCCATAAAATTTGCACCCCTTATCCATAAAATAAATCAGGATGGGCATTTTAAATCAATGGTTTGTTTTACCGGGCAACATAAGGAGATGCTTTATCAGACAGCCAACTTCTTCGAGATCAAACCCGATTGTGACCTGGCTTTAATGTCGAATAATCAAACATTGGCGGAGTTTTTGTCCAAATCTTTGATGGCGCTTTCTGTGCTGATCGAAAAAGAAAAGCCCGATTTGGTCTTTGTACAGGGTGATACTTCTACTGTACTTTCGGCGTCTCTGGCCGCTTTTTATCATCAAACTAAAATCGCCCATCTGGAAGCGGGGTTGAGAAGTTGGGATAAATACAGTCCTTTTCCCGAAGAAATAAATCGAGTTTTGACCAGCCGTTTGGCTGACTTCCATTTTTCGCCCACTGCCCTTGCGCAACAAAATTTAAATGAGGAAGGTATCCTCAAAAATATTTTTGTGACCGGAAATACGGTCATCGATGCCTTATTCCTTTGTTTGGACCTGCTCAATAAAAAAGGGGAAGGAGCCAGCTACGAACATTTTCCTGGTTTAGATTTTTCAAAAAAAATCATTCTTCTTACCTGCCACCGGAGAGAAAACTTTGGCCCGCCTTTAATTCGCATCCTGGAAGCCATTAAAACGTTCGCAATTGGGCATCCCAATATTCAAGTGGTTTATCCCGTACACTTAAACCCGAATATCCATAATATCGTCTATCCGATTTTATCGGGTATTTCCAATATCCATTTAATTGCACCGCTGGAATACCCCCACCTAATCTGGCTCCTGAACAAATCTTTTTTTGTGATCACCGATTCCGGTGGAATACAGGAAGAAGCACCTTCACTGGGAAAACCTGTCCTGGTCCTTCGAGAGGTCACAGAACGTATCGAATCAATTCAGGCGGGCACGGCCGTTTTGGTGGGCAGTGATAGTCTAAAAATAACAACAGCAATGGACCGATTGTGTGATGACGAAGAATATTATTTAAGTTTTAAAAAAAATCATAATCCTTATGGCGATGGGACTGCCGCCGATAAAATTCTGAACATACTGAAAGCCCAACTCTGAGATGCAAAAAATACTGGCCATTTTACCGGCATACAACGAAGAAGCTTCCATAGTGGATTTGTTAAAAAACTATGAAAGCCTTGCTCAACACCCTGACATTTCATTAAATATTTTGGTAGTCAATGATGGCAGCAAAGACCAAACTGCAAAAGTGGTAAAAAACTTTAAAGGCAGTATACCATTGGATTTGCTGGATAATGATCAAAACGGCGGACTGGGTAAGGTATTGAAGGATGGATTACGGTATGCTATCCATCATTTAAAAGAGGGTGATATCGTCATCACAATGGATGCTGATAACAGCCATAATCCCCATCTTATCCCCCGGATGGTGCAACAGATCCGGGAAGGTAGCAGCTTGGTGATTGCTTCACGATACCGGCAGGGTGCACGTAGTTATGGTTTAAGTTTTTTTCGCACCTGTACCAGTTTTTTAGCCGGATCCCTTTTTATGATCTTCGCCCCGGTGAAAGGGGTGCGTGATTATACGTGTGGTTTCAGAGCCTACCGTCTGGAATTATTAAAACAAGGCTTTGATTATTTTGGAGAGCGGCTGATTGAAGAAAAAGGGTTCAGTTGTATGGTGGAATTATTGTTGAAATTAAACCGTTTTCGCCCGATTTGCCATGAACTTCCAATGATCCTGCGATATGACCTGAAGAAAGGAAGCAGCAAAATGAATGTCCGGAAGACTATTCAAACGACCCTGGCAGTATTGTGGCAATATCGGTTTGGCAATCGCTTTAAATAATTCAGGAATGAGCAAAAAAACAAAGTCCGCGGCAAGTAATCATAAATCCAGGACCGCCGGAACGGGATCGGGCAGTTACTTTTCGATTGAGTTTCTGAAAAAAACAATAGAGACCCGCGAGAAACAAATTTTACTCTTTCTGATTTTATTGGCTTTTTTAATCCGGGTATATCGTCTGGGTCATCTTTCTTTTTGGGTAGATGAATACATGCATGTTAACCGCGCAATCAGTTTTTTAAAAGATTTTAATCCCTCCCATTTATTTCAAGGTGAAAAAAATGGTCTTTTAGTTACCCTTCTCAATGTGGTGGGATTTGGGCTGTTTGGCAGGAATGAATTCGGTGGCCGGATTTTTATGGTTTTGATCGGTACCGCCCTGGTGCCTGTCATATATTATTTCTGTAAAATTTTATTCAACAGACCGGTTGCGCTCATGGCCGCCATTCTGGTGGTTTTTTCGCAGTATTTGATCCATTGGTCGAGGCTGGACAGGCAATACGGCCCCATCCCCACCATTTATTTGTTGTTGGTCTTGTCTGCGGTTTTGTACGTCCAGCGGGGACACTTTCAGGCCCCAAAAGTCTCTGTCCTGGGTAAATTTAATATAGATATCGGGGCATTAGGATTCCTGGTGGGTATTACCATGCTTTCATTTGCCACCAATTTTATCAGCTATTTTATTGTATTTTCTTTCGGAGTATATTGTACTGTTTTATGGTTATCCGGAATGATCAGCAAATCATTCTCCACGGATAAAAAAAATATACGGATAATCCTTGTAGCTCTCGCCTCATTGTTTTTTTTCGTCCTGAGCTTTTCCCCGCTGAATGCCATGGTATTAAAGCCCCTATTCCAACGCCTGATGCCGGAGAATATGGTCAACCTTATCCTGCCCAATTTTGAATACATCAAAACCAAACTGGTTTCAGCGGATAAGTTTAACCAATTTAAGGTGTATTGGGGTGTGATCACCACGGACCTGCCTTACATGATTTATATTGCCATAGCGGGTTGGGTAAGTCTTGCCCTCCTCCATTTTCGCAAATTTATCATCCTGTTTTCCTTTTATGTACCTCCGTTTTTACTGATGAGTTTTGTTTTTTTAGATCCCTGTCTGCCGCGCTACCATACTTTTATTTATCCGCTCTTTCTTATTTCGGCTGCCTGTGGGTTTTATTATGTCCCCAAATTGATTTTCGGAAAGTTGGCGCCAGGAAACCAAAAAATCAGGGACAATTCTTATTATATATCCATCCTGGGGTTCCTATTAATGCTTTTTGTCAGTAAGGCGCTGATCAATCCATTTAAACTGATTACCACAGAAAATCATGGTGCCCCGATCGACCGCAAACTGTCTATCTGGTATTTCACTAATTGGAAAGAACCCAGTTTGTATATCAAAAAGAATATTAAAAAAGGTGATGTGGTTTTATCTACTGTACCCGATGCCGTCAATTTTTACATCAACCAGCAGGATCAATACCAGGTACACTTGTTCCGCCAAATGAGATTAAATCCAGAAACCAGGAATTTTGTGCTTATGGGCCACTCGGCCAGTATACCCAGTGCCAGTTCTGTCGAAGACCTTTATAAGACCATGGAGTCCTTTAACCGGATTTGGCTGATTGCAGATTATTATCTATACAATTCATTGACTGACCCTAAAGCAAGAGACCTGGTATTTAAAAATTTTACTTTATTTCCCGGTGCTTGCAAGGATGGAAGCGTTCAATTGTTTTTATGGGACAGGAATCAGGCGCAAAAATTTAAACACAATACCTTACTGGAGATGGGCAAACCGACAGGGCGGCAGGTCTCACCCGGTTTAGGTTTTAATGTTAACCAAACCCACTTGTCCACAGGGTTGGGGATCACGATCGAATCTACCGGGATTGATTCGGATAAAGAGGCCTTTTTACATATTAACAATGCCGACCATTATGCCATTCCCAAACCCAAACGAATCGGACAAAATAGTCTAGGCATTTCCGAACTAAAGATTCCAGGCAACAAATTAAAATTGGGGCAAAATATACTTATGGTGAAATACAATCTAACCAAGCCGGATCTTTATAAGGGGTTCATCATTTATAACATCGAATTTAATTAGGGTCTGCTGATAAATATCTAATTCAATTAAAATCAACAACATATCAGGAGCAATTATTGAAATTAATGCAAGGCAATAGGCGATTATTCCCTTAAAATCATGCATTTGAAAGTGATATTTTGGGGTTGTATGTGCATCGATCCCGAAATTTCGGGATTATTTCGGTGACTTGAGGTACTCCTATTTGGATCAAGTAGGGGGTGACCAAAAAGTCCTATTGCAAATGTGAGTTGAAATATATTGGTTTGAAGTTTTCTCCCGACCGATCGGGACACCCGAAGAATACGAATCGGGACTCGAACCAATATCAATTCTAATTAATTTTTACTTTTTGGTCACCCCTTACATACTCAGGACTTAAAACCTTCTCTAATTACAATTAGCTTAAACAGCAGGCCCGAATTAAGGCGCGGAAGTATTTTAAATTGACAAATCCCCGCACAACACTTCGTGAGTCCCTTATCTTTGACTACGAACACAAACACCACACCCTTATGTTGCCACATGAAGAGCTTTTGTATTATATCTGGAAACACCTTTATTTTAAACTTCAATCCTTATCCACTACGGCGAATGAACCCCTTGCCATACTCCATCCCGGGATCCGAAACCCAAATGCCGGACCGGATTTTTTACAAGCCAAAATCAGGATAGGTGAAACCATTTGGATTGGACAGGTAGAAATGCATGTCCGTTCCGCTGATTGGGAATTGCACCAACACCACAAGGACCCTGCTTACAATAATGTCATCTTACATGTGGTTTGGAAAGCAGATCGCGAGATTTATAATTTGGCAGGGGCGATGTTGCCTTGCCTGGAATTAATTAACCGGGTGGACCCGGTGGTGATCAATCAATATAATTTTCTGTTACAAAATGAAAAATGGATACCCTGCGCTTCCCTTTTCCACCTGGTTGATGAATTGATCATTGAAAGTTGGTCCCATCGATTGATGGCTGAACGGCTTGAGTTGAAGACGGCAGCTATCCAACAGGCATTGGACCTCCAACTCCAAAATTGGGAAGAAGTATGTTACCAAAAACTGGCCCGCGGTCTGGGTTCTTCTGTCAATGGGGATGCCATGGAAACCCTGGCGGTCTGGACTCCTTTAAGTATCCTGAATAAACACAAATCCCAACTGAACCAACTGGAAGCACTTTTGTTTGGACAGGCAGGTTTATTGGAGGATATTCAGGATGGGGACTATCCTTTACAGCTTAAAAATGAATATCTTTTCCTTAAAAGTAAATACCAACTTCAACCTATGAATCCGGCTCAATGGAAGTTTTTACGACTGCGCCCCGCCAATTTTCCTACCGTACGCATTGCACAACTGGCCAAAATCATCCATCTTACGGATCATTTATTTTCAAAATTTATTGCCGCCATATCTGTAAAAGAAATCATCCATGCCCTGGATGTCACCCTGGGAGGTTATTGGGCCAACCATTATTCCTTTAAATCGGAAAGCAGGACTCAATTTAAAAAACTGGGGAAACCAACCCTTTATCATATCGTAATCAATACCATCGTACCGCTCCTGTTTTATTATGGAACGAGTGTAGACGATGAAAATAAAAAGGAACGTGCTATCCAGTATCTCCAGGACCTGCCTGCCGAAAATAACCTGGTCACCCGCACATGGTCTGATTTGGGTTGGACGGCCAGCCATGCCCTGCACACTCAGGCACAAATTCAACTTAAATCTCAATATTGCGAGCACAAAAAATGCCTGCAATGCAGTATTGGCCATCAACTCCTCAAATCCATCACATGATCAGGGAATTTATTATCCGTATACTCTTATCTCCTCTTACGCTTTTATATGGAATGGCCATCACCTGCCGCAATTTGTTATATAAATATCAGATATTAAGACCCGTCCGATTTGATATTCCCATCATCAGTATCGGCAACCTGAGCATTGGCGGGACGGGCAAATCACCCCATATCGAATACCTGGTTAACTGGCTTAAAGATTATCTGCCGGTCGCTATTTTAAGCAGGGGATATAAAAGGGAAAGTACCGGCTTTCAAATCGGGCAACATACTCCATCGGTGAAAGCCATCGGCGATGAACCGTTTCAATTCCTGATGAAATTTCCAGAAATACCGGTGGCCGTAGCGGAACAAAGGGAAACCGGGATCCCTCTTTTGTTAAAATCATTTCCCGGAGTAAAATTGATATTGCTGGATGATGCTTTTCAACACCTCAGTGTTAAACCCTATATCAACATTCTTTTAACTTCCTATGAATTGCCTTTCACGCGTGATTATTTATTGCCTTCCGGCCGCCTAAGAGAATGGAGATCCAGTTATCGCCGGGCTGATATTATTATTGTCACGAAGTGCCCGCCGGATATGGTTGAGCAGGAAGGTATTAAACTAAAAAAAGAACTCAGGTTGTTGCCCCATCAAAGTTTGTTTTTTACCGAATACACCTATAACAGGCCTTATTTTATTTTTGACCGGAGTATTCAATTTCCCTGGAGACCCGAATTTTTTGGTTTGCTGGTCAGTGGAATAGCCAATACCGAATACCTGCAAACCTACCTCAGGAAACAAATCAATTTTCTTCAGTTGTTTTCTTTTGCCGATCATCATTGGTATTCCAATTATGATCTGGGCCAAATTAAAAGGCAATATGACCAACTGCCGGGACCCAATAAAATCATATTGACCACAGAGAAAGACGCTACCCGCCTGGCCTTGCATCGTGATTATATCCTTGAAAATAAATTGCCGATTTTTGTACTGCCTGTAGAGGTGAGTTTTTTATGGAATGAAGAAAACCAATTTAAAGACATCCTTGCCCAGAAACTGCTGGAATTTAAATCCTGAAACTTTGCAGAGATTAATTAGCTTTTGCTGGGTTTGGTTGATGTATGCCATGACGCTGCTACCGGCTCAGGGCACCCTGATCCCCCTGGGTTCAAAACAAGAATTCCTGATCGATCGTCTGAGTCTTAAATACGGTAACCCGGATTTTTTTCACCGCACGATTAAACCTTATTTCCGTGCTGATGTGATCGACCTGATTCAATATTGGGACAGCTTAAACGTATTGGCCAACGCCGACCTGGAGGACATCCGGTATTTATTGAATGAAAATAATGAATGGGTATGGATAAAGTCAATAGTCACAAGCCAACATACAGGCTCCGGATCAGCATCCGTGCCCGTGGACAGCAATATTTTATTTTACAATTTCACAGCCACATCCGATTCGATCCCCTCTGCTCACTCCGGTTATTATTACAGCCGAAAACCAATATTAAAATATTTTTACCGCAGTCCGGGACATCTGCTGGAAGTCAATAAAAACGATTTTTACCTCCGGGTCAATCCGGTAATCAATATGCAGGCTGGTCGGGAACGGATAGCAGGGGATTGGGTCCTGGCTAACCAGCGTGGAATCGATCTGAGGGTGGGATTGGATAATAAAATTTATGCTCAAACCACCATACTGGAGAATCAGGTTTCCCTGCCCGCTTTTTTCAGGGCTAAAGTGGAAAAGCACAAGGCTTTACCCGGTGCGGGTTTTTATAAGTACTTTAACAGCAGTCTGTTTAAGCCAACCGGATATGATTATTTTATCGGCAACGGTCAACTGGGTTTCCGGCTGAGCAAACATTTTCATATTCAACTGGGGCATGGATCTAATTTTACCGGCGATGGATTGAGATCGTTATTTTTATCAGATTATGCACAGGAATATTTTTACCTGAAGACCCAGGCCAGGATCTGGAAACTGCATTATCAAAGTTTATTTGCTGAATTGAGCGCAACGACCCAGGCCGCTACAGCTGGTAATATCCTGTTACCTAAAAAATATATGGCCTCTCACACCCTGCAAATCCAGGTATTGCCACAATGGAACCTGGGTTTGTTTGAAACCGTGATTTTCAACCGCAACGATCATTTTGAATTTCAATACCTTAATCCCGTCATTATATACCGCTCCGTGGAAGGATCAATAGGCAGTCCGGACAATGTCATGCTGGGCATCAATAGCCGATACGATATTGCCCGTAGGTTTTCTGTTTATGGTCAATTGCTGATTGATGAATTCGTTCGAAAAGAAGTTTTTAGCAGCAGCAAGGGTTGGTGGGGAAATAAATTCGGAGGTCAGTTGGGTATAAAATACCTGGATGCGTTTGGGATTAACCGTCTGGACCTTCAATTGGAATACAACTCCGTCCGGCCCTATACCTATTCCCATTTTGACAGCACGGCCAATTATACCCATCAGTTGACTCCATTGGCCCACCCTCTGGGGGCCAATTTTAAAGAAGCCATTTTTAATATCAGGTACCGGCCGGCACACAGATGGAATATACATGCTTACCTCATGGCTTATCATTGGGGAGACGATCCCAATAGATCATCCAATTATGGTGGTGATTTGACCAAACCTTATACAAGCCGCATCGGTGATTACAATAATGTAACCGGGCAAGGTGTACTAAGGAATATCCGGCACTATGGGCTTACTTTATCCTATGAGGTTTTTCACAATTATTTTATAGATTTCAATTCCTATTACCGGAAAGATTTGAATAATAAATCGGACGTAACGAAATATATAGGAGGGGGTATACGAGTGAATTTCTGGCGAAGGGATTTGAATTTATTGTGAAGG
>JAWXBI010000048.1:0-5428 GCA_034439915.1 Saprospiraceae bacterium | reverse complement strand
GCCTGCCCGAATTCCGGTAACGGAAGCGGGGTTGAGATTGTAGTTGAATAATGAGTTAAGAGTTTCCAAAATAATTTTGATTTAAAGCTGCGGTAATATCATATAATCCTTTGCGTATTTCTTCCAATAAAAGCTGCAGACTGTTACCTTTATAAATATCGATAGAAGTATATTTAAGTTGGTTGATCAATTTACCAGTCAGGAAATCCAATTGTTGATATCCTTCCGGAAGGCTCTCCGGTTGGAGTTTTTGGAGGTAGCGCGAAATCCGTGTAAGACCATACGAAATGGAATGGGGAAAGTTAGGATTATAGAGGATCAGTTGAATGACCAGATCGGCTTTTAGGTTTTCGCGATGGGTTTTGAGGTACAATTCATACCCCGACAATGAGTACAAAAGATACCTCAAGGCCGGGATTTCAATGCGTTGATCCAGTTTATAATTTAATTCAGCAAGTTTAATCATTAAGCTGTTGGTAGAGATATTAACCCGCTCTATAAATTTTCCCAGCGATAAAAACGCAAAACCATCGCCCCGGGCCATAGTGATATCGACGATGCCATGGTATAGCCAGCCCTGTGTGATTAGAGTATCCAACGCCGATAAGGTATCCCCGTGGCGTACCTGGTATTGTGTACTTTCATTGCGTATCAGGTGATAAAACTCATTGAGGCATTGCCAGACTTCTTTGGTGATATGGTCCTGCACCGCTCTTGCATTTTCGCGTGCCCGGGTAATATTATTCAGTACAGAGGCTGTATTTTCTTTATCTAATAATAAATGATCCAGGACCTCTGTAGAAGAAGTATATTCAAAAACTTTGGTCCCCGGATGATCACTGTAGTGGTTTAAGATCGGACGCCAGCTAAAGTCTTTGACCTCATCCTGGGATGAGATATAACTCGTCCTCAACAAACGCATCATCCCATTGGTGCGTTCGATATAACGTGCCATCCAGAACATAGAATCAGCTACTCTGCTTAACATACTTCGGTGTTGTAATTTTAATATTTTCTTTATAAATAAAATGCTTGGAGGCCTTGCTTTATAGTTTTTTGCGGGATATTATTCATTGATTACCCAGGTATCCTTGCTTCCACCGCCTTGAGAAGAATTGACTACCAGGGATCCTTCCCGCAAAGCCACCCGGGTCAATCCCCCGGGTACAATGTCGATGCCCTGTGGACCGTACAAGGCATAGGGCCTCAGATCTACCCGGCGTGCCTGCAAGGTGCCATTGATATAACAGGGCACCGAAGACAAGTTGATGATGGGTTGCGCTATAAAACTCCTGGGATCCGCGGAAATCGCGTTTTTGAAATCTTGCATTTGTTGTTCCGTGGCAGCATTACCAATCAACATTCCATATCCTCCGGACTCATTGGTTTTTTTGATCACCATTTTTGCCATATTCCCAAATACCATTTCCCGGTATTCCGTCACTTCCATCGGATAAGTGGGTACATTTTTTAAGATCGGATCTTCATTGAGATAATATTTGATCATATTGGGTACATAAGAATAAATAGCCTTATCATCGGCTACTCCATTTCCTATGGCGTTGACGACAGCTACCTGCCCCATACGATAGGCACCATATAGTCCGGGCACACCAAGCAAAGTATCCCGCCGGAACAACAGGGGATCAATAAATTCGTCATCCACCCGGCGGTAGATCACATCCACTTGTTTGAGCCCATTGGTCGTTTTCATGTAAACCTTATGGTCGTCTACCACCAAATCCTTGCCTTCAACCAATTCAATACCCATCAATCGCGCGAGTGTAGTATGTTCAAAATAAGCGGAGTTAAATATTCCGGGAGTCAATAATACCACCGTGGGATTGCTGGTCTGGCGGTTGGCCAGGGAGACCAGATTATTCAACAACAGGTCTGGATAATCTTTGATAGAACGCACCTTGTTTTTAGGTAAAAGGTCCGGAAATATTCTATACGTGATGCTCCGGTTTTCGAGCATATACGATACCCCCGAAGGAGTTCGAAGATTATCCTCCAGAACAAAAAAATGGCCTTCTTCATCGCGGATCAGATCGATACCTGCGATATGGGTATATATTTCATGGGGCACCTTGACATTGACCATAGCACGGACAAATCCCGAACAGGAATAGATCAACCTCAGGGGAATGATCCCATCTTTGACGATAAACTGGTTGTGATAGATATCATTCAGGAAGATATTCAGCGTTTTGATCCTTTGTTTGATCCCCGCTTCGATCACTTTCCATTCTTCAGCCTGGATCACCCGGGGGATAATGTCAAATGGAAATATTTTTTCAATGCCTTCTCCGCTGCTGTACACGGTAAACGTAATGCCCTGGCTCATAAAGAGTTTTTTGGCCAATTCGATCTTGTGGCTCAATTCTTCGTTGGACAAACTTTCGATGGCGGAAACCAGTTTTTTGTACCCGTTGCGGATACCTTTGGACTCAAACATCTCATCCCATACCCCGGGATCGACCTGGTATCCGGACAACAAGGATATTTTTTCCATGGTGTAAAATGGTTTAAAAAACGCTATTTCTGAAATTTAGTCATCCTTTTTGAGAATAGAAAATGAGTGGTTTTAATATGTTCAAAATTCAAAGGTCAATCGTAAGTATCATTATCCACTGGTAATCGAACACCTAAAAAAAACATATTAACTTCATGATGTTCTTATATGATCTACAGCTTAAACATTTGATTTACAAAATATTGCAAACACAAATCGATAACCACACCGCTTGAAGCTTATTCACAAAAAAAAGTAAAAGGAGATAAATTCAAAGCTCAATTTTAGTTGAAGCTGTGGTTTCTAGGGAAACAGCTCGGTGGGCAAAATCCGTTATTTAACCCAATAGCTTTTTGGTTTTCTTTTCCATGAAGCCATTCAAAATCATGCTGGCCTGAATCAATATGGTTACCTTGGTACACAAAACGCTAACTCATGTATGATGGTATTCGGACCGGATTTATATTCTGCCTGACCGTGACCGGGTTGGTGGCACAAAGCATTGACCCCTGGATTGTAACTGCTCCTGTCATAGATCCCGCTAATTATTATGGGATTACCTCGGCCAATGGAATGATTGGCATTGTCTCTTCTCCAGAACCTTTTAAGGTCAAAGAGGTGGTCCTGGCGGGTGCCTACGATCTTTATGGACGGGGCAGAGTCAGCAATTTTCTCAAAAGCTTTAACCTCCTCAATATGTACCTCGAAATAGATGGCCAGCGTCTGGATGCCAAAGGGGTACAAAATCTAAAACAATCCATGGACCTTCGGCAGGGCCGTTTTGCCTGCTCTTTCGATTATAAAGACAAGGCCAGTATTTCTTATCATTACTCTGCGCTCCGGCATCTGCCTTATTGCGTCTTGATGGAGATCACGGTCCAGCCTAAACACGATTTGAAATTGACCGCAGCTTCGGTAATGGAAGCCCCGGATGCGCTCCGCGATGTTGAAAATTATTACAATGAAATCGACCGGCCCCATGTCACTATCAGTTTACTTACCTCTTCATCCAAAAGCCCCACTGGTGCATTGACCTTGTGTGCATCAAATACTTTTTTATTTGATGAATCGCATGGCCAGGAACCAAGGGTAATCCATGAGATGTGGGACAATAATATGCATTTGCTCAAGTTTTCAAAATCACTCCATGCCGGACAATCATACACCTATGCGGTGGCGGGTACTTCGATTACCTCTGCGCATCATGATGACCCACTCAATGAAGCCGAGCGACTGACTATCTACGCCAAACTGGAAGGTAAATCCCGCTTGTTAAAATTTCACCAGGAAGCCTGGGCCAAACTTTGGGAAAGCCGGATCGAAATCAAGGGTGATAATCAGGCCCAGCAGGATATTAACAGCATGTTGTACCATCTTTATGCATTCACCCGTGAAGGAACAGCTTTATCGCCCTCACCGATGGGACTCAGTGGATTGGGTTACAACGGACATGTGTTTTGGGATACCGAACTTTGGATGTTTCCAGCTATCCTGGTATTGAGGCCTGAGTTGGCTAAAAGTATGGTCGAATACAGGTTTCAACGATTAGAAGCTGCCCGCCGGAATGCATTCAGCAAAGGATTTAAAGGAGCCATGTACCCCTGGGAAAGTGCAGCTACCGGAGTAGAGGAGACACCGGTCTGGGCCTTAAGCGGACCTTTCGAACATCATATCACGGCTTGTGTGGCGATCGCTGCCTGGAATTATTATTGCGTGACTCAGGATAAAGTCTGGCTCAAAGAAAAAGGATATCCGATCCTAAAAGAGACAGCCGATTTCTGGGCCAGCCGTGTTGAACGAAACAGTCCTGGACATTACGATATCAACAATGTGGTCGCAGCGGATGAATGGGCGGAGAATGTGGATAATAATGCTTTTACCAATGCTGCTGCCAAAGCCAATCTTCGGTTTGCCACCGAAGCAGCAAAACTAATCAATGAGACACCCGATCCGGATTGGATGACGGTTTTTGCCAATATCCCCATCTTAAAATTTCCGGACGGCACCACCCGGGAACATGCCAGTTATAATGGAGAAGGAATCAAACAAGCCGATGTCAATTTATTGTCCTATCCATTAAAAGAAAATACAGATCCTGTTTTCATCAAAAAAGATCTGGAATATTATAAAACAAGGGTGCCCGATGCCGGTACACCCGCAATGACACAAGCGGTATTTACCACGTTGTATTCCAGGTTAGGAGATAGTGACCAGGCCTATAAATGGTTTAAGGAATCTTATCTGCCCAATCTCAACCCTCCTTTCCGGGTGATAGCAGAAACAAAAGGGGGCACCAATCCTTATTTCGCCACCGGTGCAGGCGGGGTATTGCAAAGTGTATTGATGGGATTTGGTGGACTGGAAATTACTCCGAATGGAATTGTACAAATCAAAACTGCCTTGCCTGCGAATTGGGCCAGTGTGAATATTATAGGAGCAGTAGGAGGAAAGAAGGACTATTCGAATGGGAAATAGATATTAGGTTAAATGGCTTTGACTTTATTTATAAAATACCCATTTAGCAATCTCCTTAAAACTCGCTTTTTTCCCATACTTCAATAAGCCTAAATGTTGAAATGTTGAAATGTTGAAATGTTGAAATGTTGAATTGTTGAATTGTTGAATCGTTGAATTGCCTGAAAGCTGATAGCTGTTGAATTGTTGAATTGTTGAATCGTTGAATTGCCTGAAAGCTGATAGCTGTAAAATTGTAAAATTGTTGAATTGTTGAACTGTTGAACTGTTGAACTGTTGAATCGTGGAATCGTGGAATCGTGGAATCGCCTGAAAGCTGATCCCTGAAAGCTGATACCCGAAAGCTGATACCCGAAAGCTGAAAGCCGATACCCGATCGCTCTCACTACTTATAAAACACCCACTTTGCTATTTCCTTAAAACTCGCTTTTTTACCAT
>JAWXBI010000047.1:0-3364 GCA_034439915.1 Saprospiraceae bacterium | reverse complement strand
TTATAATTCAAATCAAAATAATAGCAATTCGAGGACTTTTTAGTCACCCCCGAACGAGAAGGGTTGAATGAATAGGGAAGTCGCAGTGCAACTGCTCCCGAACGAACAATAAATACATTCAAGGTCGAAGTGCAACTTCTCCCAGACGGGTTATTTGGGGTAACGGGATGGATGATGTCGTAAGAACATTTTGCATAGACGTAGTCGTAGAAATCAGATAGAATTTTTACAATTATCTTTATTCTCTATGTGCATTAACTTCGACTACGTCTCTGCTATGCTTTTATGTTGTTCCCGTACAAAATTGTTTTGTTTAATATTTTATTGCCTATGTAATATTCCGCTCAATTCGCAGACAAGTGAAATATATCCTCCAAAAATCACTGAACGCTATTATCAAATCATAGAAGCTCCAAACCTCGCCGACCAATGGGATTCCTGGCGCCAGGAAATATCAGCATGGAAAGATTCGGTATTAAAAAAAATGGCTTACAACGGAGAAATCTATCAGAAAAAGGAATATCAATGGGCCTCCAAAGCGTATTCCACCCTGTTTCTCATGGCCAATGATAAAAACCTTTATGATAAAAACGGGAAATACGATATAGGGAAATATTTAAAAAAATACGAAGAACAATACGGGGGCGTGGATGTTGTAGTCCTATGGCCCACCTATCCACAGTTGGGGTTTGATGACCGGGACCAATATTTCTTTTATAGAAACCTGCCCGGAGGGATACAGGGTTTGAAAACATTATGTGATCAATTGCACCGGATGGGCAAAAAGCTTGTCATTGCTTACAATCCCTGGGATAATATTGCCCGTTTGAACGGGAAAAATGATATCGATGAATTATTAAATTTATTGCGCGAAACCGGAGCCGATGGTTTTTTTCTGGATACGATTTCAAATTTTGAAAATTTGTTTCAACAACTAAAAGAAATAAATCCAGCTGCGGTTTTTCAATCGGAAATACCGATA
The DNA here is from genome assembly GCA_034439915.1 of Saprospiraceae bacterium. Lineage (GTDB taxonomy): Bacteria > Bacteroidota > Bacteroidia > Chitinophagales > Saprospiraceae > JADJLQ01. Next base: position 2,382 of record JAWXBI010000047.1, on the reverse strand, counting down.
AACCCGGAAGCTTTAAACCAAGTGCATCAATCCTGGCTCGAACCAGCCTGGTCACGTTATCATGCCCTTGAGTTTTCAGAAGTACCCGGGATAGTGCGTAACCGCTGGCTGGAACAACGGCATATGATTTACCGCTTGTCCCGTTTCAGCCACGAACAATCAACACTGATACAAAATGCCTGGATCAACGGTTGTGGAATAGTGATTTGGGAAAATGTATTCGGTACGGTCAATGAGTTGAATCCCCGCGACCGCACCCTGCTGAACGCGATGTTACCCATACAACGTCAGTATTCCGAATTTTTCACCCAAGGAGCATGGACTCCGTTATTTCCGGTATGGCTGCACCGGGTGTATGCCAGCCAATGGCAACTGGGCCTTAAAAAAATATGGACTATTGTCAACCGGCAGGAACAAATGGCGACCGGGGCCATTTTTGCCGTCGATTTTAAGGAGGGCATGAAGTACTACGATTTAATAGCTGGTAAAGAATTAAAAACCACTACATCCAATGCCAAAACCAGTTTGTTTACAGAATTAAAACCAAAAGCAATCGGTTGTATTTTGGCCATTCCTTCCAATGAACTGAATGCTGAATTCTATACCTTTCTTGCGCAGCAGGCTGTCCGAGAAAAAAAATCAAATTTCAACACGGCTTATTCGCTTCCACCCCACCGTTTAAAACCATTTAATCCAACCCCGCTATATGCTAAAAATAAAATTCCCCGCGGCATGGTGAATATTCCAGTACCACTCCATCCGGTTGAATTGAATTTCACTTTCAGACAACGAGAATGTGGGTTTTATCCCATGGATGGAATAGTGGATTTTTCATATAGCCGGGCAATTAATCAGGTACTTTCCTCCACTATAAAAGTGAATTTGAAACCCTATGCGATGGATGAGGCTTTGGTCACCAATGCTCAGTTTGAACAATTTCTCCTTCAATCAAAATATAAACCTTACTACCCCGAGAATTTCCTGAACCATTGGATCAACAATAAGATCCCTTTCGGGCAGGAAGATCATCCGGTGACCTGGATTGGTCCCGACGATGCGAGGGCCTACGCCAGGTGGGCCGGGAAACGACTACCTACTGAAGCGGAGTGGCAATGGGCTGCACAAAATGGCACTGAACAAACGATCTATCCCTGGGGAAACCAGTATGACTCCACGAATTGTAATGGAGGACAACATTCAGGCACTACCACCATCAAACAGTTTGAAAATGGCAAAACCAAATCCGGTCTCTATGATATGAGTGGGAATGTATGGCAATGGACGGAAAGTGAACGCACCGATGGCTATAATACGTATTGCATTTTACGGGGAGGCGGATGGTATGTGAACAAGGCTTCACACTGGTATGCTGATCAGGGTCCTCAGAAAACCAGTTTTGGAGCAAAGTACTTATTAACTTATCCGGGTTTAGACAGGTGTGGGACAGTTGGTTTCAGATGTGTGGCTGATGTTCAGAAATAAGCTATTTCAAGCCTTTGGGAAACAGAAATCGTGGTAAACTGTTTGTAAGCGGATTAACCCGGTTATATTCAGTGACAAACGATTTATACTCCTATATTCTCCAAATTTAGTCTTTCCTCAAAATCAAAGGTAAATTCATTGAAAATTTTCGCTTTATTCTTTATTTTAGCTTTAGTTCAGGTGTGTATTCAATCAATTTCAGGCAACCCTGGGACATAATTATTTGAAAGCCACTAAAATATACATGCCTATCCCGACACCAATAAATATATATTGTTAGTCCATCGATAAAATGGATTATTAGGACTGAGGGATTGATATAAGGAAATATACGCATCTAAAGCGAGAAAAAACTGCACTGTATTTTCAAATCCCTGCATGCCATCAAAATGATGCAGGAGGTCACGGCCAGCCTGATGATTGCGATCTGCAAAAGGGAAATACAACAACACCTGATGATCCGGTTGCCCTTGTTGTAAAAAACTCTGGCAGCGTGCCACATAATCATTGAGGGTTTTGAAATCTTTCCAAAATGGATTGGCAGGGGTAGCATGGACTGCTGCATAAAATTACCAACCCGGCCAGCTAGCCTGGGGTGGGGAATAATTAGTTCCGTGATAAACGATATGGTTTACACCGCCTAAAAAATATTGATCCACAGAAGATTTTATATCAGCCAGAGAGGATAAAAAGTGTTCATTCAGCCAGGTGGCAGCCTCTGCAGAAGCAAGCGGTTTGCCCATCACGTGGGCAACGGAAGTAGCAAATTTAAACCGGGTGAGATCTGTGCCCTCCGTCTCAACATCTGTCCACCGGATAGCTGATAGGTTTTATGGGTAAAGTATTTACACGCATCCGATTCTGTGACCCAGGGTCCGCCAAAGGGCCATCCGGTTCCGG
>JAWXBI010000046.1:0-12921 GCA_034439915.1 Saprospiraceae bacterium | reverse complement strand
GTCATATCCGCATTGGCCGAATAGGAATAACAACCAAATTTGTAGGGTATAAAATCGTAATACCTCTGACCCGCAGGTCCGACCCGGTTTTGCTGTTGACAAAACAGAAACAGCAGTTTTTGAAAACGGATTTTATCTACTTGACCGTCAAATAGTTGTAATAAAGACAGTATGATTTTCCGGCGATAAAACACGCTATAAATTTAATAGAATAATCTTGTCTATTGGACTTGATAAAGTAAAGTAGTCCGAATAGTCACCAAATGGCGTCAGGTTGTTAATATTTCCTCCTCTGCTTGTTTGTTGATGGGCGGGGTTAGTGCGTCCCTCAAAGCCCCCTTTAACAACATTTCATTTTGCTCTTTGCTTATTTGTACGATTTTCAGCAAGTCATCACAAAGTTTCATCAACCGCGTTGCTTCACAAAGGCATACACCGTTTTGATCCACTGACTTCGGATTCCACGAGCATTATTATCCCGTAAGTATTGCTGACAGGTGTTATCCTTATCGGCTTAGAGGGTCATGATTAATTGCTTAAATAAAACCTTCGCGATCAGAATTTACCAATGAACGTGGTTCATTTTGCAGGAAACCGAAATTCGGGTTTGAGCACGCCCCGATGGCAGGTCGTGCAATTTACAATGGGCCTTGGGCTCAGCCCTTTTATAGTCTTAAGTTTATCGCCGATTATGGTCCCAAGAGAAACCATTTCCCTGGCTATTTCTTTTTTATCGATTTCATCGAGAGCAAAATCCGATGTATTGTGACAATGGCTGCAGCTCACACCCAGTGCTTTGCCCCAGGCATTCATAGCGAAGACCAGATTTTCTGCCGGGAAGCCACTCAGAACCTTAAGATTTGTAAATACCGAGTCAACCGACATTTTTTCTTTCCCTTTGATGGCCAGGAGGACCTGATCCATGTATTTTTTCCGGTCTGTTTCAAGAGAATCCATAAGCTGATGAGATTTAAAATCAACTAGGGTATGAGTACGGAATGAGGAAGAATGGAATACCCGATGAATAAAAAACAAAAGAGGAATAATTTGGACATGGTATAATCTTTACTATTAAAACGTATTTAGAACAACTGTTGTCAAATCGTTCAATCTAATTTTTTCAAATACAACCTATAATCTTCCTCGCGATCTATATCTAAACCACCCCCGTCAAATGGAACTACACCTACCCAATCCGGATTTTGATTAATAATTTTACCGGCTCCCCTGTCCCCGGTCAATTCATTAAGCAGGCCAAATAACGACCGATCAAATAAGGCAGGGGTCCCCATGACATCATTATATTTAGAGGCTATTATGGGTTTGCCGGTATTAATATATTCGGATGCCAATTTGCTAATCAGCTCCGCACTTAGCAAAGGTTGATCACAGACCATAATAATAACAGCAGAAATGGATGGGTGCATGTTCAATATCCCGACCAGCCCTTTTTTTATGGACGTGGATATACCCTCAGCCCAATGATCATTAAAAACAATTTGAAGTGGTAATCCCTGCACTTCTTCCAGAATTATCTCTTTGTGGGCCCCCAAAACGAGGAGGATTGGTTGAATTCCGGTAGCTATGGCGAGTTGGCAGGTATGACTGATCAGGGTTTGACCATCCCGGTGCTTTAATAACTGCTTGGCCTTCCCCAATCGGCTGGATTCACCGGCAGCCAATATAATAATGCCAATAGGTTTGTCGTTATTGGGATAACCTGATATCGAATCAGTGGTATTCAACTCCGGATGATTTTTAAATCGTCCCTGGAATGAATAAATTCAGAAGACTGGCGCAAACTCCCCCCGTTTGCTCCTTTCAAAACCGCCTGGATTTCAGCTATTATTGACAGGGCAATTTCCTCCGGGGTTTCAGCCCCTAAATGAAGCCCGACCGGACCATAAATTTTTGAAAGCTGGACCGTTGTTATGTTCAGGCCCTCCTCTCGCAATTCATCCAACATTCGATCCAGTTTTTTTCTGGGGCCTAATGAACCTATATATGGCGTATCAACAAACAACAAAGCCCTTAACATAGCCAGGTCATAATTGTAGTTGTGGGTCATCAATACAAAGACTGTTTTATAGTCCACCTGAATTTGTTCCAGTACTTTCTCCGGTTTGGAAACCAGGACACTGCAGGCTGAAGCAAACCTATCAGCGGTCGCATAATTTGCCCTGCCATCGACAACGTGGGGGTCCCAGCCCAGGATTTTAGCCATTTCGATCAGCGGTATAACATCATTTCCAGCCCCGATGACCACTAAAGAAACGGGTAAATCTATATATTCAATAAAAGCGGTTGAGTTGGATTGGTCATTGGGGTACTCTTTAAACACCGAAGTCTTTTGATGCAGGACCTGAAGGATATCCTTTTCAATTTTATCGGAGTCCATCGGGATTTGACCCAGTCGGTTTTGTGCATTTTTATACACCAGGCAGGTACCATGTTGTTTTGCTTTACGGTCATTCAGGTCAAACAGCGTAAGCAACACCGCCGGGTCCCTTTTTTCCAATAAAGCCTGCAGTAAAACCATGGGGTTGTGCGGAGCTTTATAATTTATTGGCTCTATCAATACCTGGATGATCCCATTACATCCCAGGCCAACACCGAATTTGGCATCGTCGTCATCCATCGTATCGTAGGTGACCAGCATGGCACGGTTTTCCGCAATGACATGCAAAGCTTTGCGTAAGGCATCCCCCTCCAGGCAACCTCCACTAATGGCCCCCGTCAATTGACCATCTTCTTCAATGAGCATACGGGCACCGGGTCTACGGTAGGATGAACCGTCGAGATGGACCACAGTGGCCAGGGCTGTTTTTTTACCGTTGATTTTAGCCTGGATAAACTGGCGGACTATTTCTCTGATTTCTTTCACGTAATTATGGAGGTAAAAATACGATGGGAAAGTTATAGAGATTTTGATTCAGCAAGCTGGAAAAAAAGCAAGGATAAAGTTCGGTACTAATCAGCCGGCATTTTAATCACACCAATATCAGTAAAGAATGACATTAATCCAGATAAGGTCTGACTTCCGTAAACTTGATTTCAGGAGTTGATCTCGCAGCCTGACGGCGTATAGGCAGGTGTCCAGGTCCGATAAGTAAAAATATTTTATCGTCTGGTTTTTCAGCCAGTTGATGGACGTTTGCCAATATTCTGAGATTGCGGTTGTACCAGCCCGCCAGGTTATCAACTCCAGGATACTGATCTCCTGCGGCGTACTTGTAACTCCCGATCAGGTAGTGACCATGGAATAAATAATCAGCTTCATCGCTATTGACTCGTTGAAGGGAACGTTTTAGGCTATACACTGTTCTGGATGGCCACGGCATGGATATCCAACAGGGCGGTATCGGATGGAATTTCGAATGGTTGAGCCCTCAGGAAGGTAGAAATTTGGATTAAAAACAGAAATACAATTAGCCTTGGTCTCATTTGATTGTTTTATTATAACACGGACCACAATGGCATATCAAAGGTTGCATTTATATATTTTTAGGTCATTACTTCTCCATCTGAATTATATATTCTATTTTCCACGAAGAAAAACCTCCCCCGAGAATCCGATGCGTCGGATCGGGGCTTAACCTCAATCTTAGCCTCAACCTCAACCTCAACCTCAAATGAATATCCATTCCCGCAATTTGTCCCTTGATGTATTCCGTGGACTAACCGTTTGTTTTATGATTATTGTCAATACCAGCGGATCCGGGGACTATACCTATGGACCATTAAAACATGCAGTCTGGCACGGGTTTACACCGACGGACCTGGTGTTTCCTTCCTTTTTATTTGCTGTGGGAAGTGCTTTATATTTTAGTCGTTTATCCTGGGCACATTTCAGCGCCTCGCAGGTTTATCGCCGAATACTTAAAAGAACTGCAATCATATTTTTATTGGGCTTTCTGATGTATTGGTTTCCATTTGTCCGGCATGCGGACAATGGTTTACAGTTTATTCCAATCACTGAAACCCGAATATTAGGCGTGTTGCAACGGATAGCCCTGTGTTACGGCGTGGCTGCATTATTGATTTACTGGATGGATTGGAAAAAGATACTGGCTATCGCCGCAGCGGTGTTGTTGGTGTATTGGGGCTTAATGGCCTGGGGTGGCGATTACTCGATGCTGGCTAATCTCGGTCAAAAGGTAGACCTCAAAATTTTAGGGGAAAAACATATGTATCATGGTGAGGGTGTAGCCTTTGAGCCTGAAGGAATCTTGAGTACACTTCCCTCGCTGGCCAATGTCTTATTTGGTTTCCTGGTAACTTATTATTTGGAAAAAGTGGGCAGGCAACCTGCGCAATTGCTGCGTTTATTTTTGGTGGGTGCAGGACTGGTATTGTTGAGCTGGGCCTGGCATGAATCGATCCCGATCAATAAAAAATTATGGACGAGTTCATTTGTATTGACTACAGTCGGATGGGACATGATTATCCTTTCGGCATTGATTTATTTAATTGATCAGCTCAAATGGCAGAGTTGGACTGGTTTTTTCCTGGTGCCCGGACGCAACCCCCTCGCGGTCTATTTATTTTCTGAAATCCTGGCTATTCTTTTATTCTTTTTTCTGACTCCGGATGGCAGAAGTTATTACTCCACGATCTATACTTCAGTGTTTCAGCCCATTGGCAATTATTTCGGGTCGTTTATGTTTGCAATCGTGTTTATGCTCATTTGCTGGCTCTTCGGATATTATTTAGATAAAAGAGGAATTTTTCTAAAGGCCTGATTGGGGGAAGGGGCAGAGACAGGGTGTTTTTAAATATATATTTTTATTTAATGTATTTCAACTATAAAATGAATTATTTACAGCTCCATTTTTTTTCTAATATCAATTTCCCATCTATTTGGTTGGCAGATTAAATCATTTCATTTAATTTGAAGAATAATAAAAACAAGGAAAGACGATGAATTTTGAAACCAAAGATTTGCGCAATGTAGTCTTGTTGGGCCATGCGCATTCCGGAAAAACAACGATGATTGAATCGATGTTGTATGAAGCGCATGGCATAACCCGCAGAGGAAATGTGGAAGAAGGCAATACCGTTTCAGACTACAACCCCCTGGAGCAGGAAAGGCGGAGCAGTTTATTCAGTTCGTTGGAACATGCCATCTGGAAAGATTCAAAAATCAATATTATAGATACCCCCGGATCAGATGATTTTATTGGCGAAGTGATAGCTGCCTTAAAAGTTTCGGATACAGCCATGATGCTGCTCAATGGGGCACATGGCGTCGAAGTGGGTACAGAAATCATGTGGGAATATGTTCAAAAATTCGACACACCAGCCATCTTTGTCATTAATCAACTCGACCACGAAAAAGCTGATTTTGATGCAACTCTGGAACAAGCTCAGTCCAGATTTGGCAACAAAGTGGTACCCATCCAATACCCTTTAAACCAGGGTTTGGGATTCAATTCCATCGTTGACACCCTTCGGATGGTAGTCTATGAATTTCCTGCAGATGGTGGAAAACCAATAAAAAAGGCCATCCCGGAATCGGAAAAAGCCAAAGCCCTTGAGTTGCACAATAAACTGGTAGAAGCTGCCGCGGAGAATGAAGAAGAATTAATGGCCCGGTTTTTTGAATTGGGGACCCTGAGTGAAGAAGACCTCTCCTATGGTTTGAGAATGGCAATAGCCCAGCAAAGTATCTACCCTGTTTTTTGTGTTTCAGCAAAAAAAAACATGGGTGCTGGCAGGATCATGGGATTCATTAATGATATTTGTCCGTCTCCGGCAGATTGCCCGGCAGAGCCGCTTGAAGGAGGTGGAACCCTAGCTTGTAAGTCAGACGACCAGACCACCGTATTTATTTATAAAACGATCTCTGAACCCAAAGTAGGTAATGTTTCTTACTTCAAAGTCTATTCCGGTAAGCTCAAAACCGGAGATGAATTGATTAATACGGATACCCGCAATGGAGAACGTTTCGGACAACTCTATATTGCCAATGGTAAAAACCGTGAGCCCGTTGAATTATTAAACGCCGGTGATATCGGGGTAGTAGTCAAATTAAAAGATTCACACACCAATGATACACTCAATACCAAAGGCCTCGACCGGCAGATTGAGGTGATTCATTTCCCGGAGCCGAGAATCAGAGTCGCTGTACATCCTCCGTCAAAAAATGATGTGGAAAAATTAGCCAAAGCCCTTCACATTATCCAGGAAGAAGATCCTACCCTTATCGTGGAACAATCTGCAGAGCTCAGACAAATGTTGCTTTATGCCCAGGGTCAATTGCATCTGGATATGGTCAAACACCGGGTGGAAAAAAACAGTGATCTAAAAATGGAATTTGTAAAACCAAGGATACCCTATCGCGAGACCATTACCAGGGTTTCCAATGGTGATTATCGCCATAAAAAACAATCGGGTGGGGCGGGCCAGTTTGCAGAAGTGCATATGCGCATTGAGCCATATTACGAAGGTATGCCCGATCCCACGGATCTCACGGTAAGGCATCGCGAAGAAGATATCATGCCCTGGGGTGGCAAGTTGGTGTTTTATTGGTGTATTGTAGGGGGAGCGATTGATACCAAATTTTCCAATGCGATCAAAAAGGGAGTATTGAGTAAAATGACGGAAGGCCCATTGACAGGGAGTCGTTGCAGAGATATCCGGGTCTGCATTTATGATGGCAAAATGCATGCAGTAGATAGCAATGATATGGCCTTCCAGATTGCAGGGACTATGGCCTTTAAAAACAACTTTCAGCATGCCGGACCTCAATTGCTGGAGCCCATCTATGATCTCGAAGTATTGTGTGGTGATACCGTGATGGGCGATATTATGGGTGATTTACAAACCCGGAGGGCAATCATTATGGGCATGGATAGTGATGGTCATTATCAAATGATTAAAGCCCGTGTCCCTTTGGTGGAAATCGACAACTATTCTTCCACGTTAAGGTCATTGACTCAGGGACGTGCCAAGTTCACGATCAAATTTGCAGAATATGGACCCGTACCGGCTGATTTGCAGCGCAAATTGATGGAGGAATATGCAAAAGATTACCAGGAAGAACATGCCTGAAAACCAACAACAGCGGTAAGTTAAAACTTGGTGAAAACAGCGATAGAATTAGAATAAAAATTGGTGACAAACATTTCTTTTCCTCGGATAAAGACATCAGAAGGCTGATCAAAATTTTCTGTCAGGACTTGTTTGAGTTTCCCGGTCAGGCTATAAATTAAGACCCGGTTGCCCTGATAATCCGTTACAGCCAGTTCATCCTTGGTGACATAGATACCTCCGGTCATCCTGATCTTGTCCAATTCCCCAATGGAGAGCTTATGTTTGGCATTGTCATCAAAAACCTGTACCCGGTTATTTCTTGAATCCGACACATAGATCATTCCATTCATCATCTGAATATCAGTAGGTCCATTAAAGTCACCATCGGCGACTCCGGGTTTACCAAAACTCATCACCTTGCCTTCTTTATTATAGTAGATCCTGTTTTTAAAATAATCAGTAATCACCAGGGAGTGGCCGGAAGCACTGACGCCATAAGGAGTATCCAGAAATTCATTCGTGGGGACGGTATTGATGCTTTCCTGGTTTTTGACACGAGTAGCCACATGGGCCTCACTTTCTGCCACCAGGACTTCCCCCGGGCTCAGCAGGTTGATGTACTTTGGTTTTCGGATATTTTTGATGGCCTCAATGAGTCCTCCATCATAATTCATTTTATGAAGCTCCGTTTTCATTCCACTGGAAATGTATAAATTGGATTGATCTCCTGTTATGCTCATTGGATGCACATTACTCAACGGATACGATTTGGTATAATGCCATGATCTTTCCTGCTCCTTTCCATTGTTGCAGGCTAAGATTAAAGCAATAAATAAAACGGAAATTCGGTACATAGATGTCGATTTGAAAGCAACAAATGTAAAGCGTTAACGAGGAAAATTGGTTATTAAATTCACTTAACTAAACCTTAAAGGCTTTTGAAAATCTGATCAATATTACCTGCTTCTATTTATCGTTGACTGCTTTTTACAACGATGAAGGGATCGTTCCTTAATCAGGTTAATCAACATATTCAGGTCGTCAAAGAGGCTTATTTTTTTGATTAATTCCTGCTGATTTACGTACCTGTAATTAATAGCTGACTGTTTTTCAACCTCGTTTAAGTCGATTCAGAAGGGATCAGAGGACGAATTTGGCGCTTCCAATTTTCCGATTCCAGACCTAAAGAAGCATAATTAAAACAACCGGAATATCCTCGCTAAATAATTAATTTTCAAAACTTTATTAAAGCACAGCCGGGACTGGGAAGTACAAATAAATAAAATTAATAATTGCAGACTTTATAATTCGTTAACATGTCGTTTGCCAATAGATATTGGGAATACCCTTAAATTTGTGTCTGAAATCAAATATAATTTTACTCCTATGTCAATATCTAAAAAATATTTAAAATCAAAAAGCGTTTGTAAAGTCACCTTCAAAGTGGAAGGAGAGGTCGTACTCAAAGCTAAAAAAGTTGAATTACTGGGAAGTTTCAATGAATGGAAACCTTCAAAAGAAACCCCGATGAAAAAGTTAAAAGATGGCTCTTTTACGAAGACTATTGATCTGACCGCACCTCAGGAATATCAATTTAAATATATTATCGATGGTAAAGTTTGGGAAAACGACACCAACCCGGACCGCTTTGAATATAATGGATATGGCACTGAACGAAACAGTGTCGTCGTACTATAAGAACATTTAAGGTTTTTTTATTCATATTCATTTAAGCCTTGTGGGGACGCCCTTGCAAGGCTTTTTTATTTTTTATCCAGCCGGGCAAAAAAAAACCGAAAGCAGTTCCCCGCTTTCGGTTATTTATTTTGATCGTTTAACCCTACAGGAAAGGAGCGATGACCAGGGCAATGACCGAGATCAATTTTAGCAATATGTTTAATGAAGGCCCGGAGGTGTCTTTGAACGGATCACCCACTGTATCGCCGACTACCGCCGCTTTATGAGGATCGGAACCTTTAAAATAGGTTTTACCCTCGATTTCTACCCCACCTTCAAAAGTTTTCTTTGCATTATCCCAGGCTCCACCGGCATTTGATTGAAATATCGCCAGCAATACCCCGGTGACGGTAACGCCAGCCAGCAATCCTCCCAGCATTTCTTTACCGAATGTAAATCCTATAAAGACCGGTGCTGCCACAGCCAACATGCCCGGCAATATCATTTGGCGAACAGCGGCTTTAGTAGAAATTTCAACACATTTACCGTATTCCGCTTTGCCACTGGCCGCTTCAAAAGTATCATGGTCAGCCGTAGACCAATCTTTCATTTCTTTACCCTCGTTTTTTCGCATTATGGACAGAGCAGCTTTGAGTTCAGGGATATCATTAAATTGTCTCCTCACTTCTTTGATCATATCCATAGCGGCTTCACCCACTGCCTTCATAGCCATTGATGAGAATAAAAAAGGCAACATGGCACCCAGAAACAATCCCGACATCACCAGGGGTCGGGCGATATCAATACTGGTCATTTTGGCACTGGACATAAATGCAGCAAATAAAGCCAGTGCAGTCAAGGCTGCGGAAGCAATGGCGAACCCTTTACCTATGGCGGCAGTGGTATTGCCAACCGCATCCAGTGTATCGGTACGGTGCCTTACTTCTTTAGGCAATTCGCTCATCTCAGCGATTCCGCCGGCATTGTCTGCCACTGGTCCATAAGCATCAACGGCCAGCTGGATACCGGTATTGGACAACATACCTACTGCAGCAATGGCTATACCGTATAAACCTGCAAAATGATGCGAACCAATAATAGCTGTCGCTAAAATAAGAATCGGAATGGCAGTGGATTGCATACCGACCCCAAGGCCTGCTATGATATTGGTTGCACTCCCGGTTAGGCTTTGGTCGACAATGGACTTGACGGGTTTGTACCCGGTGCCGGTGTAATATTCAGTTACATAACCAATAGCTACTCCGGAAACCAAACCAATGACCACTGCCCAAAAGATACCCAGGTTGGTATACGTGATCCCATTAAATTCCCAGCTGGCGGGCATTATCCATTGGGTAATTAAAAAAGTCAATCCCAACATAATTATACTGGAGAGGTTGACCCCATTATTTAAAGCTTTTTGAGGGTTGCCCCCTTCTTTGGTGATAACAAAAAATGTACCCAGGATGGAGGTTAATATACCGACCCCTGCAAGCACAAGCGGCAATAGTACAGCATTGAGCCCATTAAACTCATTGGTGTTTTCGAATCCGGCTATTCCTATAAAGGTGGCCCCTAAAACCATGGTACCCACTATTGAACCTACATAGGATTCAAATAAGTCGGCTCCCATTCCGGCTACGTCGCCAACATTATCTCCAACATTATCTGCGATCGTGGCGGGATTCAACGGATGGTCTTCCGGAATACCGGCTTCTACCTTGCCCACCAGGTCTGCACCGACGTCGGCAGCTTTGGTGTAAATCCCTCCTCCGACCCTTGCAAATAAAGCAATGGAAGAAGCTCCGAAAGAAAAGCCCGTGATTACAGTAATTATTTTATTGATATCCCAGCCCATGGAACTGTAGATAAGAAATAAACCGCTGAGACCGAGTACCCCTAAGCCTACTACGCCCATACCCATTACGGAGCCGCCGGCAAAGGCTACATTGAGGGCTTTAGTGAGACTTACCCGCGCAGCTGCTGTCGTCCTGACATTGGATTTGGTCGCGACTTTCATACCGATATAACCTGCCAGGGCGGAACACGAGGCCCCGATGATAAAAGATAAACCTACAAGCCAGGAACTGTTTTCACCTACTGTTCCACCAAAGGCCATCAGGGCGCCTACAGCAATCACAAACCAAACCAATACTTTATATTCTGCGCTTAGAAAAGCCATAGCCCCTTCGGCTATACTTTTTGCAATAGCTTGCATTTTAGCATTGCCCGGATCTTGTTTAGATACCCAGTTGCTCTTTAGATAAGTAAACAACAGGCCGATGATCCCCAGGACCGGAATCAACATCATAAGTGTTTGTGCCATAAATGGTTAATTTCGAATTGTTTGAAAATAAAGGTGCGAAAATAGAACCATTTACCAGGATATCAAAATTCAGAGACTAATTCATCCACCTGATTTTTGATGAAATGGGTTTTCTGCTGGCAGGCACCACTACTCCGGGTTTGAGATGTCCCATATAGAACAAACCCAGACATTTACCTCCCTCTTCTAGTTCAAGAAAGGTGCTTATCCTGGATATAAACCCGGGAGTTGCCCAATAACAGCCCAGTCCCAATGCGGTGCAGGACAACCACATATTTTGGACTGCACAGGCCACAGAAGCTATTTCTTCCCATTCCGGTACGGATTGGGCCGGGTCTCGTTGCATACAAATAGCGATGGTACAGGCAGCAATTAATGGTTTCTCTGAATTTTCATTCCGTTTGATTTCAGAAAATGATTCAGCGGGGGTATTTTCTGTATAATCCTTTGCAATAAACTCCACGAATCGTTTTCGCGAATCCAGCGAATGAAATATTTTAAACCTCCAGGGTTCTGTCCTTTTGTGAGTAGGTGCCCAATTGGCATTTTCAAGGATCAGATCAATGCTGGCTGGATCGATCGATTGGTCGGTATACATTTTATGAAAATAAGCCCTGCGTGTCTCTATCAGGTGGCTCAGCTCTTCGATGTTAATCATAAGGTAATCAATTATATTTTTGAAAAAAACCAGGCATAAGCTGACTGGTGACTTTGGAAATATAAGCCTATTTTTGTTATATGAATAGTCGAATTATATTCTCGGTGCTGAATGCAGTGTTGTTAGTGGGTCTGGTGCAGGCCCAGCAAACTACGGATCCTAAGGTCATGGATTTTGAAAAATACGATCCACCTTCTTCATTAGTAGTTCCGGAACATAAGCTCACTTCAGCCAAATTCCCTTTTATTGATGTACACAGCCACCATTGGCGAAATATAGACAAAGCCTATTTTGCTAAATTAAAATCCGAAATGGATGCTATGAATATGAGCATCATTGTCAACCTGAGCGGAGGCACCGGGGAAAATCTGAAAAATATGGCAGATAGTGCCAAGCGTTATTTACCCGGTCGATTTGTGGTCTTTGCCAATATTAATATTAAAAGTATTGATGACCCTACCTGGGCTGAAAATACAGTCAAAGCCCTCGAAAATGATGTCAAAAACGGTGCACGGGGCTTAAAGATTTATAAAAGCCAGGGCATGGACGATAAAGACAGCCAGGGAAAAAGGATCAAAATCAATGACCCAAGAATCGATCCCGTTTGGGCCAAATGCGGACAGTTGGGTATTCCCGTACTGATTCATTCCGGCGATCCCGCAGCTTTTTGGCAACCGGCAGATGAAAATAATGAACGGTGGCTGGAACTGAAAACCAGGTCAGGAAGGACCAGGGAAAATTTTGAAGCCAGTTGGGAAGAAATTATGAACGAACAACTCAGCATGATTAAAAAACATACGAAAACAACATTTATTAATGCGCATATGAGTTGGTATCCCAATAATCTGGATAAACTGGCAGGTCTGCTGGACGACATGCCCAATATGAATGTGGAGATTGGAGCCGTTATAGCAGAGCTTGGGAGGCAGCCGCGACAAGCTAAAAAATTCTTTACTAAATATCAGGACCGCGTCTTGTTTGGGAAAGACTCTTATATAGTAAATGAATACCCCACCTATTTCAGAGTACTTGAAACCAACGATGAATATTTCCCCTACCACAAAAGATACCATGCTTTCTGGAGGATGTACGGGATGGAACTCGACGATGAAGTCCTCCGAAAAGTATATTATAAAAATGCATTGAGGTTGATTCCTGGATTGGAAGGGGTAAAATTTACTCAGTAGGAAGGAAAAGGGATAAAAGGGATAAAAGGGATAAAAGG
>JAWXBI010000045.1:0-20575 GCA_034439915.1 Saprospiraceae bacterium | reverse complement strand
TAGCCAGAGTGTTTGCCGTAGTTCAATGGGGGAACTCCTTTCGTAAAGCTTGGCAATTATGCATAGAAAAAAATATCATAATAAATTTGGTGAAACGTAGAAATTCGAACAGCGCGCTGCGCTTGGGGTAAAATTTTGGTTGGTATTTTAATAAAGAGTGAGGAACGAGCGGGGGTGAGTCTCAAATATCCATCACCTCCCCCCTTATAGCCGACTCATAAGCGGCATATACCAGGCGTAGCGTTTTTAAATTCAAATCAGCCCGGTTGTCCGATTCTTTTTTGCCAACAATGGCATCCAGCAAATCCTGATTACAAGCCACCAGAGCGGCCTGCGACGCTTTGTATTCCGGGTGCAGCCAGGGGTAGTCCACGATCGGGACAATATCTTCGGTAATATCATCCGGTTTAATGACAAAAAGTTTATAGTCTTTGTCTAATCGGATACTACCCTGAGTGCCTTCGATATACAACAAAGTTTGCGGAAAACTCTCATACTCTACCACCGAAGCCCAGGATAATTCAACATAACAATGCACACCAGACATGGTTTCAATAAAAGTGTTCGCTACGTTTTCACCTTTAAAGCCAGTACCGATTTTTTGAGTTCTGCAAAACAATAGTTTGGCTTCGCCGAAAAAGAACCGGATCAGGTCAAATAAATGTACCCCCAGGTCGGCAATGATCATCTGAGGTAATAGAGCCAGGGTCGGTTGATATTTTAATACAGGAAAAGAACTATTAAAATAAATCCGGGCTTTGAAGGACTGGCCAATAATACCCGCATCCAAAATTTGTTTGACCTTTAGCATGGCGGCCTGCCAGCGAAAATTTTCATGGATGTAAAATGGGACATTTTTTGACGCACAATAATCGACCATCATCGTTGCAGTGGCCCAATCTGCGGCCATTGGTTTTTGGCAAATGACGGGGATACCATGATCCGCAGCCAACAGGACCAATGCTGCATGAGATTCAGGGTTGGTGATGATATCGACCAGGTCAGGTTTTTCCAAAGCAAATAATTGTTTGGCATCGGTGTAGTATGTTGAAATGCCAAATTTGTCTGCGAGCATTTTCGCTTTCGACTCATCGGGGTCACAGACTGCAATGACCTCTACAGGGAGTTCCAACCACGCAGCTACCTGGTAATGTGCCCAAAATCCACAGCCGATGATGGCGATCTTTGTCATGATTTAATTGATGGTCAAGTATACGGAATTTGAAGGCTTATTTAAAAACTAATGAATATCAGGGTTACCGAAAATCGGGATTCTGGGGTCAGGGGTAGGGGCCAGAGTAGGTGCTCCATCATCGCCCAAATCCCGTCTGTGGATTATGAGTATACCATAGATGTTGTCGTACGAAACCATGAATATGGAAACGCACCCAGTAAAGATTCATTTCCAAATAACATTCCTATAAGTAGCCTAAAATTCCGGATTTATTAACACACTAAACATTCAATGTAAAATAAATCTTACTTCCTGACCCAAGGCTTCTCTCCGCCCAGATCCTGGTACCCTGCGCTTCAATAAATTCCTTACGGATAGCCAGGCCAAGCCCGTTACCTGATTTGTGACTACCCGCTACCTGAAAATACCGGTCAAATATTTATGGAGGTATTTTCCTTCTATACCATTCCCGGAGTCCTTAACTGAAAATTTTATTGTTGTACGACCGGAATAATTAAAAATGCAAATTGAATAGCTCTGATGGACAATATTCCTGGTATAGACAGACCTTTTCTTCCCAGATAGGCTCAACTGCCCATTCGATATAAATTATTCCTTAATTAATCTTATCAAGCCAATAGTTAATACAGGATTAAATTAGAATGATTTGACTCCTATTGGTCATTTGGGATCTCTAAACGCCACAGCTTACTTATTGTGCCAGGTAACCTCCATCTACTGGATAATAAGCTCCGGTGACAAACGATGCCAGGTCTGAATTGAGCCAAAGCGCCAACTGTGCGACTTCTTCTGAACGGCCTAAACGACCAAGGGGATGCAAACCGGCTATGGTTTTTAAAGTTGCTTCATCCAGGATATTGGTCAGCAAAGGAGTGAGGATATAACCTGGCCCTATAGAATTGATCCGGATATTTTGGTCAGCATATTCAAGTGCTGCGGTTTTAGTAAGACCGACTACACCATGTTTGGCAGCCACATAAGCCGGCGAGAAGCGGGTACCCACCTGGCCGAGAATAGATGCCATATTGACGATGCTTCCGCCTTTTGTTTTCAGCATAGCGGGAATTTGATACCGCAGACCGTAAAACACACCGGATAAATTAACCCCAATCACCCGTTCCCAACCATCGATTGGATACTCCCCGGTCATACCCAGAGGCCCACCGATGCCCGCATTGTTGACCGCGACATCCAATGATCCGTATTTTTCAATGGTTTTATTGACCAGGATTTCATGGTCTTCCGGAATGGCTGTATTGGCTTTAATAAATACGGCTTCTCCCTTAGTGGCTAAAATTGAATCAAGGGTTTCTTGCCCTCCTATTTCATCGATATCGGAAACGACTACCCTGGCTCCCTGAGCGGCATACAAGATGGCAATTGCCCGGCCTATACCGGATCCGGCACCGGTGACGATGGCGACTTTATCTTGAAGAGTTTTCATATTATTAATTGATGGGTTACTTAAACACCGACCTTAAACTTAAGTTGGTTCCGCTAAATTCGTTGTTTAAGTTTTTGAATGCCCTGATGGAGATCAGTTCCATTCCTGATGCCGGAAGGTGGAGGTTGTACTTTTTGGGCTCAGGCTTTTAAAGCTTCCAGAAAACTGGAGGCCAGGTATTCCGGTGATTGTCTGTTGAGTGTAGGATTGATCCTCAGTAAAAACCCCTGGGAATTGGGCTCACCCAATTCAACATGTTTTTTCAATAGATTTTCACGGAAACGGTTGAGGTTGGTATGGGTTATGTTGAGCTGGATGATATGCGACCCTTTATCAAAAAAAACGGGTTTAAACCTTTCGTATTTTTTCAATATTTCGATGAACTGGGTGCTTTTAGCCCAGGCTGATCGATAGTCTTCCAAAAATCCATCCGCAAAATGCAGGGCAATGGATGCCAGAGGCCAGGCTGCAGGTAAACTGCCTCCAAACATCCTTCTTTCGTGGAATAAACCGGTTGTAAATTCTTTACTTCCAGCCAGGATTGCACCGGATGGGGCATTAAAACATTTCCACAATGAAGTATAGATCGTATCCACCATCGCTCCATATTGGGCTGGATTTTTCTTGGAATGCGCTGCCTGGATAAATATTCTGGCTCCGTCCAGATGAGTTTGGATACCACTGGTCCGCGCAAAATCGGTGATACTTTTAAGTTTGTCCTCATCAAACATCCGGTCCGATAGCCTTCTTACCGGAGTTTCGATGGCTATCACACCTAGCCTGGTTTCTACTCTGGCTTTTTTTGCCTGATCAATGATCTTTTCAACTTCAGTTAATCCAAAATCAACTTCTCCCGATCCGAGTGGAATAAGATTTAGCCCGCTGAGAGTCTGGGCACAATCGCCGGAATCGTTATAGAAGTGGCTTTGTTCCTGAACAATCACTTTCCGGTTTTTATCTGCCAGGCGGCGCACGGCTAAATGATTGGCCAGGGTTCCGGTGGGCATAAAAACCGCAGATTCTTTGCCTAACAGCAGGGCAAATTTGTGTTCAAGTTCTTCCACCACGCCGCCGTTGGAATAATAATCCGGTTTGATTTTACCCTCATCACCCAATTGCAACAACAGGCTGGCATATTCTTGTGGAGATAATTGTTTTCCATCATGGATAAAATCAACTCGATTCGGTTCTTCTTTTGAATGCATGGAGTTCCTGTCTCCAGCCCGGGCGGGAGATAAGGCAGCCAATGCGCTGCCCAGGGCAATAAAATCACGTCTTTTCATGGTCGATTTAGGTATTTTTTGAATTTAATCATTTGCCGTTATCCGAGGGCTAATTTTATGATCTTTTCTTTTATTTCCCCCATCTGCATCGTCTTCTCCATTTCTTTGAACTGGCCGGGAAGCGCCGTCTGTATTATTTTTCCGTTTTTAAGCAATTGTATCTGATCACAGATTTCCACCAGGGATGAAAAAATATGAGAAGATACAATCACTGTTTTTTGGAATGCCTTGAGTTGTTGTATGATTTCAACAATCACCATATTGCTCTGGATATCTACTCCGTTAAAGGGTTCGTCGAGGATATAAATTTGATTGTGTTGAATCAGTACTCCGGTGAGGGCTAATTTTTTTTTCATTCCTGTGGAATAGGTAGAGGCATATTGATTTAATGGAAGTTCAAAAATATTTTTTTCATTTAAATCGGGAACAGCCACTTTCCGGGCATTACAGATCAGGCGCAGGTACTCTTCGCCGGTGATTTTTGAAAAGAAATAAGGTTCGGTAGGTAAAAAGCCAAGCACGTTTTTTAGCACTCCTTCGGAATAACGAATTGTTCCGGTATAATCTTCCAAACCTGCGATACAACGAAAGAGGGTAGTTTTTCCTGCTCCGTTTTCACCGACCACCCCATATGCCCGTCCACGTTCAAATTGGGTATTTACCTGGTCCAATACTTTTTTTGGTCCAAAATATTTATTCAGGTTTTCTACCTCGATCATTTAAATAATGGTTTTAATTGTTTAATGGACTTCAAATAAAATACGGGTAGTATGAATAATACGGCTGGAGGGAAAAGGATACAGAAAGCAATGCCCAATCCCTGTGATATGTTGATTTCTGCAGGGTAGGCAGAATATTTACCGAGAATCGCGACCATTAATACCAGGCTGCTGAGTATCAGAATCCCTGCGAGGTAAATAAACCGATCAGGAAATGCCAGGACTAATGCCAGGACTGCAGGCAGGGAAAGTATTAGGGAATGAAACAGGGCAATTTTTGTTTTGTATCCTAAGAACCCTTTCTCTGATCCCGAAAAAATCCAAACATAATAGTAAGTTTCAGGTAGCGCATAATAGGTCAAAGAAATAAAATACAAGGTGATTATTGCAAACATGCCCAGGTTGAAATTGGTCACCCCGATGGCTATACCTACTAACAGATAAGCCAATAGGACTATCAAAAAGGATTTTCTGAACCCGACTGCAAATTCAAACGGATGTTTATAAAACGGTGTTTTTAGCGTAAAGCCGAATTTTTTATAAGCATCCAGGCTATTGGTCAGGAAGGCTGCCGGCAAAATCAAAAGCCCTAAAGCATACTCCCCTTTATAAAGAAGAAACAATAAAAAAGGAAAAGTCACCAATATGATTTCTGTCCCTATTATAATCCGATAATCTTTTTTGGAGAAACAATTTTTGATAAAATCAATCCGGTTTGCGGCATGGAGTGCCTGAACCGCAGCAATAGCAAAAGCCAGATATAGATACCTGGCATATTCCGTTCGTTCAAATAAAACAAAAGAAATCCCTGTGAATCCGGCAACCAGTAAAATATATCCCCATACCGGCTTGATACCAAAATCAATCAGGTGCCTTTGGATTAATTTAAACTGCAATCCCACATATTGTCTGATTAACACGTATTAGTTGTTTTGGTCGACAAACTTCATATTGTGTTCATTATACCTCGAGCCCGTATTTGGAAATTGTCGAACCAGGTTTTCCAAAGCCTCGGAATCTTCAACAGTCAGGGAAATATCCAGGGCCCTTGCATTCTCCAGCAGATATTTTCTTTTTTTAGTGCCCGGGATTGGAATGATCGATTCATCGCGGGACAATACCCAGGCCAAAGCGAGTTGCGCGGGGGTACATCCTTTTTCGTGTGCTATTTGGGTAAAAGCCTGAGCGAGGTTTTTATTATTTTCTTCATATTCCGGTTGAAACCGGGGCAGGCTGGCCCTGAAATCCGTTTTTGCGATGGTATCGGCATCAATAGTATTGGTCATCAACCCCCTGCTCAACGGACTGAACGGGATCAGCGTGATTTTTAATTCTTTACAAAGTGGCAGGATATCTTTTTCAACATCCCGGGACAATAAAGAATATTCGCTTTGCAAAGCACTAATAGGATGTACTTTATGAGCCCTCCTAATTGTTTTGGGTGCGGCTTCCGATAAGCCCAAATATCTAACCTTGCCTTGTTGGACCAGGTCAGCCATGGAGCCTACCGTATCCTCTACCGGCACCTGGGGGTCAATACGGTGGGCATAATACAAATCAATGACATCCGTTTTTAATCGTTGAAGGCTTCGGTCCACTGCTGTCCTGATGTATTCCGGAGAACCGTCAATACCGGTAAATTGCCCGTCTACAAAAGGTTTGAATCCAAATTTTGTGGCGATAAAAACCTTGTCCCGGTTAGATTTTAGTACCCTGGAAATCAATTCCTCATTTTTTCCATTGGCATAAGAGTCGGCAGTGTCCCAGAATACCATACCGATTTCAATAGCTTTTTCAAGCGTTGCGATTGATTCCGTATCGTCGGGTTGGCCATATCCATGGCTCATGCCCATGCATCCCAGACCCAGAGCTGGAAGTTGAATGTCAGTCTGACCAAAAGGCCTGTATTTCATATCGTGTACTTTTATTAGATTGTTAGACTCTTGAAATTCAAGCGGATTCCAACAGTTTTTTTATTGCTTCCAGAATGGGTTGCCAACCACCTCCTTCAATCGTTTCCTGATACCGTTTTTCCCCTTCTGCTACTTTTGAATAATCACCCTGGGTAGTTGTCAGTGTAGTTTCTTCTCCGTTTTGTATCAACTCGTATGTGACCGTCAGGTAATTTTCCGGTTTATCTTCAATGACTGGATTGTTGGGGTCAATGGTTGTATAGGCCAGGAATTTTCCGGGTTGGATATCCACTATATTCCCTTTAACAAAAACCATATCCTGACCTTCATAACTCCCTTTCCAGAGGAGTTCACTGCCTACCTTCCAGTCGGACACCGTTTCGCATCCAAACATATACTTTTTGGTTTGTTCCGGGTTGACCAGGGCGACCCAGATCTCAATCGCTGAAGCTTTAATAGATATACTATTCTCTACAAATAACGGTTCATTCATATTAAATTAATTATTTACTGCATATAAAGGTAGGGTAAACTGGGCAAGCGATAAAAAAGCGAAGGGCAATGGAGTATAAACCTAGCTTCGGAATGCGGGAATTACTTCTACATCATTTAGATTAGCGAGATGTCGGGGTTTAAGGAGGGAAACCTACAGGCCAGTGTATCCAATCAAATTATTATTCAACAATCCAACGATTAAATCACTGCGATCCTCAGCAGTGAGTCTTTGGATACAGTCTACGGAAGTCGATTCGCCGGTTGTTATGAGGTGTTGAATAAATTGAACTATAACCTCCAGATCATTGGGAGCCACGCGCCGGGTAATCATCATTGTGCCTTATTCCACTTTGTTTTTATGGAACAATTGACGGATAAAATCCATGCGGCTTTGGGGCTTCATCAGGATCTTCGACAATACATCCTGCCATTCAGGTGTTTTTTGAAAAGTGGCGTTAGCAAAAGGACAATAAGGGATGACCAGTTTATGGTTTTCCCGGACAAATTCGACCAGGTGACCAAGCAGTTGTTTTCCGATCCCTTGACCCTTGAGCGATGCATCCACATCGGTATGGTCAATGATAATAGTACTGTCACCGGAATTGAAGTAAACCATTTCAGCCAATTTTTTGCCATCAGCTTCATAAGTAAATGAGCCGCCCCTTTTGTTTGTACGATGTTCAAAACCTGGCATGAATTTGAATATAGGCAATGCTAAGTTAAAGAAACTAATGGAAGCCTCCGGGGAGGGAATTTTTGGGGACGCACGACAGGCCAAAGGCCGCATTACACTAAAGTTTGATCCCGGGTTATTGAAAATATACTTACGTGTTTTAAGGATGATCAAAATGCATTCAAGAGAAATCAAATTCCGGGTTTTAAATGGTTAGAAACCATTAATTGAGATTTTCATCCATAGCCCACGATTTAAATCGTGGGCTAATGGATGCATTTGACAATCAACCGTTTAAACGGTTTTTATTGAAAAATTTAATTTAATAAACAATGATAATTTTATAATAAATCCAATTACTATAAACCAACTTATTGCTCATACCAAGACCACGTTTTAAAGGCCCCACCTAGTAGATAAGACCTTAAAATCCGAATTCCATTTAATAATAGTGCAATTTGTCGTGCACCAGTTTTGGGCATCAGACTTTTAAAACATAATAAGAAATGGACTTCCTTCAAATACTCCAAAAGGATAGGTCCGAGCAATCCCTTTAAACTTAAAAGTCCGTATCCGCTTTTTTCAGGTCGAGCTCCTTGATCCAGATATTGCGGTAATACACATCATGTCCTTCAGCCTGTAATTTAAGCCCCTGGGGGGAATCGGTAATTCCTTTGCCTTTGTCGTTGCCTCCATCAACGCCGGAATTGGGGCCTCCCCAGACCTGATTTATCGTTTGATTGGTGTGGACTTTTTTACCATTAAAATACATGGTGACCATGGCTTTTTCCGTTCGAATTCCGTTTTCAAAACGCGCCGCCCGGAAAACGATATCATATGAATTCCATTTGCCCGGACCGGTGTAAATAGAATAAGGTGATTCGGTCTCATTGATCACAGCAGCCATGCCGTGTTTGGTCGTATCGCCATCGAGGATCTGGATTTCATACCGATTTTGCAGATAGACCCCACTATTGCCTCCGGGTTTTACAATAAAAAACTCCAAATGCAACCTGAAGTCAGTGAGTTTCTTTTTGGTGACTATATCGGCAGATCCGTATTTACCGCCGGCAGCAGCGGGATCGTTGCTGTTGACTACAGTGCCTTTATCGATTGGATCAGGTACAATTTCCCATTTTAAAGGTAAAGAAGCTGCAAATCGGGGCCCCTGCCAATATTCCCATTTTTCATCCAGCATTGGTCTGGAACCGTCAAAATAAATTTCAGCACCCTTCTCTGGTTTAGCGCCTACGCCTGGCTGGGCATAAATGTTCAATGAAGTCCCCAGGAACAGTATGGTATATAAGATGTTCAATTTTTTTAAGCTGAATTTTTTCATGCTGCAATAATAACCTAAATTTTGAGATGAATGAATTCCAGGCTTTTGAATCCATGGGATACTTTAAAGGTTGACGACCAATACCGGTATTTTTAATTCATGTCGCACTGTATTTACGGTTTCTCCATAGATCAGGTCTTTAAGCGCTGTATGCCGGTGCGCGCCGATGACCAGCATATCTGCTTTGGATTCGTTGACGATGCGGATGATTTCTTTGGCCCGGCTGCGATATCCCAAAAATCCTTCTGTAGCATAACCTTTGTTCTGCAATTGGAGTACATAATCTTCCAGCCTTTCTTTGTCTTTCCGGGTTTCCAGGTCATCGCTTTCTTTACCCAATACCCCCGCTGGTACACTCTCTACGATATGCATCAATACATAAGTAGAGTCTGGGTTTCCCTGTCCAACGGCATAAGCAATTAATTTGGGATCGTATGCACTGAACTCCAGCGCAATTGCGATTTTTTTAAATATCGGTATAGGAATAGATTGTAATTCCCCGGCTTCGGCATGTATCTGGAGAACGCCGGATTTTGGTTTTTTATTCATCAATGGATAAACTGTGGTAACCACTAATAAAACCAGGTAAAATACACTGGACACGATGATCACCGATTTCCAATAGATATTGTCGGAAGAGGTAAAAAAAGAAGTAGCCTGCTCAGCTACCATACGTATATTTAAATAGATCAGTACGACCGTAATCAGACTGGCCACTACAATGACCAGGGGTTTAATGGCAAAATTGCCCATAGTCTTTTTGTCACTGGTAAAATGGATCAAGGGGATGATAGCAAATCCCAGTTGCAAACTCAGAATCACCTGGCTCAACACCAGCAGGCTATCGATATTTTCTTCCCCATTGATGAGTATGACGATTACCGCTGGTATGATGGCTATCAATCGCGTCATTAATCGTCTCACCCAGGGTGTGATGCGCAATTGCAGGTAGCCTTCCATGACGATCTGGCCGGCGAGTGTCCCGGTAATGGTAGAACTCTGACCGGATGCAATAAGGGCTACGGCAAACAATATAGGAGCCACGGTGGAGCCCAATAAGGGTTGCAGCAATTCATGAGCGACCTTGATTTCAGCTACATCAGTTCGGCCGGTAGCATAAAATACGGAGGCAGCCAGGATTAATATTGCTGCATTGACAAAAAAAGCGAGGTTGAGAGCAATCGCACTATCGATAAAATTAAGTTTAATAGCTTTCTTTATCCCCTCCTCATCACGCTTGATTTTCCGGGTTTGAACCAGGGCCGAATGGAGGTAAAGATTATGCGGCATGACGGTAGCCCCAATAATGCCTATTGCGATATACAAAGCAGTCTGGTCCGGAAGGCTAGGTATAAATCCAAGGGCTACTTCGCTCAAATCGGGCTTAGCTAATAATATCTGGACCAGGAAGGATAAACCTATCACAGCAATCAGAGCTACGATAAATGCCTCCATTTTCCGCATGCCCAGGCGCTGCAAATAGAGGAAAAGAAACGTATCCAGGACTGTAATTAATACCCCATAGATCAAGGGCAAGCCGGTCAATAATTGGATACCAATGGCCATGCCCAGGATTTCAGCCAGGTCGGTAGCTGCTATGGCAATTTCAGCCAGGAAATAAAGTGCATAATTGACATATCTTGGATAGGTTTCCCGGTTGGCTTGGGCGAGATCCCTGCCCCTGACGATTCCCAATCTGGCGGATAAACTTTGGAGCAGCAAAGCCATCAGGTTGCTCATCAAAAGCACCCAGATCAATTTATAACCAAATTGGCTTCCACCAGCCAGGTCCGTGGCCCAGTTGCCCGGGTCCATATATCCGACACTGACCAGATAGGCAGGGCCAAAATAGACGAGTATTTTCCTCCATCCTTTTCGATGTGTGGCGGTGGTGTCCACACTTTGGTGTACCTCGCTTAAGGAGGAATATTTATTGGTGGGTTGATCCATGATGTACAAATATGATTTTGGCTAATGTTTCACTTATAGTCACCGGTGCACGCTGTTGCACTTTTATTTCAATCGACCCATCGTATTCAAATCTTTTTTTTATTTCCAAAGCAGTACCAATGGCAATTTTATGGTGGGCCAGCAATTCCAGGAGTTCAGGAGAAGAATACATGACCTGGCTGACATAAGCAGTTTTGTTTAACGACCATTGATCCAGGCTGACCTGGGGAGTACTATCCATTTTTCCATTGATATCCGGTATAGGATCTCCGTGAGGGTCGAACTTTGGAAAGGCGAGGTATTCATCCAGTTTGTCGATCAGTTTTTTATTGCTCACATGTTCGAGTTGTTCGGCCATTTCATGTACTTCAACCCAGTTAAATTTAAGTTTATCCGCAAGGAAAAATTCCCATAGACGGTGCCGTCGGATAATTTCAATCGCAGCTTTTTTACCCGTGACACTCAGCTTAAATCCCTGGTAAGGCTGGTAGTGGACCAGGTTGCGCTTTTTGAGTTTCTTCAACATGTCGGTGATGGATGCCGGCCGGGTTTTCATATGGTTGGACAGCTCGTTAGTGGTCACCTTGCCTTGTTTTTGCTGAAGATGAAAAATAGCCTTGATATAATTTTCTTCACTGACAGAATAGCCCATATCGCCTAAAATAAAAGTTAGACAAACCTAAAAATAATTTACCAGAAATTAAAAATTTATTTTTCAGTCTCACTAAATCGTCGTGGAATAAAGGAAGGGGTGCCCTGAAAATGAAAACAGGGTAGGTCGTGCCTTGACGCTGAGGAGCTTTTTTAGAGCGGCTTGTAGTTAAATCGCAATAAAGTAGCCTGTTTATTCTGGCCTTCATTACTGATAAACAGATCGCCATTCTCTAAGAAACTAAGACCTTCCGGTTGAGTGAATAATTCCGCATCCAGGGCTTCGAGGTGTTCGATGACCCCCTGAGGACTAAAAATAAAAAACATTTGATCCGGTCCGGACAACAGAAACAGTTTTTTAGACATAGGATGTATTCCGATAGCGGTGGGTCTGAATTTAATATCCGGCTCTGTTTTACCGCTTTTTTTCACTTTGACGGGGAGTTGGATATTTTGATCAATAGCAAATTGTTTGAGTAATTTTTCGTCAAAAGTGAATACGGGTGTTTCGATCAGTGATTTTGTTTTTAAATCGAAACCATAAATCTCACGTTTATTTTTAAATTCTTCTCCTTTGCCGGAATTTCCTTTGCTGGCGATCAGCAGCCGGTTATTTTCTTTGTCAAAACACAGGCCCTCATTATCATACGCGGGGATGTTTAGACCATAGGAAATCGTTTTTAACGGACGGTCCTCATAATTTTCTATTTCAAAAAGGGTTGCATCACTGCGCAGGACAAAAATAGACTGGCCTACCCGGCAGAGGTCTTCAAAGTCGCCGTTGCTGTAGAAGGTTTCAGATGCGATGACTTCATTCTGACCCCGATGAAATAAAAACAAGGTGCCTTTTTCATCCTGGACACAGGCAAAAACGGACGTATCGATAAAGGTGAGGCCGGAAATTTCGCGCAAGGCGATCGGAAGTACGACCACTGCATCCGGACTACTCAGGTTGTAACCCGAAATAACCTGGTTGTTGGAGCCTGGGGTATTTGCACTTTGGCCCGTTTTAATACCCGGAAGACTACATTTTAATAAAGCCCAGAACAGGATCACCAGATTGTGTATTATTAGGTTGGTCATTGGATTTTAATAGTTATTCAGAATAAAGATACGGCGGTCCGAACATCTTTGACCACTTCACACCAATTTGACCTGACCAGTACTTATTCATTTTCCAGACTTGCAGGATTATTCCTGATGGTCGAAGAACTGCCCACTAAATATCCATGCCTTGCAGGGTTTAAAATTTATGGCAGGCAAAATTGAAACATTTCTTTTCTGAAGTTAATCCCTTACAGGCGTATCTATACCCGATTGATGATTATAAACGAATACAAACAGCTATAAACGAAAGTAATTGATTGTAGGCCGACTATTATGAAAGCATGCCCCAAATTTGGTTCAAAATCGAATAAATGGATTCACCACCCTTTCACCCCTTAACCCCTTAACCCCTTAACCCTTCATATCAACCCGTAAATTTTTAAACACACCTATATGCACAACATCAACAACAAAGTCCTTATTACAGGGCACCTTGGTCAGGAACCGACCTTAAAACAATTTGAAACCGGCACCGATGGTTATACCCGGAAAATGGCCAGTTTTTCAGTGGCGACCAATGAATCCTACACGAATAATGTGGGAAAAAAAATCGAACATACTTATTGGCATCTGGTAGTAGCCTGGGGTGATCTGGCCGAAAAGGTGGAGAAAAACCTGCACAAAGGCAATAAAATAGCCCTGGAAGGGAAATTGACCACCCGGAACTATAAGGCGAAGGACGGTACCCCGCGTTATGTCACCGAAATCGTGCTCAACGAGTTCGAAGTTGTCCAGAAGACAGAAAAACAAGAAGCCTGAACCCAATTCCTTACCACAAGATTTAAATTATTATGGGAATATTTTATGGCTTGTTTTCGATAGCTAAATGGATGTTCAATTGGACTTTTCTGACCCTTCCGGAGTACACCCCTAAATTGGATTAATCTTTTCAATACTACTACAAAATAAGTTAGTCACTATCCTTGCATTGCATTCAGGGATTATACTAATACCATGGTACGCTTGATTCAAAATCGAAAAATTGTTAAACTAATTATTTAAAAATCAATGATTAATATATTTTAAAAAATCAACTTGACTTATCCTATGGTGGGTAATGGACAAATTAGTGGCCATGCGTTTGAAGTACAAATCTGGCCTCCAATCCTTACCTTTGTATATTATAATTAAGAAAAATACATTATGATAAACAAAGTAACCTTAATCGGTCACCTGGGTAAAGATCCTGAGATCCGTCACTTGGAAGGTGGGGTCTCCGTTGTGAAATTTTCACTCGCCACCAATGAAAGCTATCGCGACAAAAGCGGCGAATGGCAAACCTTGACGGAGTGGCATGATATCGTCGCATGGAGACAACTCGCCGAAAGAGCTGCAAAAGATTTTCATAAAGGCAGCCTGGTCTACATAGAAGGGAAAATTACGCATAGAAAATGGCAGGATAAAGAAGGGCAGGATCGTTATTCTACAGAGATTGTAGCCAACTCTCTCCGCGGATTGGATAAAAAAGAATATTCCGGCCCACCGAGACAATATGGCGAAATTCCTGGCAGTGAGGCCCCCCCCGCTGGTCAAAATGACTATAGTTCTAAAGAAGCAAAGCAGGACGATGATGATTTACCCTTCTGATTCACTTCAGAAGAATAACAGACTAAAGCGCTTTACCATAATTATTTTTTTAATGATGCTGGGAAGTTTATTCTTTTCTTGTAAGGAAGAAATCAACACCCCAAAACCTCATGCCTATCCAAGAATTGTATACCCGGAGGTTTCTTATTTAAAGGTCGAACAATCCTATTGCCCGCTGAAGTTTGAATTCCCGTCCTATGGAAAGGTTATCCAGGATACTTTGTTTTTCAATGAAAAACCAGTCCATCCGTGTTGGTTCACCATACAGGTTCCATCCCTAAACGCATCCTTGCATTGCAGTTATGGAACGATCAGCAATAAAAACGATTTTGAGCAGTATATCCAGGATGAATACAAGCTATTGTCAAAACACAATATCAAAGCAGATTACCGGAATGAAATGGTCCTGAAAAACCCATATGGAGTAAATGGAATGGCTTTTGAAATAGAAGGGCAGGTTGCCTCACCATATCAATTTTATTTTACGGACACCACCAGACATTTTTTCAGAGCTTCACTCTATTTTAATGCTCAGGTTAATGCAGATTCTACCAAACCGGCTTTGCAGTTTTTGATCCGGGATATACGACACATGCAGGAGACTTTTGCATGGAAGGAATAAATCTTTTTAGGCTTCCCAGTCCGGTTGAAAGAATCAATTTGGATCTTCCGGTCGAATGGTATGTCAAGCGGGATGACCTGATACATCCTGAGATTTCAGGCAATAAATACAGGAAGCTTAAATTTATTATCCGCGATGTGGTCAATCGAAATGCCCGGGGGATCATCACCTTTGGCGGTTGTTTTTCAAATCATATCCATGCCGTAGCGGCCTTTAGTGCATTGGAAAAAATTCCTTCAGTGGGTATTATCCGGGGGGAAAAAGACATAAACAATCCTACCCTCCGGTTTGCCTCCAACCAGGGCATGAAATTGTATTTTATCCCCAGGTCAGATTATCGACTAAAACTAGATGCGCTGTCGGTTCAACAAATTCTGATGGATCTTCAGGAATATTATATCGTGCCGGAAGGAGGAGATCACCCATTAGCTTTTCCGGGAGTAGCTGAAATTATTAAAGAACTAAGCACCCAGCAGAACGCCCCCGACTACCTGGCTCTGGCTGCCGGGACTGGTTCTACCGCCGCAGCTTTGATCAGTGAAATAAAGCGGATAGGCTGGTCAACTAAAGTGGTGGTAATCACAGCAGTCCATGACCAATCGCTTGCCTTGAAAATAGCAAACCAAGCCGGAGTAACTACCAGTGATTTTATCTTCTTTGACCAATATTGTCTTGGCGGGTATGCCAAATCCACAAAGGAATACCTCTCCTTTATCCAGTCTTTTTATTCCCAAACTTCCATTCCGCTTGATCCAGTTTATAATGGAAAAGTAGTTTTTGGTTTGTTTGACCTGATTAAAAAGGGATATTTTAAATCGGGTAGCCGATTGGTTTGGTTGCATACCGGAGGATTACAGGGGATAGAAGGATTCAACTACAAGAGAAAAACTAAAACAGTACAGTTACCTCAAGTGGACCTCATCGCCCACAGAGATGGTACCGGTGGAGGACACCAGGACATTTTGTCCAAATAATACTTTATTATCTTTTAGCCGATAAGAGGCCAGTGTTTTAATAGGTTCATCATATTTAATCCCGGTTTCCTGGTCTATGGTCGGAATAATACATCTTGCGCAGGGTTTGACCGCCCGATATTCCAATCCATTGATTTCGAATAGCGGCATAGCATCTTCCTGAAAGGGGTATCCCCCTTCGAATACGATATTGGGTCTGAAACGATTTATGGGAAGAGGGTAGGAGAGCCTTGCATTTAAATCATCTAAGGAAGATTGCCCAATCATCAGTACTGGAAAACCATCGCTGAAGGAGGTAATCTCATCCCTGAAGGCATAGGTTTTATCTACTTCCCTCCTGACCGTATCATCCATATATACCAATTGACAGGGCTTTGAAATCATTTCCGAAAACCACTCGGAATAGGTTGAAGGATAGATCGCCGCCGCACACACATCGTCCCATATGACCACCTTATTGCGGGGCAGGTCATTCATTTTATCTGTGTCTAAAATAGGTATCCATAGTTGATTTGACGGTTGGTCTTTATGAAAAACGGACAATGAGTTTTCATTTATTTGGATCCGAAGCAGAGCAAGGGCAGAGGCTTCTCGCTGGGATATAAAACGTCCGGAAGGGTCGACCAACATCCAACGCCGGTCATGTTTTAAGCCTGTACGCGTTATTGGCCAAGTGTTGACTGAAATACCTCCCAGGGATTTAATGGGGTAGACAAACAACTGGGAAATTTGCAGTGGCATATTCAGGCAACTAAGGTAGATATTTAGAGCGCATTACCTATAGGAAAGATTCAAGGCATTTGATGATGAATATGAGCTTCTATCTTCTATCCCCTATCTTCTATTCCCTATCTTCCAACCCCTATTTGTCTTTCAAAACTTCGTCCCAATAAAATAAAACAACGCCCCCATCAAGGCAGATATCGGTATCGTAATCAACCAGGCCCAAAGCAAACTGATCGTAACCCCCCAGCGCACCGCACTCACCCTCCTAAGTAATCCGGTGCCTATAATACTTCCGGTAATGGTGTGTGTGGTGCTCACGGGTATACCAAATTTACCGGTCATCCATAA
The DNA here is from genome assembly GCA_034439915.1 of Saprospiraceae bacterium. GTDB lineage: Bacteria > Bacteroidota > Bacteroidia > Chitinophagales > Saprospiraceae > JADJLQ01. Next base: position 3,549 of record JAWXBI010000045.1, on the reverse strand, counting down.
GGTTAAAGCACCGCCAGTCTCAGCAGCGAAACCTTCAAACGGGGTCAATTTGGTGACTTTGTGCCCCATGGTTTTTACTATTCTCCAGCCACCCATCATCGTCCCCAGTCCAATGGCAATATAACAGGAAATGGGTACCCAGTTTGGAATATGATGTAGGTCTGTGATTTGATTTTGGGCCACCAGGGCAGCACCGATGATACCTATTACTTTTTGGGCATCATTCCCCCCGTGCATAAGACTGAAAAAAGCAGCTGAACCAACCTGCAATTTTCTGAATATTCCATCGACCTGACGAGCAGATAACCGTCTGACCATATACATGGTGAATAAGGAAAAGAAATAAGAAACCAACATACCTATTATTGGTGCCAGTACAATGAAAATCAAAATAATATTGATTTTATCCGCAGAGATGGCATCAAACGTTCCTGCTTTGGCTATTCCAGCACCCGCAAATCCACCAATCAAGGTGTGGGAGGAACTGCTGGGAATGCCTTTCCACCAGGTAAATAAATTCCAAACAATAGCGGCAATAATACCCGATAAAATAACCAGGAGTGTAATATGTTCTTTATGGACTGTCTTCGCAACGGTGTCAGCAACTTTTAGTTCAAACAACCAATAAGCCAGAAAATTACATGAACCCGCCATCAGGACAGCTTGCAAAGGCGTGAGCACCCGGGTGGATACCACTGTTGCTATCGAATTGGCCGCATCGTGAAACCCATTAACAAAGTCAAATACGAGAGCCAGGATGATAATAATGATAAGCAAGGTGGTCATTATCTTGCCTTATGAATTTTTGATGAGGATGTTTTCTATTACATTGGCTGTATCCAGACAAAAATCAACGGCCTTTTCCAGATTCTGAAGGATCTCTTTCTTTTTGATCAGTTGGATCGCATCTTTTTCATTCTGAAATAAGTCAGCTATCGCTTCATTATGTATATTGTCTGCATGTTTTTCGATCTCGTCGATTCGGCCTATGGCTTCCCTTACCCGACCTGGGTCTTTCATGTTTTCCAGGGCATGAAGGGCGGCGTCAATTTCCAGGACCGCAGCCTTCACTAAACTGGCAAGCTGGACCATTTGCGGACTGACCTGATCCATCTTATACATCTTTACCCGCTTGGCTGTGCCATCCATGGTATCAAGGACAGTGTCTATGGCCGAGGCCATTTCATGAATGTCTTCCCGGTCAAAAGGGGTGATGAAATTGGAGCTTAAATCACTAAATATAGTATGGGTAATCTGATCACCCTTAGTTTCCAACTTATGCATTTCTACCGAGTCCTCTACACGATCATCCAAAGGCTGTTTGGAAAATATTTTATTCAAAAGGTCGGCTCCGTCGATCAAATTGGCACTCGCTTGTTTAAATAAAATAAAAAATTTGGTGTTTTTAGGCACCAGAAAGGTGAGGATCTTATTAAAATTCATGATTGGTCAGTTGTAAAATCGGTCAAAATTATATCTTCAATGTTAACTTAACATTAAATAATTAATGCGCTGGCTCAAAATATGGAGTGGGACGTCAGAGTTGGAAGCTATGGGGGTGCGTGATTTATTGACCGCCTATGGTATCGAAAACCAAATTGTGAATCAAAAGGATTCCAACTATATTTTTATTGGGGAACTGAGCCTTTTCGTGCCGGAATCCAAACAGGAAGAAGCCCGTAAATTATTGACCATCAACGGGTATTTGGACGATACTACCTTTTACAATTGATTGTAGCGCCTCCGTGTATTACAAAATTAACAACTACCTTTGAGCGTTAAAGCTCAATGACCATCAGACCTGAAAAAACTTTGATTTATCCCGATTTGCTTGCTTCCAGACAAGCAGGCTTAAAAAAATTGGCTGTTTTGATCGACCCGGATAAGGTCCGGTTGGGCAACCTCGACTACTTAATCAAAATGGCCATCGAAAACAGGGTCAATTATTTTTTTGTCGGAGGAAGCCTAATAGTAAATAATATGCTGGATTATTGTCTGGAAGTCATTGCCCAGGCATGCAAGATTCCTATTATCCTATTTCCAGGTAACTCCCTGCAACTCAGTAACAAGGCGGATGCAATCCTTTTTTTATCCCTGATATCCGGCAGAAACCCGGAGTTGCTTATCGGAAACCATGTCATAGCAGCACCTTTGTTGAAAAATTCCAGATTGGAAATAATTCCCACGGGTTATATGCTTATTGACGGCGGGATAGAGACCACCGTTTCTTATATTAGTAATACCAAACCTATTCCTTCAACTAAAACGGATATTGCCGTATGCACAGCCCTCGCAGGTGAAATGCTGGGTCTCAAACTGATCTATCTGGATGCGGGCAGCGGAGCAATTCATCCGGTGACCGACACTATGATTCAACAGGTCACTGCTGCAGTAGATATTCCGGTAATCGTTGGAGGCGGAATAGGTACCCCCGAACAAGCATCGAAAAGTATAAAAGCCGGAGCTGACCTTCTGGTCATCGGGAATGCATTGGAAAAGGACCCGGCTATTTTGCATGAAATAGCCTCTGCCGTCCACCGGTATTCTATGCAACAAATAGATTGAGCTATGCTGTACAAAGGCACCGTGATCAAGTCTACTGGTAATTGGTACCAGGTGGCCACAGATCAGAAAGTAGTTCATTGCCGGATTGTCGGTAAATTCCGCCTGGGAGACAAAGTATTGACCAATCCGGTCGCTGTTGGCGATAAGGTCGATATTGAACCGGAAGGGGATGACAAAGGTTTAATAAAACACATATACCCGAGGGCTAATTATATTACCCGCCAATCTCCCCGTCAAAAACATCATCTGCATCTGCTAGCCGCCAATGTAGACCAGGCATGTGTAGTGGTCACCCTGGTTCAACCCAATCTTAAACAAGGTTTTATTGACCGGTTCGTCATGATGACGGAGCCACAGAATATACCTTGCTTTATTTTGGTCAACAAAGCGGATCTATTTTCCGATGAGGAAGACATTTTGTTTCAGGAACTTAAAACTTTATATGAAACGATAGGTTACCCTATCCTGGCCGTATCAGCTTTATCCGGGATTGGTCTGGAAGAATTGAATAACCGATTGAAAAACAAAATTACTTTCATTGGTGGCCAGAGTGGGGTAGGAAAGTCCACACTGATCAACAGCATCCAGCCTAATCTGGATCTGCGCACCACGGAGATTTCAGATTATAGCGGTAAAGGAACCCATACGACCACCTTCGCAGAAATGCACCGACTTGATTTTGGCGGTTGGATCATCGACACCCCGGGTATCAAGACACTATCTTTCAATAACCTGGAGACCATGGATGTGGCTCATAATTTCCGCGAATTTTTTTCCATACTCGGAGGCTGCAAATATGGAGATTGTCTGCACCGCGATGAACCCGGTTGTGCAGTAAAAAAAGCCCTGGAAGCAGGTAAGATCCACCCTCTAAGGTATGCCAATTACCTTGCAATTCTGGATGAAATTGATGATCAGAATTATTGGGAAAGACATAAGGAGATGTAAATAAACAGTTAGTCAGCCCCTTTGCCCTCTGCCCTT
>JAWXBI010000044.1:0-7432 GCA_034439915.1 Saprospiraceae bacterium | reverse complement strand
TAGGAGGGGCTCCCTCAAAGCCACCGCAGCGCAGCGAGCACAAAGAAATATTTGAAAAATAACCGTTGTGTCCATGGTGCCGTTGTGGGAGAAGAAAATTAGGAGGGGCTCCCACAAAGCCAGCGCAGCGCAGCGAGCACAAAGAGATATTATTGAAAAATAACCGTTGTGTCCGTGGTGCCGTTGTGGGAGAAGAAATTGCAGGGACTCCCACCAAGAAAGCGCGGCGAGCACAACAAAAACGAAATCATCTAAAAAATAAACACTTATGACAGAGAACGAACTAGCTTCCATTTCCGTAGATATTTGTTTTATCATACATCGTGAACTTGGACCGGGATTATTGGAAAGTGTTTATGAATCAGCATTTGCCTATGAATTAACACAAAGAAATATTTCATTTACCAGGCAGGAGGGTATCAAAGTCTACTACCGGGGTATAGATATGGATTTAGGATTTAGAGCAGATCTGATTCTTGAAAATAAATTCCTGGTCGAATTAAAATCGGTTGAATACCTGGAGAAAGTACATCATAAAAGAGTAATAACGTATTTAAAACTTAAGGGAATAAAACTTGGTTTATTAGTCAATTTTAATGTTGACCTTATAAAAGACGGCCTCCATCGAAAAATTATGGGCCAATTACTAGAAAAAAAATTTTAGTCCGGGATGGGAACCGGTTTGGAAAATTCATTATTTTTATAAGGGATACTAAACACCATCTTATGTTAAGACTCATCTTCTTCCTCTTCTTGGTTATAGGAAATATGCATTGCAAGAATCAAAAAGAAAAAACAGAGGTTAACAAATCATCGACTCCTGTCACCGTTTGTGGTGCCCAGACTTCCGACGCCTTATGGTATAAAACCGAACAGGTCGCCCCGATTTTTGAGGGTTTGGGAAATTTACATTATGCCATCACCACCAATAATCCCCTTATTCAGCAGTATTTTGATCAGGGACTGAAATTATCCTATGCCTTTAATCATGCGGAAGCAGCCAGGTCTTTCGATTATGCCAGCCGCCTGGATTCCTCCTGTGCCATGTGCCACTGGGGATTTGCTTACGTATTGGGACCCAATTATAATGCCGGGATGGAACCCGATAATTATGAAAGAGCATTTAACGCGATACAAAAAGCTATAAAATGGTCTGGTCAATGTACAGAAAAGGAAAAACAATTGATTATGACCTTGTCAACCCGGTATGTAAAGGATCCCGTTGAAAACAGGTCTCCCCTGGACAGTGCGTATTCTGCAGGAATGAAAAAATTGCACCAACTTTATCCCGAGGACCCTGAAATTGCAGCACTGTATGCCGAGTCGGTTATGGATCTGCATCCCTGGGATCTATGGGACAAACAAGGGCAGCCCAAACCCTGGACACCAGAAATCGTTTCCATCGTCGAACGCCTCCTAAAACAATATCCCGAACACCCTGGTCTGCATCATTTTTATATCCATGCAGTAGAAGCTTCTTTTCATCCCGAAAGCGGCCTGGTTAGCGCCCGTAAATTTGACGAGGGTATGGTACCGGGGGCAGGCCACCTGATCCATATGTCCTCGCATATTTACATCCGGACAGGCGATTATCATGAAGGCTCTATCGCCAATATCAATGCCGTTAAAATAGATAGTCAATATGTAAGTTCGTGTCACGCTCAGGGAGTATATCCACTGGCTTATTATCCGCATAACTATCACTTTCTGGCCGCTACAGCAACGTTGGAAGGTAAAAAATCCTGGGCATTGACGGCATCCGAAAAAATGAGCGAACACATAGACCGGGATTTGATGAAAGACCCTGCATGGGCTACATTGCAGCATTATTACCTCATCCCTTATTTTGTGCTGGTAAAATTTGGTGATTGGGATTCAATCCTCTCCCGACCCGAACCGGCGATCGACTTGCCTTATGTACAAGCTATCCGCCATTATGCCAGGGGTATGGCTTATCTCAATCAGAAAAACATTCCTGCTGCCAGAGAGGCGCTGACCCGCCTGGATAGTATTAAACGGGATACCACATTAAAGGAACTGACCATCTGGGCCATCAATTCCATTGCCGATATCGTTTCGATTGCTGCCAAAGTTTTGCAGGCTGAAATCCTCGCCGTGGAATCTTCCTTTGATCAAAGTATTCAATTACTGAGGGAAGCAGTGGCCCTGGAAGACCAACTGGCTTATAATGAACCCCCGGATTGGTTTTTTTCTGTGCGTCATCATCTCGGAGCGGTATTGATTGAAGCCGGTAAAAATGAAGAAGCAATAAAAACGTATTCGGAAGACCTCATGTGGTTACCTAAAAACGGCTGGGCACAACATGGATTAAAAACAGCCTACCAGAATATCAACGATCAAAAATCACTTACTGCTATTGAAAAAGATATTCTTCAAAGCTGGAAATATGCGGAAATTGTTTTGAGGTCATCCAGGGTGTTTTAGGTGTCTCCGTCAGCGCGCCGTTATTTTAGGCGTCACCGCCTAAAATTCTACGCAAACCATGCTAATACTTTAAACCAAACCAGGTATCCGTGGATTGACCTATATTCTGTTTATATTTAAACCATTCAATTTACGATTAAATAAGGATGGTTATTCCCATTTTAGTAAGCATTGCCTTGGCCTATTTGTTTCTATGTCTCAGTTTTTATTTCTTTCAACACTTGTTTTTCTTCCGGCCGGAAATACTTCACGATTCATTTAAATATCAATATGCTTTTCCATTTGAAGAACTTGATTTTGAGATGGAAGACGGCGGTTATATCAACGCTTTGTATTTTAAAGTACCCAATGCCCGGGGGGTGGTTTATTATCTGAAGGGCAATTCGCGCAGCATCAAGGGTTGGAGCAAATTTGCCAAAGATTTTTTAAGCAATGGGTATGATTTTATTATTATGGATTACAGGGGTTTTGGTAAAAGCAGGGGCAAACGAACGCAGGAAAAAATCTTTACCGATGCCCAATTCCTCTATAAATGGTTGACAGAAAGTTATGAAGAATCCAATATTGTATTGTACGGGCGGTCTTGGGGAAGTGGGGTTGCAGCCCGCATTGCAGCATGGAATCACCCGCGTTTATTAATCCTGGATTCACCTTATTATAGCTTCTATTATATCATTCATCGTTATTTGTTTTTTATTCCCTTATCCTGGTTGCTGCGTTACGATATCCGGACGGATCAATATCTAAAGTCAGTCACCTGTCCTGTGCACATTATACATGGTACCCATGACCGGTTAATTAGTTTTGAACAAAGCGTCAAACTAAAAAACCTGTACCCCGGCAAAATCATCCTGCACCCGGTAAAGGGGGCCCGGCACAATAACCTGACCGATTATAAACTGTTTTTTGAATTGTTGTATGATATCCTTTACATCCATCCAGAACCGATCAAGATATGAAAGAGACCAGAAAGGTGGTGTTCGATTTTAACCGGATTTTTGATCTCATTGAATATCAACAAAAAAAATACCCTAACAACCGGTTTCTAAATGTATTGGTCGAAAACAAATGGCGGGCTACCGGCATTGAAGAATTTCAAAAAAAAGTCAATGCATTAAGTACATGGCTGTTGAATGAAGGTTTTATCAAAGGAGATAAAATAATAATAGTTCCCTTATCCGGTCACCCGGACTGGATGATTATCGATTTTGCCTGTCAACAGATTGGGTTGGTTGTCGTTCCTTTGCACCCATCTGCACGGGATCACGAACTACAACGCATACTCACCGAAACAGCAGCAAAGCTATGTATCTGTTTTAATTCATTTTTTGCAGATAAATTAAAACAAGCTGCCGGTTTGGATCCTGAACAAACCCGTGTTTTTCATTTGCAGCATAATCAACCCGGATATTTTCAACCGATGGATGGCCAGGAAATATCTTCCTTCGAACTGGAAAAACTGCAACAAATAAAATCTTCCATATCCGATCAGGATTTATTGACCATTTTATATACTTCAGGCAGCACCGGTTTGCCTAAGGGGATAATGCTCAGTCATGCCAATGTGGTATTTAATATCAAAACCATTCTTTATCTCCTGCCCCTGGAACCACAACACAAAGTGATCAGCTTCTTACCCTTCAGTCATATTTTCGAACGAGTGACTTGTTATGCGTATATGGCCTGCGGGGTGTCGGTATATTTTAGTCAATCCGCCGATCGTTTTGTGGCTGACTTTAAAGAGGTGCAACCCTATTTCTGTACCAGCGTTCCGCGAGTCCTTGAAAAAATGATTAATTATGTAGAAATACAAAAGTTTAAACGAAATCGTTTACAACGATATTGGATCAATTGGGCCATACGGGTCGGGGAACAGTTTGTACCTTTTGATACCGAATTTAAACCCCTCTATCAATTTAAATTAATCCTGGCGAGATGGCTGGTCCTTAACCATTGGAAAAAACTGCTGGGAGGTAAATTAAAATATATGGTGGTCGGGGCAGCCTCGCTTCAATCCCGCATCAGTCAACTTTTTGCAGCGGCCAATGTTCAAATCGTGGAGGCATATGGCATGACGGAAGCGGCTCCATTGATTTCTATTAACCGGTTTGAACCCGGATTGAATATTTTTGGAACAGTTGGCAGGCCGGTTCCGGGCCTGGAAATAAAAGTTGACCAACCGGATGAACAAGGGGAAGGTGAAATTTTAGTGAAGGGTCCCAATATCATGCAAGGCTATTTTAAACGGCCTGATCTTACTTCGGAAGTATTGGACACCAATGGTTGGTTGCGGACAGGTGATATCGGTAAATTTGTTCACCAACACTATTTAAAAATTACCGATCGGAAGAAGGATATATTTAAAACCTCCGCCGGAGTATATATAGCACCACAGCCCCTGCAACTGCATTATTGTTCTTCTCCATTTATTTTACGTTGTTTAATCATTGGGTTTCAACGCCCTTTTATCACTGCTTTAATGGTTCCGGATTTTGAGGTCTTGCAAAGTTGGTGTGAAAGTGAAAAAATACATTGGACATCTCCTACCTATATGGTCCACAATATTAAAGTCAGGAATAAAATACAAACAGAAATTGATGGGCTCAATGATTCGTTATCCAATTTGGAACGGGTTAGAAATTTTGTCCTTTGTGAAACCGATTGGTCCGTCGACCTGGGTGAACTGACAGTTAGTTTTAAACCCATTCGAAATGCCTTGATGAATCATTATCAGAAGGAAATTGATAAAATGTATACAGAATCGTTTCAATAGATTTATAGCTATCAAGTGCTTACCTTTGCACTCCTTAAAAATGAGTGAATCGATACATCAACTGATTAAACAACGTATCCTGGTGCTGGACGGCGCTATGGGTACCATGATTCAACGGTATAGGTTGAATGAACTGGATTACCGGGGAACCCGCTTCAAAGACCATCCACATGACGTTAAAGGCAACAGCGAATTGTTGAGTTTGACACAACCCCAGATTATACAAGCCATCCATGAAGAATATCTGGAAGCCGGTGCAGATATCATCGAGACCAATACCTTCAATGCCAATGCGGTTTCCCAGGCGGATTATCATATGGAATCACTTGCTTATGAACTCAATTATTCCTCTGCCCAACTTGCCCGCAATGCTGTAAAGACTTATTTGGCGACACACCGCGACCGACCTTGTTTTGTGGCCGGTGCTATCGGGCCGACCAATAAGACGGCTTCATTGTCTCCGGATGTCAACAATCCGGGTTACAGGGCCATCCATTTTGATGAGCTGGTTATTATATATTATGAACAAATAAGGGGTTTGGTGGATGGAGGTGTAGACGTTTTGCTCATCGAAACCGTATTTGATACCCTCAACTGCAAAGCTGCTTTGTTTGCCGTGCAAAAGTATATGGACGATACGGGCAGCCAGCTTCCGATCATGGTTTCCGGCACTATTACCGATGCCAGTGGACGTACGCTTTCCGGTCAAACTGCGGAGGCTTTTTGGATTTCGGTAAACCACGTCAATTTATTAAGTGTCGGTCTCAATTGTGCACTGGGCGCAAAAGAACTGCGGCCACACCTGGCTGCCTTATCCAAGGTAGCCGATTGTTATATCAGCGCTTATCCCAACGCCGGGTTACCCAATGAATTGGGAGGTTATGATCAGGGTCCTGAAGAAATGCAACAATATATTAAAGAATTTGCGTCCAGTGGTTTTGTCAATATTGTAGGAGGATGTTGCGGTACTACACCAGAACATATACGAGCATTAGTAGAAGGTGTAAAAGGCGTAAAACCCAGGGCAATACCTCAAATCACTCCTTATACTGAATTATCAGGTCTTGAACCCTTAGTGATTTATCCAAGTATCAATTTTGTCAATATCGGAGAAAGGACCAATGTAACCGGCTCCAAAGCTTTCGCCAAGCTTATAAAAGAAAATAAATATGCGGAGGCTTTAAAAGTAGCTCAGCAACAGGTTGAAGGGGGTGCCCAGGTCATTGATGTCAACATGGATGAAGGTCTCCTGGACTCCGAGGCGGCTATGGAAAAGTTTTTACTGTTGTTATCCGCAGAACCTGAAATTGCAAAACTGCCCATCATGGTGGATTCATCCAAATGGAAAGTCATCGAAGCAGGCCTCAAATGCCTGCAAGGCAAAAGCATCGTCAATTCCATTTCGATGAAAGAAGGTGAAGCGGAATTTATACGGCAAGCCAGATTGGTACATCGGTACGGGGCGGCAGCTGTGGTCATGGCTTTCGATGAACAAGGCCAGGCGGATACGATTGAACGAAAAGTGTCCATTTGTAAACGGGCCTATGATATATTGACCCAACAGGTAGGGTTTAAACCCCAGGACATCATTTTCGATCCCAATATTTTCGCTATCGCTACCGGTATAGAAGAACACAATGATTATGCCATCAATTATATAGAGGCTACCCGGCAGATAAAAAAACGCTGTCCCGGGGTCAAGATCAGCGGTGGGGTGAGTAATCTTTCATTTTCTTTCCGGGGCAATGACCGGGTGCGGGAAGCCATGCATTCTGCTTTTTTATATCACGCCGTTCAGGCAGGTATGGATATGGGTATAGTGAATGCAGGAATGGTTGAAGTCTATGAAGAAATACCCAAAGACTTATTGATCCTGGTAGAAGATGTAATATTTAATCGTAATGATAAGGCTACTGAAGCCCTGACTTCTTATGCTGAACGCATCAAAGGTGGAGGAAAAGTTTTAATTAAAGACGATGCCTGGAGAAATGAACCGGTTAGAAAAAGACTGGAACATTCATTGGTAAAAGGTATTGATGAATTCATCGAGCAGGATATAGAAGAGGTGAGACTACAATTTGAAAAAGCACTTTCTGTCATCGAAGGCCCATTGATGGATGGCATGAGCGTCGTCGGTGATTTGTTTGGTTCAGGTAAAATGTTTTTGCCTCAGGTTGTAAAAAGTGCAAGGGTGATGAAAAAAGCAGTCGCTTA
>JAWXBI010000043.1:0-7470 GCA_034439915.1 Saprospiraceae bacterium | reverse complement strand
CGCGCTTCGTGTACGTAGAGTTCGGTATGGTAAAAACCGCCGAAATTGTTGATCACGGCCACCATAAATTCCCGCGGATAATAAGTTTTTAAAAATAAACTCTGAAAGGATTCGACTGCAAAACTGGCCGAATGGGCTTTGCAGAAGGAATAACCACTGAAACTTTCGATCTGTCTCCAGACTTCCTGGGTCAATGCGTCAGAATATCCCCGTGCTTTACAATTGATGAAGTATTTATCCCTCAGCCGCATAAACGTATCAGACGATTTTTTCTTGCCGGTCATGATGCGCCGCAGCACATCGCTTTCATCCAGGTCCAGTCCGGCAAAATGATGTACGATCTTCATGACATCCTCCTGGTAAACCATGACCCCGTAGGTCTCTTTCAGGTTTTTTTCAAATACCGGGTGGAGGTATTGGATTTTTTCGGGATGGTGAAAGCGTTCAATGTATTCCCGCATCATCCCGCTTTGTGCTACCCCCGGCCTGATGATCGAACTCGCTGCGACCAGGTGCACATAGTCATCGCAACGCAGTTTGTGCAGCAAGCCCCGCATAGCCGGGGATTCGATATAAAAACAACCGATACAATGGCCCGACCTCAACTGTCCCCTGACTTTGGGGTCTTCTTTGATGCGGGCGATATCGTGTACATCGACCGATTGGCTCTTGTTGCGTTTGACGAGGTCTACGGCGTCTTTGATATGCCCTAGTCCGCGCTGGCTGAGTACATCATATTTATGAAACCCCAAATCTTCTGCCCCGTACATATCAAAATGCGTGATGGCAAACCCTTTGGGCATCATCTGCAGGGCGGTATGGTAGTTGAGCGGTTTTTCGCTGATCAGGATACCCCCTGCATGGATGGAGAGGTAATTGGGGAAATTTTCGATGAGTTTACCAAAACGAAAGATATGCCTGGCCCAGGGGTGGTGTTTGTCCGAAGCCAGGGGCTCTTCCACGATGAGGTCGATATCGTTTTTGGGCAGACCGAATACTTTCCCCAGTTCGCGGATGATTGAGCGACCCTTAAACGTATTGTAGGTGGCAAGCAGAGCGGTGTATTCATAGCCGTACCGTTTGAAGATATAATCGGTGACGTCGTCGCGCTCGCTCCACGAAAAATCAATATCAAAATCAGGGGGAGAGGACCGGTGCGGGTTGATAAAACGCTCGAAGTACAAATCGAGTTCAAGGGGGTCGACGTCGGTGATGCCGAGATTATAGGCGACTATACTGTTGGCTCCGCTGCCCCGGCCCACATGATGATACCCCGCACTGCGCGCATACCGGACCACATCCCACGTAATCAGGAAATAAGCCGCAAAGCCCATTTTAAAAATAACCTGCAGTTCTTTTTCGGTACGCTCGCCGGCCTGAGGGAGGTTGCCATAGCGGCGGCGTTTACCTTCCCTGGCCAGTTTACTCAGCAGTTCGTGATCTCCCGCGGGGGTGCCGGTAAAGGTGCGCCGGTTGGTGCTGGTGCCGTTTTCTAAAGAGATCTCACATTGGTCCATGAGATGTTCTGCCCGGGTAATCAAGTCGGGATATCGCTGATACAGGGCCCTCAGGGCTGTTGAACTCATCATGGACTCTGTTTCGGAGGCGGTATCGGCGGGGCTCAGTTTGCTGTGGACAATATTGCGGTCGATGCAGCGCATTAGCTTATGGACGCGGTATCCTTCGGCCTGGCGATGGGTAATGGTAGCGAAGGCGATCAGCCGGTCGGGCCGGGACCGGAGGGCAGATGAAAAAAGGCCGCCGATTTCTGCCGGGCTGATGCCGTAATATTCATAGGGGTTAAAATCGGCCAGTGGTTTGGGCAGGGATTTGTAGACGATAAAACAATGGTGAAAGGATGGGGCTATGGAGGGCAGGGGTTCCCCTTTGAGCGAACTATCGGTGAGCAGGGTACAGAGCTCACGCCAGCCTTCGGCATTTTTTGCGATGCCGGTATAGAGGTAGCGGTGATCGGTATCCCGGTATTCTATGCCGAGCAGGCCGCGGATGCCCGCTTTTTCGCAGGCTTGTAAAAACCCATAACTGCAGGAGGTGTTGTTGATATCGGTGAGTGCCAGGCAGGTATGGCCCAGGGCGACCGCATCGGTGACCAGTTCGGCAGGGGAGAGGGTCCCGAAACGAAGGCTGTAGTAGCTATGGCAGTTGAGATACATCAATGTCGGATAATCCGACAAATATAGTCTAATTATTAGACATTGAAATCAATTTTAACACTAGAGCACCTAGACCACTGAGTGTGAAAAGGTAAATCCGAAACGGAGATAATATTAACAAACTGGATCACAGTATAAATCCATCTTCAGTTTCATTTTGTGTAAAATAAATCCCAGACGGATTTCCAAAGCAAATTGTTCTATGGGAAAAAAATCAGGATCAAATTTAATACGTTTTGTAATTATGAATTATATTTGTAAAATAAATGTATAAATCATATGTCTACTTTTACAAGTACCCTGCCAGATGAACTGTTGGAAAAACTTTCCCGAAAGGCAAAATCCCTGGCTTTGCCAAAAAACAAATTGATCGAATCTGCCCTGACACTCTACCTGGATCACCTGGAAAGGGCAGAGTATATCAAATCCTATAAGCGAGCCGCTAAAGATGAAGACGTATTAAAAATGGCCGAAGAAGGAATGAAGGACTACCTCCAACATCTGGACCAATGAAACAAAGGGAAATTTGGTACGCAGATTTAAACCCAACCAAAGGGTCGGAACAAGCTGGAGTAAGGCCCGTAATCATTTTGAGCGGTAATGCATTGAATGATCATATGCCTATCGTAATTGTTGCCCCCTTATCCACTAAAATAAAAAAATATAAAGGCAACCCTGTACTGACTCCGGACAAAACAAACGGGCTCAAATCCGATACTGAAATTATTTTATTTCAGATTAAAGCCATTTCCAAATTGAGATTCCAAAAGAAAATCGGTGAGATCGATGTTGGTGTTTTTAATGAATGTGTAAAAACTGTAAACGATTTATTTAAGTATTGATGAGTATGGGTATCTGTTTTTCAATTTCTATCCCTGATAAACTAACGTGTCAATCCAACATTAGGATCAGGGTTATTAATCTCAAATGGAAGATAAATAAAATTATCCGTGTTAAAGACTTAATATCAGGACCGTGTGTATGACAGATTGCAGGATTTTTGAATTCTTTTACAAGACCTGGAAGCCCGCCTGTCGGCGGACAGGGTTTGATACCCTATTAAATAAAACCCTGTCAGGCTTGGCCAGGAGGGCTTCCAGGTCTTATTTTATCCAATTCTTTAAACCTGCATTGTGTCATACACACTCAGGACCCTTCAGAAGAGGGTGCTTTATTCCGAATACTATTAACTACCCCTTCCTGGAGGACGTTACCACCTGAAAATCAACCCCGATAATTTATAAAAATGATACCTTAGCCGCGCAAAACTCAAACGGCCATCCTAAGTATGCTTAACAAAAAATTGAACCGTCAACAATGGAGGAAATACAGATTAATCATTTCCCTGGCATTGACCGTAGTACTTTTTCTGATCGTATACTATTTGATCCCAACGAGCATTTCCGAGGCAGTAGGTGACCGGAAAATTATTAAATCCGCTTTTATATCAGTCATCTTCGGCTTTTTACCTTTTTATATCATTCCCTGGCTCAAATGGGTCATGGGGCATGAAAATGACTGGGAAAATTTGGATGGAGATCCCATAGAGAATAAGGATAAAAAAGCCTGACAGCAAAGTCTTCCCCTTGCCTGGCAAGGAATTCATTAGCATAAATTTACACATCGTTAACCCGGTAACCGAATAAAGCGGCATGGTGAAGAGTTAATTTTGCAACCCAATTGTAAAATACGCATTCAATGAAAAATCTAATCCTCCTGGTATTTCCAGTCCTGCTCGCTTTCTGCAAGAATAAAGAACTGCAACCTGCAGATTCGGCAATGACTGCCGATTCAACAGCCACCCCTATGGTCGTGGATTCCCACAATATCCTGACTGCTGCTGAGTCTGCCGACGGGTGGAAATTGTTGTTCGATGGTAAAAGCCTCGATCAATGGAGAGTGTACAACGGTGATTCTATCCCGCATAACTGGAAAGCAGTTAATGGAGAAATCAAATTAACCCCGGAAGGTGAACATGGAGCCATGGTGGGCGGTGACCTGATCACGCGCGATACCTTTGGTGATTTCCAACTGAGTTTTGAATTTAACCTCGTCGATTCCGCCAACAGTGGCTTGTTTTACCTGGTCAGCGAAAACCCCAAACTGGCTATCTGGCAGACTGCCCCGGAATTTCAACTGGTTGACAACAATTATGTCAAGACCCATGAAAGTATGGAAACCTCCAAACACCTGAGTGCAGATAATTATGATCTGATGCCCTGTGAGAACGCCACTTTTAATGCCGCCGGTAATTGGAACAGTGCAGGGGTGGTTAAAAAAGGGAATCATGTTGAACATTGGCTCAACGGAGTGAAATGTATAGAATATGAAATCGGTTCAAAAGAATTCAAGGCACTTGTAGCTAAATCAAAATTTAAAACATTAAAGGGCTGGAGTTTAAATAAAACCGGCCATATCGGTTTACAAAACCACGGAGGTATGATCAGCTTCAGAAACATCAAAATCAAAACTGCTTAAATTTTTTTAAATCAGTTTTACTGATTAGTATAAAAATACCTTGTGACCGGGCCTGTCTGAAAAGCCAGGCCTTTGTTTTTTAACCCAATAAATCAATTGTTCATGGATTTTGCCGTTGTTCCAGATCAGAGCTCGAATAAAAATCCAGGACTTTCCCTCCCTTCCATTTTATCAGATAGATAATCTGGCCGGTATGATAAGAGAGATGTTCTGTTACATGTATCAGGATGCCGATGCCGGACTCCTGATAACATTGAACGGCTCTTATCCGCATCCATTCTGTTTCTGAGGCAGTAGAGATGGTTGAATATACCGCCTCCATGACCCCATTAAATTTAGGCAAAAGCGCTGATGCCGGAACAGGGCCAATGGCTTCAAATTCTTTGGATCTTTCCCTGTGGTCTGATTGCCCTCCGATGCTGCTCAGGACATATTGGGTGAGGTTGCCACATAGATGAAGAATCAGGTTTCCTATGCTATTGCTAGCTGGATTTGGACGCCACCATATCTCCTCTTCCGGAAGATGGGTCAGCACCTTATTAATCTTATCCTGGTTTTCACGCAAGCGGCGAATACATTCGGTTTTGATTATTTCAATAGCATCCATCCGGTAAAAATAAATTTCAGTACGGTAGGAATAAATAAAAGTTTATCCCATCCTGCCCATGGCCAGAGTACACAGGCTTACCCGACTACCCGAATTCCTTAGGATCACCTGGGTGCAGGCTTCCAGGGTAGCCCCGGTAGTCAATACATCATCGACGAGTAAAATATGTTTGCCCCTAAGATCGTAAGATGGATTTTGTAAAAACGAACCTTCCACATTCGTTATTCGCTCCTGGCGGTGCAAGCTGGTTTGGCTGGAGGTCGCTACGGATTTGATCAACCCACGGGCGTAAACCGGTACTTCAATGATTTCCGAAATGCCTATCGCCAGTCGTTCCGCCTGGTTGTACCCGCGTTTCCAAAGTTTTTTAGGATGCAGTGGCACGGGAATTATACAATCCGGCAGCTTCCAATGGGCTTTGATCTGATGACCGGCCTTTCGACCAATATGTAAGCCGATATCCGGCCGGTCCTGGTATTTTAATTTATGAATAACCTGTTGTAACATCCCACCCGGTACAAAACGATATAGGGCAGCGCCTTGCTGAATTAATACTCTGCCGGTAAACTTAGCACTGAACTCATTGTCGGCATATTGCCATTGATCGGTAACCGGAATTTTATACGAACAGGTTATACAAAAAAGATGTCCTTTAGCCTGAAGGTTTTTCTCACACGCAAGACAAATCCGCGGAAAAAACAGGTCTGAAATACTGTTCAGAAAATCGGATATGCCGGTAGTGGTTTGGATAAGGCTGGATTAGTTGAAAAGTGACCACCAAAAGGAATTGATTTTTTTATCAATTTCGACAGCCTGGTCATAATAAGTATGTTCCGGGTTGTCCAGGATCTTTTTGAGATTTACGGAAAGTTCTTCGCGACCGGATCCCTGCTTGAGTTCACAAAGGACCTGGGCAATATCCCCATCATACTTATAACCGTTCAGCTGAGCAGAAATTTGATAGGCGGTGCTCATATCAATGCACATTCCCTGCAGGAGATACAAACGTCCAAGATAATTCTGAGCCTTGAAATAATCAATGCCCGAGGCATCCGGACTGATTTGTTTCAGCGAATTAATCGTTTGATCAGAAGATTGTGTTTTATTGACATAATCGATGATGATCTGATCTACTTTTGACCCGGCTCCCTCGCTTCGATTGGCTTTGCTATTAATGCCCTGATATTCCACCACAGCCATGTCCGTAAACTGCTTAACCTTTTGATATTGAATAAAACTAAACGTCATAAGGAATAAAACGCCTGCAGCAACTGCATAACCCAAGACCGAATTTAACCGTCGGATCTTTTCGGTGGGCCTGAGGTGGACTATATTTTCTTTTTCCGGCTTATTGGAATGGGTTTCTTTGTTCCATTGTTTTAACTGGGTCCTGAGGTTTTCGGTAATTTTAAGCCCAATCACTTCCCGGCTTAAAAGAAAGGTCTGGTAGGCTTCTTGCCATTGCGGGTCGTTATTCAATTTTTGGATAAACTCTTCCCTGATTTCCTGGCTCATCTTTCCGGTCAGGTGGGATTCAAACTGTTCAATGATGGTTTCGTTGGTTAGTAGTGGGGTCATGATAGGTTGGATTTAATGAGGGGATTTTGGTGAACGATCTTAATCAATTGTTGCTGGCAGTCGTATTTCGCTTTTCTGGCTGTAGAGGCATCATGTAATCCCAGTCTGGAGGCGATTTCTTCCATAGAGTAGGAAAGCTGCCAGAGCGCCAATATGGCCTGACACCGCTGCCCCAGCTTTGCCAATAATTCATTTAATTGCGATTTTCGTTGATCGTTCATCATCAGCAGATCGGGCTCAATGCCTTCACCGATTAATTCATGATCGTAAAATTTTTCCTTGAGGGTTAATTTTTTCTTTCGCAATTGATTCATCCATAGATACTTGCCGATAGAAAATAAATAGGACTCCAAACTTCCTTCTGTGCGGAAATTGCCTTCCCTGATATTTTTATCCATTACGATGATTGCTTCCTGGTACATATCTTCCCCATCCTGGGTATTTCCGTTGTTATATAAAATCATGGAGGCTAGTTTTTCTTTGATTTTTAAATTGGTATAGATGATTTTCAAGGCTTTTTCCCTGTCAACTCCTCCGGTTCGAATCATGTGTACCAACTCTGCGTCAGTCTTCTTAGCCATAAGTGTAAAGTAATAAGATAATGTACTGAAAATTTTAGTTAAAAACTAATAT
>JAWXBI010000042.1:0-36449 GCA_034439915.1 Saprospiraceae bacterium | reverse complement strand
CCTTTAACCTTTTAACCCTTTAACCTCCTTTCAACCTCCTATACATCTCCCCCACCAGCCCGTCCTTCGGATCATCCTGACTTAATTCCCAAAACATCATACCTGCCAGTTTTTTCCGACGGATAAATTTTGTTTTTTCACGGATTGATTTTTTATCGTCAAAAGTGGCATAGAGTTTTTTGGTGGCATTGTATTGATAAGGGGCTTTGGCTTTTTTGTCCCAATAATAAGTGTATCCCGAAGTATCGCTGAAAAAGGTGGAAAAATTGCGATAGGGCACTCCTCTCAGGAAAGTCCCGGTTTGATAGAGCCCATTATTTATATTTTCAACTCCGCTCCACACCCGCGCATAAAAAGCTGCGCCGACGATGAGTTTATTGGATGGTACTCCATGATCCAGGAGCCAGTTGACACATTTTTCAGTGGATTGTTGGTCCGGGTTGTAGTCTCTCAGCGGAGTATGATGGCCGGTCACCTTGCTGAATCCACCCACCAGGTCATAGGTCATGAGATTGATGAAGTCAACCAGAGGCGCTACTTTATTCCATTCAATCGATTGCTTCAGAAATTTAGTGAACCCGCCGGCAGCAAAACTCAGGAGAAAATCCTTACCCATTTCCTGTCTTAACGCTTTTACTAATTCGGTAAAATTGCCGAGATCGGCTGGGTCGTATTTATGGCCGGGGTATCCCTCGATCACCGGGTATTCCCAGTCCAGGTCCAGGCCATCTGCTCCATATTCTTTCAAAAGGGCTACTGTGGTTTTTGCAAAATTGACCCGGTGCTCCGCCGAGGCAAAGAGTTCTGAACAAGGTGCACAACCACCCCACCCGCCAATGGCCACCATGATTTTAAGTTGAGGATTTTTGGTTTTTAAAGCGACCAGGTCCCGTAGGGTTTGTTTTTGTTTGTCATTGCGAAAACCCAAGGTATCATTTCGTATGCCCATAAAACTATAAATGATATGGGTCAGTTGGTGTACCGGATATTTCTTGATTCCTTCCCCATCGCCGGTGTAGTAAGCGATGATTTTAGACCTGGGCGGTGCTTGTGCCTGGCTCAATGTGAATGAACACAAACACAGGACCCAAATTAATTTTTTCATGGAATAAAGATAGTGGAATGAGGTAAGGATTTTAACTGGGAACGCTTTCCACAGATCTTCCGGGCATTAAATAATCAGGTCGAGCAAAAACCATCTAAATTATCTGCTACAAAAGTGTAGTCGGTAAAAGTTTTCCCCAGCCTTTCATGGATTATCTGCAGAGAGCAGGATTAGTTACTTCCAGTGCTATCTGCAGGATCAGGATTCGAAATGTATTCATCAAAATTTTATTCTCAAATTGAGAATAATCATTACCTTTGATTTCTGTAACGGGTTATAGCAAAAAGAACGATCAAGGAATTTTGGGAGCTATATTCTGATTCAAAACCCTATTTAGAAACCTGGTATGAAACGGTGAAATCAGCCAATTGGTATAGACCGACCGATCTAAAATATTTCTATGCTCATGTCAGTATCCTAAAAAATTCCAGGGTGGTCTTTAACATTAAAGGAAATGATTATCGCCTGGTTGTAAGAATAAATTACGAAAAACAATGGTTATTTATCCGATTTATCGGTACACATCAGGAATATGAAAAAATCAACGCCAACACGATTTAAAGCAAAACTATTGAAAACGCCAAAAGAATATGGACTGGCATTATCGCGGTTGGAAGAAGTGTTTGATTCACCACCCCATACTGACAAAGGACAGGAAGCTGAATTGCTTGCTCTTTTGATCGAAGAATATGAAGACAAGCACTATAAAATTGAATCTCCGGACCCCATAGAAGCTATAAGAATTCGAATGGAAGAGTTGGAATTAAAACAAAAAGATTTGAAGGGATCCATTGGATCTGCGGGAATCATTTCTGAAATACTAAACCGGAAAAGGAAAATGACCGTTAAAATGATAAGAAACCTGTCTGAACAATTAAAATTGCCTGCTGAAATTTTAATTAAAGACTACAAGTTAAATGTTTAATCCATCCATCCCATTTTGCCAGGTTGGATATTAATGATGGGTTACACCTAAAAATTTTAGTACTTCATCCCTAAATAAAATACAGCAGGTATTGGTCGTTGTCCCGCAGGATCCGATGGTTTAATCGTTTCTTTACCCTTGATCAGCATACAGCTGCTTCCACCTCCATCCAGGTTGATCGCTTCGATGCATCCCAGATCTTTAAAAATCTGCGCCAGTTGCAGGAGCCCGGCGCCCTCCGCAATCCCGGGCATACGACCCTGGACAACCAGGACGATCAGGTCATCCTTTGTATAACCCATAGCCGTCCGGGGATGTTTGGATTCTTCGGTGTTGGTAAACATGCGTTCTTCTTTACTGCTGATCTGGATATGGCCCTTTTGTAGCAAGACAGGTCCACCACCTATAGCGGTTTCCATCTTCCATTTTTTATGAATACCTCTTTTTTTCCATGGAATAAACCAGTGGTGTATCCGGGGTTCCAGTTCTTTTATGCCAATGGAATACTTTTGGTTTTTAATAGCCGGCCTCACCTGCTCAAAGGCATAAGGGTATCGGCGGGTTGAATCGGTAAATAACCAGGCGATATCCGGCCTTCGATTTTTATCCAGACCCAGGGCTCCACGAAAGGGATGGAAAAAATAAGCGGAATCGGGTCCACTGCCTTTTACGGTATGTTCGTGAAAGGCGATCAACCTTCCTTGATGCATGACGGCATTTACATTCTGATGGGTAGTGAATGAAAAAAAGGTGCCATTGACCACCAATAAAGGCGAGTCCAGCCTGTGATAATAGTCGCGCGGAGTCAGCCTTCTTCCTTTGGTGGTATCGGTATCGAATATAAAATTTTTGTTCTTTAGGGAGATACTTACGTAATAGGCGATGAATGGGTTGCCATCCGGACTGGTGATATTCTTATAGATTTGTATGCCTTCCGGCAATCCTTTTTGTAAGGACGAATCGATTTCCCATTGGATTTGAGTAACCGCATCTTGGAAAATAATTATTATGAGGAAAAGTAAAATGGGAATCCGAAGCCAATACATTAGATTGAAATATAAGAAATATTAAACGATACATGGGATCCTAAACGTGAATAGGAGAGTCGGACTACCCCCGAAGCCTAAGCCTCGGGATTCTGACTAACGATAAGAATTGTGCCATAGGCACTTCATACTGTAAAAAAGTTAAGACAGTTGCTCCCGTGCCCTAGGTACGGCATTTTATAATCTTGGTCTAGCGTACCTAACGGCACGCGTGATAGACCGTATGCTGATTTTACCAATAGCTAGTCCCTGACGGGACAAACAAGTAGATGGAGTTTAACTCTCCCCACATCAGGAAAAAGCCACTGGGAAGTCGGAGTGCAACAACAATTCCCAATTTCACTTCGTATTGAACCAAGATCTGAGTGCAACTCTTCCAATACCGAGAACGGAACGGATGTCCTTTAAATATCAAGGGAACAACTCTCAGGGAAGTCGGAGTGCAACTCCCAAACGGGGAACGGAATAATTAATACGGGATAGTCGGAGTACAACTCATCAACAGCTCCACACCCCTTTTGACCCAGTCTGGCAATTCAACAATTTGACAATTCAACATTAGTACAGGTCGTTGACTGCAAACGTATTCCTGGTCTTGATCCACCTACCCCGGGTAAAATCAGGAATAGCCACCGGATGGCTCCCCATAGCTATACTTTCCTCAGACAGTGCCGTGATACTTAGCCAGGTAGCGGCATCATAGACATCCATTGCAGCCGGAGCTCCCGCTTTAGCGGCCTCAACAAAAGAATGGATGACAAACCAATCCATACCACCATGACCGGCGTTTTCGGCTTGTTTTTCATATTTTTTCCAAAGGGGATGATCGTATTGTTTGAGCAGGGGATCTGCTTTTTCCCAACTGTGCGCTTTGGTCAAACCATCCAGCATCAGCGATTGGTTGACATCCATCCAGATGCCTTTGGTGCCCTGCACCCTAAAGCCCAGTGAATAGGGCCTGGGCAAATTGGTATCGTGAAACAGGGTGACGGTCTCACCGTTATTGCATTTGATCATGGTGGTCACCACATCGCCCAATTTAAACTCGATTTTGGCATTGGGATGATTATAACCTCCTTTAGGGTGATTGACGATATAATCATGCAACCCTTTGGCTTTACTGGCCATAGAGGTCAGGTAAACAAAGCGATTGCCCCGATTGATATCGTTCATCAGGGCTATGGGTCCAATGCCATGGGTCGGATAGAGGTCCCCGTTTCGCAATACAGAGTGTTGGGTCCTCCATCGCGCCTCGTGGAAACCTTTTTCATTAAATTCCACTCCCCCGCCATAAGCTTGTTTGCCATCATTAAATTTTACTTCCCGGAGATCATGCTGATAACCACATTCAAAATGAATCATTTCGCCGAATAGATTTTGGCGGACCATATTCAGCACCGCCATGACATCCCGGCGATAACAGACATTTTCCATAAAAAACAAATGACTGCCTATGGATTCGTGGGTGTTGACCAATTCCCAGCATTCATCGAGGGAAAAGGCGCCGCAGACCTCAGTAGCCGTATACAATCCGGCTTTCATACTTTCAATCGCCATTTCACTGTGCCATTCCCAGGGGGTGGCGATGATGATGGCATCCACGTCGGCATGTTGCAATAAATCCAGGTAGCCGCGGTCACCATTCAGGTAAACTTTCGGCAAGGGTTTGTTGGCTTTGGTAAATAATTTATTGCATTCATCGATGGAATACTGGTCGATATCATTGATCGCCGTCACTTCGCAATCATCACGGTAAAGAAGCTGTTCAATATGGCTTCGGCCACGGCCACCGACCCCCAAAACCCCTATGGAAAGTTTACCATTGGCCGTTCGTAAAGGTTTTTGTGCAGGGGAGACCTGTTCAGCTCCTGCTCGGGTTGTAAGTGCAGTACCGGCGCCAGCAAGTAAACTATGGCCCAGAAATTTTCTACGATTAATTGACATGGTTAACAGTTTAATATGGATGGGAAGTAAATGTAACAAAAAGCCCTAATCAGCGAGCTTATAGGAGGAAATAAGAAAATCCTTTTTAGCTGGGTTTAGCTATGTTCAAAAAACAAATGAAAGTAAAATCCCGGATGGGATATAATTTAAAAATCTAATTTTCCATTTAGATTATAGACCCAGATCAATAATAAAATAAACAGGAGGAAAAAAAAGATAAACAGGCCAAAACATGACCCTTTTTTACTATAATTTACATTAGCCTCTTCCATGTCGGTGATTAAATTCAATGCAAAGAAACATCAATTTTCTCAGGAATGAAAAGACCCCGTTCAGAAAATCAATATATTCATTATTTTACATATAATAGATTATAATATAAATAAATAAATATTAAGAAATAATTACATATATACGATCGGGAGTATTATATTTGTCAGGCGGTGAACCTATTGTCCCGATGGAGTGTATAACAAAGTAAGATTAGCATGTTAAAGCAAACGATCAGTCAGAAGATGCTGCAGAAGCTGTCCCCGCAGCAAATCCAGCTCATGAAGTTGCTGCAGATCCCCAGTGTCAACCTGGATCAGCGCATCAAGGAAGAATTGGAGATCAACCCTGCTTTAGAAGAAGGCGAAGATGAATCCGGTGATGTTTTTGACCTGGAAAACGGGAAAGAAGAGGAAAAAGTTACAGATGAACAAAATGAAAAGGATGAAATCCTGGATGAATACATCATGGATTACCTTGAAGATGACCCATCCTCCTATAAAATGAGTGCCGGATCCGCTCCTTCGTCCGAAAACGATAAGCAAGCCCCCATGCCGGTAGAACGTACGTTTCATGAGTATCTAATGAGTCAGCTCAGCCTGCTCAACCTCAATGAAAGGGAATACATTATTGCAGTCCATATTATTGGCAGCATAGATGATGATGGTTATTTAAGGCGGGATCCGCTGTCCATCATCGATGATTTATTGTTTACGCAAAACATTGAAACTACCCGTAAGGAAATCCTGGATGTCCTCAAAGCCATTCAACAATTTGATCCACCCGGTATCGGAGCAAGGGATTTGCAGGAATGCCTGGTCATCCAATTGCGCAATAAGGTCAATAAAAACAATCAGCTGCCGGAATTGAAAAAAAGGCTCGAAACTGGATTGGCCATCCTGACGGATTACTTTGAAGAATTTACTAAAAAACATTTTCACAAACTCGAAAGAGGCCTCGAGCTCGTAGACGACGAGTTGAAGGATGTCATGGATGAGATATTAAAACTCAATCCCAAACCTGCCAGCGCCTTTAATGAATCCAACGGTCATTCCGTCCAATACATCATCCCTGATTTTATCGTGGTCATCAATGAAGGAATATTGGAGTTATCGCTCAATTCAAGGAATGCCCCGGACCTTCACATCAGTGATCATTACCGGAACCTGCTGAATTCGTATAAAGAGAGTTACAAGACCAATAAAGCCTCCCGCCAGGCCAAAGAGGCTGTGTTGTTTATCAAACAAAAAATTGATAGTGCCAAATGGTTTATCGATGCGATCCGTCAGCGGCAGGAAACCATGTTCAGGACCATGTATGCCATCATGCAGTATCAACAGGAATTTTTTAAATCAGGGGATGAAAGAAAATTGAAGCCAATGATATTAAAAGATATCGCCGATATTTCCGGATACGATATCTCTACCATATCGCGGGTAGCCAACAGCAAATTTGTCCAGACGGAATACGGTACCAAACGGTTGAAAGAATTTTTTTCTGAATCATTGCAAACCCAGGAAGGAGAGGAAGTGTCTACCCTGGAGGTTAAAAAAATAATTTCCGAAATGGTGGCTGCAGAAAGCAAGAAAAAACCGCTCTCCGATGAAAAAATAAAAACCACCCTGGAGCGGAAAGGATACAATATTGCCCGCAGGACTATTGCCAAATACAGGGAACAACTGGGCATACCGGTTGCCCGCCTTAGAAAAGAATTGTAATTCACGCTGGTTATATATACAACCCGTAAATCTCCATTCTATGAGATCAATGTATTTTAGATTCAATGCATGGATAAAGGGATTGGTTTTATTGATACGCCCACACCTCTACCTGGGTTTTACCGAACGCTTGAATCTTTTTTTTTCCAATACGATTGGTTTGAGCCGCTGGATATACCACCAGGAAAAAGCCGGACTAAACGATTTTTATTCCGGGCATCGCTCCGGGGATAAACGGGAACAACTTTATCAACATGTCATAAACTCCCAATCCATCCAAGACCAGCCTGTCGATTATGTTGAATTCGGCGTATTCGGTGGTCAGTCATTTTTTTGGTGGATGGAGCACAACCGGCATAGTGGATCCACTTTCCACGGATTTGATACTTTCGAAGGCCTGCCGGAAGACTGGGGATTGGGGTTTAAAAAAGGGGATATGGCATCCGGCGTTCCTGCCCTAAATGATCCCCGGGGAAAATTTTATAAAGGGCTTTTCCAGGATACCGTACCGGGGTTTATCAAACAATTTCCTATTAGCGCAAACAAAAAAATCATTCACCTGGATGCAGATCTTTTTTCATCCACCCTATATGCTTTAACGAGCATGGCGCCAATTATTAAACCCGGGGATATCCTCTTATTTGATGAATTCAATGTACCCAATCATGAATTTTTTGCATTTAAAGTTTTTTCCGAGTCTTATTATATCAAAACAAAGTTGATCGGTGCGGTCAATGATTATTATCAGGTGGCATTATTGATCACCGATTGTCCCGGGCTATGAAATGCCGGAGGTTCGCTGATGAAAAAGGGTGAACAGGAGGAAGGGTGAAAGGTTAAGGGTTAAAGCCGAAAAGGTTAATGGCTAATGGTTAAATTGTGAGGGTACCTCTTTACCTCTTTACCTTTTACCTTTTTACCTTTTACCTTTTTACCCCTATACCAATTTCACCTCTTCCCTGACCCCAAAACAGGAAATCGCAGCAAGTACCATGCATATCCCACATAATACCAGCGCATTCCTTGGATCATCACCCAATAAGGTTCTGTAAAACAAGGGCACCGTCAGCATACCGATAAATTGCGGAACACAGATAAAACCATTGAATATCCCCATATATACCCCCATACGAGCGGTTGAAACCGCATTGGCAAGCAATAGATAAGGCATTGACATAATCGATCCCCAGGCCAATCCCATCAAGCTCATACCGGCAAAATAGATCCATTTGTCATTGGACAAGAGGATAATAAAAAAGCCCATAGCGCCTATGGTTAAAAAAGCCGCATGGGTCATACGCCGGCTGCCAATCCGGTTGGATATAGCGGGCAAAAAAATGGAAATCACAAAGCAGGCTATACTGAACATGGCAAAACATAAACTGCCCCAGTTTTTACCAGCCTCAAACCCTGCAGGGTTGGCATCCGGGCTGGGTGCATTAAAAGCATATTTGGCCACTGCCAGGGAAAGGTATTGCCACATTAAGGGAAGGCCGTACCAGGTAAAAAATTTAACCCACCAGAGTTGTTTCATCACCGGTGGCATTTCTGCCAGTGAGGCCAGGATCTCTTTGAATACGGCCAAATATAAAATAGTATAAATGGAAGCAAATATGCCAACGCCCCAGGCTAATCCATATAATAATCCGTAGATACGTGCTGCAAAAAATAAGGCCATCAGCGTCGCTCCCAGCGTGAGTGCCAGGTGCCAGAAACGTATATTTTTTGTTTGTTCCTGAGTAAATACGGGTTTTTCTTTATACGACTCATTTTCCGGCGGATATTCCCGGGTAGTATACATAGTCCAAAACACGGTCAATAAAATAGCGCCTGCACCAACATAGAAAGGCAGCCGAACGGAATCGGGAATACCGTTAGTGATGGATACATCCCCGGCCAGGGCCATCGATATACCAATCATAGGAAGGATAAACGGCATGAGGTTGGCAAGAGACTGCCCGAAACCAACCATAAAAGATTGGACTGCAAATCCAACAGGTCTTTGTTTGGTATTTAATATATCACCGACAAAAGCACGAAAGGGTTCCATAGAAGTATTTAAACCCGCATCAAGAAGCCACATCAGGCAGGCTGCCATGAAGACGGACTTGGAATTGGGCATCAGGATCATGGCGATACTTCCTGCTATCGCCCCAAAAAATATGTACGGTTTCCGGCGGCCCCATCTTGGAGACCAGCTTTTATCCGATAAGGCCCCAATGATTGGTTGCAATAATAAACCCGTGAGTGGCCCCGCCAGCCAAAGTCCCGGAATATTACCTTCCTCTGCCCCCAGGTACCGGTATATCGGGCTCATATTGGCCTGTTGCAAACCAAAACCATACTGGATTCCCAGGAAACCAAAACTCATGCTCCAGATTTGCCAAAAAGTCAATGTAGGTTTATGATTCATATCCTTGTTTTTTACATCAAACTTGTCGAAAGTAGTGCTAAAAATTAATGTGTCTTAAGGAATAATCATTTTTTTATACTATTTCCTTAGGATTGGTTTGGAACAAAATATGGTGGATGGAATTCCAGTGTTTAATCGGTTACATTGATATAATTAGGCAGTTAGAATTATCAGGAAAATAAATTAACGGCCAGTCGTCAGCCGAGGCCTCGGCTCAAAAAGTCATCAATAAACATTTGGATTAATCGTCAATCGAGATAGTGGACATCAACTCGGTAATCTGGGAATCCTTCGCCCTATCACCCCTTCGCCCCTTTTTCCATACTCCGGCGGGCGCACGACAGATTGCACTAAGGTTAGGTTCGTACGACTGTCCCGAGTCAATCCGAACACTCGGATCGGCATTATCCGACTCCTCGGATCGGTCGGGCTTTGGCCATATGTGCAATTTGTCGTGCGCCCACTCCGGCCTCCGTTCTCCGCTCTCATATTTTTTTTTTACATTTGTTTTGACGAAATTTAATCCATCATCAAGCAAACATTCAGAGGCAACGGAAAACTACTCATTACGGGTGAGTATGCAGTACTCGACGGAGCGCTATCCTTGGCTGTGCCTACGAAAGCCGGCCAGACTATGAATGTAAAGGATGGAAGGGGTGCTGAAATCAACTGGAAAGCATATGATTCCACCGGAAAAATCTGGTTTGAAGCCCACTTTTCCCTTTACGATTTCAGTGC
The DNA here is from genome assembly GCA_034439915.1 of Saprospiraceae bacterium. Taxonomy (GTDB): domain Bacteria; phylum Bacteroidota; class Bacteroidia; order Chitinophagales; family Saprospiraceae; genus JADJLQ01. The sequence goes on along the minus strand of JAWXBI010000042.1, from coordinate 26,290 downwards.
GTTAAAAACAAATGATCCCGAAAAAGCTCAAAAAATAAGTAAACTACTCAAAGAATGTACGCGGCAAAACTCAGAGTTTCTATCGGCCTGGAAAGGTCAGACGGTTGAGACTTATCTGGATTTTCCCTTGGATTGGGGTTTGGGCTCAAGCTCTACGTTGATTTATTGTTTGTCGCAATGGGCAGATGCCAACCCTTATTATCTTTTGTTTAATACCCTTGGCGGTTCCGGTTATGATATCGCTTGTGCTTATGCCGAAGGCCCTCTGTTTTATCAAATGGGAGAAGACAATATCCGCATTGATGAAGTGTACTTTAATCCACCATTTAAAGAATCCCTGTATTTTCTACACCTGGGCAACAAACAAGACAGCCAATCCGCGGTTACAGAATATAAAAACAAAACCAAAACCGATACCGCACTAATCGATAAAATTTCTACTATATCGGAAGAAATGGTAGCCTGTAAAAACATAGATGCTTTTCAGGCCCTGATGGAAGAACATGAAAATATCCTGGGTAAAGTCCTGGACCGCATCCCCATCAAAAAAGAATTGTTCCAGGATTTTAAAGGTGCTATTAAATCCCTGGGTGCCTGGGGAGGCGATTTTGCTTTGGTGTGCAGCGATTCTGAAGAATCAAAGATTCGCTCTTATTTTGAATCTGCGGGGTACAAAACCCTTATTCCCTATGCAGAACTAGTCTTGAATGACTAAAGATTTTACCGGAAATTTTATTAATTGTTTTCACAACTGGTTAACAAACCTTCTTATCGTTTGTTTGTATTGGTAAATGGTTTATATGCATCAAACTCTATTAATTAATTATCCTTAGTATGCCTCTTGCCCATTGGTATACCGGTGTGGTAACAGCTATCCGGGACATTGCGCCGGACGTCAGATCGTTTACCCTGGAAATCCCCGAAACCGACCTTTTTGATTTTAAAGCAGGTCAATTCATCACGTTTGATTTGCCGGTAAGCGAAAAAAGGATCAACCGCTGGCGCAGTTATTCCATTGCTTCGCCCCCGGGAAAATCAAATTTTATTGAACTTTGTATCGTACGATTTGATCAAGGTCTGGGCAGCTCCTATTTTTTTAATGAGGTTATACCCGGCAGTACTTTAAAATTTAAAGGGCCCGAAGGGGGGTTTGTCCTGCCCGGTCAGATTGATCATGACCTCGTGCTGGTGTGCACGGGTACCGGTGTCGCACCTTTTCGCAGCATGCTTTTGGATTTAAAAAACAATCCCCTACCACACCGCGCTATACACTTGATTTTTGGGACCCGGAAACAAGCCGATATACTTTATCATAACGAGTTTATGCAATTGCAACAAGAAATACCGGGCTTTACTTATGATGTTGCTTTATCAAGAGAAAATCTGAATGTTCAATCCAATGCTTACCTTCATTCGGGGTATGTGCACCCGATTTATCAAAAACAATATGCCCAATATCGACCGGATATCCATTTTTATTTATGCGGTTGGTCTCAGATGATAGATGAGGCGGTTGCTAATTTATTCGTAAAAATGAAATTTCCGAGAGAGCAAATACATTATGAGTTGTATGGGTGATTTCGAAGAAGTTGGAAGTTAGGGAGTGGGGGTTAAAAGTTAGGGGTTAAAAGTTAGGGGTTAGAAGTTAGGGGTTAGGGGTTACCTGCTTCTAACTCTTCCATTTCCTCGATATCCTCATCCACCAGCTGTTCTTCCGGTTTTAGCTCATCCAGGCCTGCCCGCAGGTTTTCGATTATAAATTCCTGGCGTTCGGGCGTGTTTTTACCCATATAATATTCAAGGATATCTTCTATCGCTGTACCTTCCTGTAAAATGACTGGTTCCAATCGCATATCACTGCCGATAAACCGCCCAAATTCTCCCGGGGAGATTTCACCTAAACCTTTAAAACGGGTTATCTCAGCTTTTCCTCTTAATGCATCGATGGCATCGGCTTTCTCTTTTGGGCTGTAACAATAAAAGGTTTGTTGTTTGTCCCGGACCCGAAACAATGGGGTTTCCAGGATAAATAAATGGCCATTGCGCACCAGGTCCGGAAAAAATTGTAAAAAAAACGTCAGCAACAATAACCGGATATGCATGCCGTCCACGTCGGCATCGGTGCTGATCACCACCTGATTAAACCGAAGATTATCAATACCGTCTTCAATATCAAGGGCATGCTGTAACAGATTGAGCTCTTCATTTTCATAGACGATCTTTTTCGTCATACCATAACAATTGAGCGGTTTGCCTCTAAGGCTAAACACAGCCTGGGTCTGCACGTTTCGCGCTTTGGTCAATGATCCACTGGCAGAATCACCCTCGGTAATAAAAAGCGTCGTTCCCCTTCTGGTTTCTTCATCGCCCTTGTCGCCAAAATGGACCCGGCAATCGTGCAGTTTTTTATTAAAAATATTGGCTTTTTTTGCGCGTTCATTGGCCAACTTTCGAACTCCTGCAATTTCTTTTCTTTCCCGTTCTGATTGTTGTATCCTGGCTTGCAACGCATTCGCCGTGTCCGGGTTTTTATGTAAAAAATTGTCCAGTTGCCGGGTGATGAACTCGTTCATAAACGATTTCAGGCTTTGGCCTTCCGGGGCAATGGTCTGGGAGCCGAGTTTGGTCTTGGTCTGCGATTCAAATACAGGTTCTTCAATACGGATACTGATGGCAGTAATAATCGAAGCGCGGATATCTTTGGGATCGTATTCTTTTTTAAAATAGTTTCTAAGGGTTTCGACAATAGATTCTTTAAACGCGGTCAGATGGGTGCCACCCTGGGTCGTATTTTGACCATTGACGAATGAATAGTATTGTTCGCCGTACTCATTGCCATGACACAAGGCCAGTTCAATATCATCCCCTTTAAGATGAATGATCGGGTATCGCAATTCTTCCCCTTCAGTTTTGCGGCTGAGTAAATCCAGCAACCCGTTTTTAGACTGAAGGATTTTGTTATTAAATTTTATTTTAAGCCCGGCATTGAGATAGGCATAATTCCACAATTGGTTTTCAATATGGGGATGTTGAAACTCAAAATGTTTAAATATGGAAGCATCCGGGATAAACCGCACCAGGGTACCGTTTTCCTCGTTGGAGCCGGAGACCGGTGGATCCTTGACCAGGTTACCCTTTTTAAACTCAGCGGTTTTCGCTTTGCCTTCCCGTATTGCCCGGATAAAAAAATAATCGGAGAGGGCATTGACTGCTTTGGTGCCCACCCCATTGAGGCCAACAGATTTTTTAAATGCTTTTGAGTCGTATTTAGCCCCGGTATTGATCCTGGAGACACACTCGACCACTTTGCCGAGGGGCACACCACGTCCAAAATCCCTGACCTCGACAGTCCCATCTATACAGGAAATATCTACCTGTTTACCATACCCCATGGTGTATTCATCTATACAATTGTCCATCACCTCTTTGATGAGGACGTATATCCCGTCATCCGGAGCAGCTCCATCACCCAATTTGCCGATATACATACCCGGTCTCAGCCGGATATGTTCTTTCCAGTCGAGGGATCTGATATCATCTTCAGTATATTTTACATCTGCCATGGGTCAATCAATTGGTGTGGGTAAAGATAAGACATATTATAAAAATGTATAATCTGATTTAAGATTTTGGGTTCATCCCGGATTTAAAACAATGAATAACTTATATTTATCACTTTCAAACACAGGTTAACTAAATAATATTTTTAAACTTTGTCAAAATACCTGGTTTAAAACTAGCAGTCCGGGTGAAATTGTAAGAATTATGTCCTTCCAAATTAAATCCTTAGAAGAATACCACACCGCGTATCAACGAAGTATATCGGATCCCGATGCGTTTTGGGCAGATATAGCCAGTACTTTTACATGGAAAAAAAAATGGGACAAGGTCAGCGACTGGAATTTTGAAGAACCGAACATATCCTGGTTTATCGGAGGCCAGCTAAACATCACTGAAAATTGCCTGGATCGCCACCTGGCAGAAGCGGGTGATCAGCCTGCCCTGATCTGGGAGCCAAACGATCCGAAGAAACCAATCAGAGCGTTGACTTACCGGCAACTCTATCAGGAGGTATGCCGGACTTCAGCTATGTTGGTCAGCCAGGGAGTAAAAAAAGGAGACCGGGTATGTATTTATATGGGGATGATTCCGGAATTGACTGTTGCCGTGTTGGCCTGCGCACGCATAGGCGCAGTGCATAGTGTGATTTTTGGAGGTTTTAGCGCTAAAAGTATTAAGGACCGGGTACTGGATGCTGATGCAGAGTTTGTGATCACCTGCGATGGTGCCCAGAGGGGTGCCAAAGAGCTGGCCTTAAAACCGATAGTGGACGAGGCCCTGAGTGAAATCGATTTTATAAAACGGGTGTTTGTATACCGGCATACGGGCTCTCCCGTAGATATGCAATCCGGGAGGGATGTATGGTGGCATGAAGTCCGCGATCTCTCCATCGACGATTATCCGGCCACAGCAATGGATAGCGAGGATCTGCTTTTTATATTATATACCAGCGGAAGTACCGGCAAACCCAAAGGGGTGGTCCATACCTGCGGGGGTTATATGGTTTACACCACCTATAGTTTTGTTAATGTATTTCAGTATCAGCCCGGGGACATTCATTTTTGTACTGCCGATATTGGCTGGGTAACCGGCCATAGTTATATTATTTATGGACCTCTTTGTGCCCGGGCTACGAGCCTTATGTTTGAAGGCATACCTACCTGGCCGGATCCCGGTCGTTTTTGGGAGATCGTCGATAAACACCAGGTCAATATATTGTACACCGCCCCAACCGCTATTCGCAGCCTGATGAGTTATGGGACGGACCCATTTCTGGGTAAAGACCTGAATAGCCTTAAGATTTTAGGGTCAGTAGGCGAACCCATCAATGAAGAAGCCTGGCATTGGTACAGTGAACATGCGGGCAAAAACAAATGCCCGGTGGTCGATACCTGGTGGCAGACCGAGACCGGAGGAATTCTCATCAGCAATCTGGCCGGGGTGACCCCTTCCAAAGCCTCTTTTGCTACCCTGCCCTTGCCCGGGATCCAGCCGCTGCTGGTAGATGAAAAAGGATCTGAAATAATGGGCAATCCAGCTGCCGGCAATTTATGCCTCCGTGCTGCCTGGCCCAGTGCGATCAGGACTACTTATGGTGATCACGAGAGTTGCAAAAGGGCTTACTTCAAAACCTATCCGGGGTTATATTTTACCGGGGATGGGGCATTGAGGGATGCGGACGGTAATTACCGGATTACCGGACGGGTGGATGATGTCCTGAACGTGAGCGGCCACCGAATCGGGACCGCTGAAATTGAAAATGCCATCGACATGCACCATGAAGTCATTGAAAGTGCTGTAGTAGGTTATCCTCACGATATAAAAGGGCAAGGGATATATGCTTTTGTAATTTCCAATCCTTCCGATTCGCCCGATAAATTGCGAAAAGAGATTATTGCTACGGTAGACCATGTAATCGGGCCTATTGCCAGGCCCGAAAGGATCCAGTTTGTCCGGGGTTTGCCTAAAACCAGGAGTGGTAAAATTATGCGGCGCTTGTTGAGAAAAATTGCAGAAGGCGAAATCGAACAGCTGGGCGATATCTCCACGTTGCTGGACCCCGCGGTGGTCGAAGACATTAAAAGTGGACGGTTGGGCCATTAATACCCTTCTTGCCGGAATCCGGGACAACTATTTTCAGATGGTGTCAGGTTTTTCGGGCATTCATGGCTATCCGCATCCTGATATTGGCAGAAGAGGTGAGGAAACCTCTGAGTTTTACTTTAAGCCTGAGATTAAACGAACTGGCTGCAAACAAATCCTTTGCATTGACCAGGGTAGGAAACAATTGCAGCTGATTGGTGGAGTTGAGTGGGATTATTTCCAGATATCCGATTTCTTTTTCATTTCTAAAATCGCCATTACTCGCCAGCAGTGAAATTCTCTCAAACCGGCTAAAATCGAGTTGATTCAGCTCATCCGTTAGTCTTACACTGCCAGGGTTGATGGAATTGACTGCAGCATCACTTAAATTATTAGTTTGTAATAATATCGGGTAGTTGGTAGGGATGTCCTTCAACACAAAAGTATACGTCTCAATGGTATTGAGTCCTGCCGGTATGGCCACGATCTCATCATATTCCATCCGGAATAAAAACTGGTCATCCATTTTGGTACAACTCAGGACCGACAGGCTGATCAGCAGTACCATGATCCTGGCATTCATCAAAACAGGGTTAGATCTCATGCAGGGAAAAACGAATTATTTCTTGAGTTTCATGCCGGCAGCATCCCATTTTATGATTTTCTTTTGAAAATAACTTTCATTCGCTGCCAGGCAGGGACCGGCAGCCCTGAAACCAAAAGTTGCATCTTCTATATTCGGTTTGTTGTTTCTGATGGTCTCGAAAAAATTACTAAAGTGCTCCACATGGGCATCATGGCCTTCCGGAGCATTGTATTCAATCGGCGGGCGACTGGGCCTTTTTTTATCGTCTTCGCTCCATTTTGCATTGTAGTCGGCCATCATTTTATCCTGCATTTCCTTGGGGTAGGTAAATAAGGAATCATACCCTCCCATGCCGGGTGCTTTGGCCATCAGGCTGTGTTGAACCTTGACACCCCGACCGGTTTTGGTCATCACCCCTTCACTTCCAATAAATTTGGTACCCCCGCTACCACCGGCACCGCTTACAAAATTGACCCTCAACATCACCTGGAAAGCCGGATGTTCCGGAGTTTCATCATAATCCAATATAGTAACCATCACGTCCGGTACATTTCTTCCATCTTTCCAATAAGCCAACTCTCCCGAGGATAAAATACGGGAAGGGCCTTTTGAACCCGTCACATAGTGAATCCCGGTAATGAGGTGGACATATAAATCACCCGACATACCCGTCCCGAATTCTTTATAATTGCGCCACCAGAAGAATTTTTTAGGATCGTAAGCCGGCTTTTTGTTCATGATTTCGACATATTTGTCCCAATCCACCGTCTGAGGGGATTGATCGTATGGGATGCTATATTGCCAGGCTCCAATCGCATTTTGACGATCGTTGGACGCTTCTATACAATTGAGTTTGCCAATCGTGCCGGACTGGTAGATTTCTCTGGCTTTAGCAAAATCGACCCCACTAATTCCCTGACTACCAACCTGTAATACTTTGGCGGTCTCTTTTTGAGTTTTGATCACCTCATGGCCCTGATTCAATAAGTGGACCATGGGTTTTTCACAATACACATGTTTTCCGGCCTTGAGCGCATCTATGGCAATACGGCTATGCCAATGATCACTGGTCGCCACAATAACGGCGTCAATGTCTTTGCGCTGCAACAATTCGCGGTAATCACGGGTAACAAATAAGTCTTTTCCATGGACTTCCTTCATCCTGGTCAACCGTCCCGTGTACAAGTCACAGGCACCTGCGATGGCAGCTCCGGGCACTTTTAAGGCAGCACTGAGATCCGAATTGCCCTGGATGCCACAGCCGATGACCCCGATATTCAATTTTTCATTCGCCGAAAAAGTCCTCGAATAAGGCAGGATATGTTTTTCATAATACGCTTCTGCTATAGCCGGAGTGAACAGACTTCCGGATAAAGCCAGGGAACCTGCCCCGACCTGACGAATAAACCGCCTTCTGCTTGCTTTTTTCATTGATGGTTGCTGGTGGATGATGTAGTAGTTTAAAATTCGCCTGAATTTACAGGATTTTAATCAGATCTATGCCGGGTCGTCACGGATTTTGGTTCCGATCATTTATTGGGTATTTTTTACACCTGCCTGTACCGATCCCGGGGACCTAGGCTCCCCTTTTTTTCCGGAATAATCTTTTTTTATCAAAAAAAAATAACACTCCAAGAGCCGATTCCGAGTGCTGGGCGGGTCAAAATCTAACCAAAATAGAATAAACTTATTTTGTCAAAAAATTCACTTTTTTTAGCTTAAAAGCTTAAAATCAAACCTGTTTAGTGCATTTTTTTAAATTATAAGAAAGATTTGTTGGTTTTTTAAACTCAATTTTAACAAAATTGAAAATTACAATTTCATAGAGTTTTTGAGTTTTTTACCGGCCCGCAGTAATATACTTTTGATGTTAATATCAAATCAATAACTATGAAATTTTTAAACAAATCATTTTTTATGCTGCTTGGAATCATTTCCATATTTCAGGCAAAAGGCCAGGACTCTATCCCCCCTAAATCAATTATAATATCGGGATATGCCGACATGTATTATAATGTCGCGTTTAATAATCCAGGTGTAGGCGCCACACTTTGGGGACCCGCAGCGGGATCAAGGGCTTTCGATATCAACAATAATCAGTTTTCATTAGGCATGATCCAGGGAAAAGTCCAATACATTAACGATAAAATCGAATTGGTCGCTGATATGATCGCAGGGCCTAATGCTTCATTGGCTACGCTGGCTCAGTTTAGCGGGAGTTCATTTCCCCTCAGTCTGGGCGGTGGGGTATTTGGGGTTAAACAGCTCTACGGAGTTTACAAACCCAACGATAAATGGTCATTTACAGTTGGTCAGTTCGGCACCCATATTGGTTATGAAGTCATCGAATCATCCATCAATTATCACTATTCCTTATCTAATTTATTCAACAATGGCCCCTTCTTTCATACCGGGTTAAAGGTAAATTATGCGGTCTCTGACAAGATTGGAATCATGGCCGGGTTGGTCAATGCCTGGGACACCTATGACGACAACAACGGATTTAAATCACCCATAGCCCAAATTTCGATTTTACCGGTCGATGGGATGTTTATTTACCTTAATTTCCTGACTGGTAAAGGAGACCGTGCCGGTTCATTACACCCTGTTTTTAATACTTTACCGGATCCCAATGGATTCAATACATCAATTTATGATATCACTGCTGGATACACTATGGGCAAACTTACTCTAGGCCTGAACGGTGCTTATGGAGTTTATAAATCTACTGAAACCAGTATTGATACCGAGTTTAAGAAAATTACTTTAGGGGAAACAGATAATCCGAATTTTGGTGGGGTTGCCGGCTACCTCAGCCTCGCAGCTACGGATATGTTTTCGGTAGGGGCCAGAGTAGAACAATACAGTGATTATTATGGCGTTCGTTACCTTGGTGGGCAAAACACTTCTGTTACACTTACCTCCGTTTTCAGTCTGGCAGGTGGCAATCTGTTGCTGAAACCCGAACTGCGGTTTGACAGCTCCAAAGGTGATAATAATGTAAATGGCCACGCTGATCTCTATATCGGCAAAGATGGCACGACACAGGATAACCAGACTACACTTGGCCTGTCTGCTATATTTAAGTTTTAATCCTTAAGCCTTAAAATAAAGAAAACCCTCTGGGCAAACCCCAGGTTTTTTTTTATGGCTAAACCAACCGTAATAAATTAATTCGCCTCATTCATTTTGATCAGGTTGATTTTTTTTAAAACCGATAATTTATTTGGGCTAAATCCAGGAGGAATTTAGTTTAGTACCGGATACTAAACAAAAGGGATGTACAGGCCTCAGTAGGTATGACAGGGCGTACCTGCGGCAAGCCTAGCACGCTGTACTTACCCGTACGTGTTTTTACCTATAGTAAATCCCTACGGGATAGAAGGATTTATTACATTTTATAGCCGATGATTGTAAATCAATATTCAACACTGCCTATGTACAGGCCTCAGTGGCTTGAGAAAAATTTTTAAATACTTTACGGGGTGGATTACTTTGCAAGAGCGCACCAGGAGCAATGCGTAAAGTTAGATGGCAAACTCTACAAGTTGCTTGTATCTGAATTCTGAGTGAAACTACAATCGTTGGTGTCTGCTTAATTGATTCCGTGGTATTGGCGATGTCATTGCCTTCAGGTCAGCACCATCTCCGTTGCTGGTGAAAAGGCCTTTAATTAAATAATTGGATCACATACATAATCACAAACAACACCGCTGAAGAGGTAATTCCTACCAGAAAAAAAGAATAACATCTTCTCAACAATCTAAATTTTCTACCCACCGATTTTCCTAAAAAATAAAGGTCTATGATGGCACTGTCATCCATATTATCCGGATTGGCAAGGGATTGTTTCATAGCCTTGGAATAATCTGTCAGTGGCGTGTTAAAAAAGTTTCCGAAAAAAAACAAACTTCCCTTGCCCGCCTGGATGTCTGCCGGATTAAATTTTCCCTCCGACTTCCCAGGCTGGGTGGCCAGGGCTGCATTGATCATAGAAAATACGCAGGTGCCGCCCAGAATAAAAAACGGAATTAAAAAATACCAATGAGTTGCCTGGTCCAATTGCTGGTAGAGCAGGGGCAACGCGAAGGTGATTATGACGGCATTGATGCTGAGCATGATATTGGCCTTATTATCAGCAATCTTGGTCAGGTTGATATGGTTCCTCAATGAAGTTTTGAACAACATTTCCGCGGTGCGGCTGCTGGAGATCAGGGAAGACTTATCTGCCTTTTTATTTTGTTTGTTTTTTCCTTTTAGCCAATCTTTATTTTTTTCCTTACCTGCATCATATTTATTTTTACCTTCTTCGGTATGGTATTCCACCTCTTTATAAAAATCCAGGTTATGTTTGATCCATTCTGCATCCGTAAAATGTTTGTTTTCAAAAAAAGCCAATTCTTTTCGGAGGTGTTCCGACCTGACCAGTGCTAAATCGTCGGATAAAGTAGCCATATCGGCATCCTGCAGCAAAGCTCCCAGTCGGTCTGCCTGCTTATGGGGTACCCTGGTAGCATCAATAGTTGATAATACCAATTCCACCCGGGCTTCGTCAAAACCCCTGGCCTCAAGAAATTCCCTGGCGATCAATTTGCTGTTGGCTTCGTGGTCAAAATAGGATTTGGCAAATCCGGTATCGTGAAACAAGGCACTCAGGGCCAGGATCATTTTTTCATCTTCCGGCAATTTAGCCGATTCAGCAAGGGCAAGGGATTCTGAATATACAAATTCAGTGTGCTCCCAATTGTGATAACCCAGCGCCCCATTCCCCTGGGCGGAAAATAAGTCTTTTACAAAGGTTTTTGCCTGTTTTACAATTTCGGACATAAGTAATTCGGAACTTGCTTTGCAAATATCTTCAATAAATATGATATCGCATTATGGCCAGGAAAATGCGGGGACAATTTGGTTAAACTCCGGAAGGATTTCAAGATGACAGTGAACTTTTCAACAAATAATTACTCTAAAATATAAAATCTAAGTTAGATCCAAGCAATCCTCTTTTTTCAAAGCGTATTTGGTGCCGGAAGTTTACTTTTATTGCGTGAAAAAAATTTGGCTTATTTCCCTTTCGCTGATCTTAAGTTTCGGATGCGCCCGTGAACAGGACAATTTTACCGTGCGTGACTTCCATGTCCCGACCACCGCAATCAAAGAAACCCCAAATTGGGTCTTGTCACCTCAAAAAAAGCTCTTTTTATCCTGGACGGAGCATGAAGGGGATACTTCATTTGCCCTAAAATATGCTGTTTGGCAAGATTCTTCGTGGTCAACGATCAACACTATAGCCCGCGGGCAGGATTGGTTTGTCAACTGGGCTGATTTTCCTTCGCTGGCTATCTTTCCGGGTAGTGAGCTCAACCTGCTTGCCCATTATCTGAAGGAAAGAGCCGGGGGCAGTACCTATGACTATGATATCAATCTGGCCTTGTCCAATGATGGTGGCCAGGGATTTCGTCTACTCGATCTGGTACACGATTCGACGGCTGCAGAGCATGGGTTTGTAAGCCTGCTGCCTTTTAGTTATGATAAAATTCTGGCCACCTGGCTTGATGGCGGGCAGATGATCAAGTCTGAAGGAAATGAGAAAAACAATCATGATCATGGGTCCGGATCAATGCAGCTCAGGTCCGCTCTGGTCCATGTGACGGGGCAGATAAGTCATAATACCTTGCTGGATGATAAGGTATGTGAATGTTGTCAGACCGATGCGGCGATGACCGGAAAAGGTCCAATTATTGTTTACCGCAACCGGGATGAGGAGGAAAATCGGGATATTTATTACACCCGCTATATCTCAGGACAATGGACCATTCCCAAACCGGTATATGAGGACTTATGGAAAATTAATGGTTGCCCGGTAAATGGACCCGCTATTGCAACTTTTAATAATCAGGTCGCCGTGGCCTGGTACACGGAAGCAGGAGGAAAGCCACTTGTAAAGCTGAGTATTTCTAAAGACGCAGGGGAATCCTTTGGCCCACCGGTTGTACTTTCGGATAATACATTAGGTCGAGTGGATCTGGTATGGCTTGAAGGTACCAGGATAGTGGTTTCCTTTCTTGAAAAAAACCAAACCACGGACTATAAAACAGCAACCCTAAAGCTGGTGGTTTTGGACCTGGAGGGCAATATGGTAATGGAAAAAGAAATCGCAGAAACGTCTTCAAAACGAAAAACCGGATTTCCTGTCCTGGAGTGCCTTGACCATACCCTCTACCTGGCTTATACCAGGATATTGGATAGTGTAAGCACTGATTTATCAATAAAAGAAATCAAACTGAAGTAACCAATGGCATCCTGAGGGATATGACCACAGCTTCAAACTCTTCGATTCCACTGATGTACACGATATTCGAATTGGTAATCGGTTTTTTGCACATCTGGGGGCAACCGGAAAAGTAAATCTTCAGGTCGGGTACCAGCTCGTGGATAGCATGGAGATAACCTTTCAGATTTTCCATAGGGGCACTTGACATAAATAAGGTAAAGAGATGGCTGGCATGGGTTTGCTGGGCTGTAGAGGCCGCCATTTCAGGAGGTACCGAACTGCCCAGGTAAATCGTATTGATCTGATTTTCAAGAAGGATATAATGTGCCAATAAAAGCGGCAGCTCATGAAATTCATCCGGGGGTAAACAAAGCACCATGGTCTGGTTGCAGGGTGTATTGACCTGCATTTTGTCAATCTCGGCCAATAATTTTCTACGGATAATAGCTGAAGCAAAATGCTCCTGGGAAGGTGAAATATCTTCGATTTGCCACAACACACCGATCCGCTTAAGGAAGGGGTAAACGATCTGAAGAATGGTGTTTTTTACCCCATAATTTTCCACAGCCTGATTAAAAACTTCCGAAAACCTTCGCTCATCAAAGTTGAGCATATGCACCATCAGGCCATTGATCAGGAAATCCGCTTTTTGGCCACCGGTCCCCTGCTCCATGATCATCCTTACCTCGGTGTCCATCTCAGCGGGTTTCAACTGGCTTATTCTCGAAATCTTCCAACCTGCACTGATCAGGGAATTGATGTTGAGTAATTTTCGCAATTGGCAACTATCGTAACCTCGGATATTGGTGCAACTTCGCGAAGGCGCCAGGAGATTATACCTTTTTTCCCAAACCCTGATGGTATGTGGTTTGATCCCTGTATAATAAGAGAGATCTGAAATCGTATAGCTGGCGTTTACTGACATGAATGCTCCTTCCAATTGGAAGACCTTGTAGCCAACAAAATTTTTCTGAAAAAGTTTACCATTTGTTCCATTTTTTACCTGTACTGAAAGGAAACAGGTATATCAAACCAAGGGTATAAATCGCCTCCGCCCTCAGCCATTTAATAAAAGATAAGTCAAGCCCAAGTTTATTGAAACAGGGTCTGATTATACGGTTAAAACACCCTGCTTTGATCCCTATCCAGCCAGCCCAAATCCAGGGGTTAATAAAACCCAGCCCCAATGCCAATACCCAGGAAATTACCAATGAAGAATAAAACAACATGAGCAGGACCTGGTCCGAAATTTTGTAATACCGGGCTGTACTCACATGCCTTTTTTTTTGGTTTATCCAGGCCTTCCAATCCTTTTTGGGAATGCTGAACACCCAGGAGGCCGGATCATATTGGATCGAAATTCCAGGGCCATTACCCATTGCATTTATGGTCAAATCATCGTCACCTGATAACACCTCCGGGTATCTAAATGGGCGAAAATGTTTGATCAGGCTTTGTTTCCTGTACAACAAATTCCGTCCTACTCCCATATATGGATGGTGATTCAGGGCAAAAGAAAAATAAATAGTGGCAGTGTACGCAGTTTCCAGACCTATCAATTCGTTGAGCCACCCGGGTTGCTGAAAGTAGGGCGAATAACCTAAAACTGCTTCTGTTTCAGAACTTGCTGCTTCCACCATGAGGCTGATCCAATTGCTGGAGGCTGGCCGGCAATCGGCATCGGTGAGCAGGACGAAATCGTGAGAAAGGTGATGAATGGCCTGGTCCAGGGACGACTTTTTACCGGATGCTTCATTCAAACGAGCGTAACGAATTTTAGGAAATTGAGCAGCAAAACCGGGTAGCCACTCCGCGGTGTCGTCGGAGGAGAAGTCATCTAAAATAAAAATTTCAAAGGCAGGATAATCCTGGTTTAACAAAAGAGGGAGCAGTTCCTTTAAGTTCGGTGATTCATCCCGGGCTATAATTAACAAACTCACCGGTAGGAATTCAGGATATTCTGCCCTGATACTCTTACTTTTGTGCCTCGCAAACACATTGAAATAGAACATCAGGAACACAAGCTGGGTGAACACAGCCAACATAAATATTAAATAACCAGAACATGCTATGGACACCAATCAAATCTACAATTCGTTTGATTAATGCACATGTATAGGAATTCAACTATTGTTTATTTCCGGATTTTACTTTTTCTCCCGTTAATGGTGTCCCATTCGGTCAAAGCCCAAATGGTAGTTGGCCAGGATACCCTGTATGGCCCGGAATGGATAAAATACGATCAGGAATATTATAAGTTTTATTGCACTAAGGATGGTTTGTTTCAATTAAACTATGAAGATCTGGCCGCTGCCGGTATACCTGTCCAATCCATTTCCGGTGCTCAATGGCAAATCTGGAGCCTGGGCAAAGAAGTAACAATCAAAGTAAACAATACGGGATCCTGGAGACCCGGTGATTATCTGCAGTTTTGGGGATCCAAAAACAGGTCAGCACTGGACGCTTTTTTATTTAACAACCCCGGAAAGGAAATGCTTAATCCGGAATACAGCCTGTATACCGATTCCATGACCTATTTCCTCACCTGGACACCTGCAGGAAGTATCAATAAGAGAATAACGATCAAAGATTCAGATCCAAATCTACCTGTCCAGACGTATTTCATGGTTGATCAGTTGACCGAACACCACGTTGCTCCATTTGATCAAAAACATGATCCGGAAAATGTGATTTCCTATTCCTCTTATGAAGCCTGTGAGGGGTTTGGAACTAAAGAATCCCGGTTGTATCAACAGACCTTCAAAGCCAGCTCACCCTTCAATGGAAATGTCCCGGGCCGATTGAGCATCAGACTGGCCGGCAACCAACGTCAGCATATCCTTCGCATTTCGATCAATAATCAAGTACAGAAAGTCGACACGTTTTTTTCTTACGCTATGAGGGAGTATCAACTGGAAATAGCCAACGATCTTCTACAAAACGACATCTTATTAAAAATAGAAGGCACGGCATCCGAGCTGGATAATTTTGTCGTATCCACTATCCATTTCTATTATCCCAAACAACCGGCTAATCTTCCGGTTGGGGACGAATCCATAAGGATACCCTCCTCTCCGGCACTGATACCGGTGCAAAATTCCGGTCAGGGCAAACTGTTGATGGGTGCAGGGATGCAACAATGGATTACGCCTATCCTGCTGAACAATCAAATGGTATTGGAATTGCCATTGAACTTAGGGCTTAAAGCAACATTCCAGGATACGAATCTGATAACCAGAATTGTCCAACTTAAAAAAGTAATGCTGGAGCCGCTGTTGTCGGATGTAAAATCCAACTACATCATCATCAGCCATGATAAATTAATTCATTCCGTTGACGCATATGTCCAATACCGGCAATCTGCGGCGGGAGGGGGCTTTGTGGTCCGGGTGGTCAATATTGAACAGATTTATAATCAGTTTGGATACGGTATACCACGCCATATTCAAAGTTTAAAAAACTTTGGCCAGTTCATCAACCGGAGATGGCCGGCCGTAAAAACAATTTTCCTGATCGGCAGGAGTTTAAATTACCGGGATATGCGGGTTGATAACAATGTCGTACAGTACGCCCATTTACATTTGATCCCCACCATGGGTTATCCGGGTTCTGATAATCTTATCTTTTCCAATAAAAACAGCTCAATCCCCTTTATCCCTGTTGGCCGCCTCGCCGCTACAAAAGATGAGGAGGTACTCAATTACCTGGCTAAAGTAAAAGAATACGAATCGAAACTTAAAAACCCGCAAAGCAACCGGGATCTGTATTGGAGAAAAAGGATCCTGCATCTGGTCGGAGGAAGTATTCAGGATCGTTTTGATTTTTACCTGGCCAGTATGAAGGAAAAGATTGAAACCAATGCATTTCATGCCCAGGTGACGACCACGACAAAGACTTCTTCTGACCCTATCCAGGGCGGGGTATCCGAAATCGTAAAAAACCTCATTAATCAGGGCGTTTCAATAAAAGTCTATCTTGGTCATGGGGCAGTTTCGGCTACCGAAGTTGGACTTGATGACCCTGAGCTCTTCAATAATGTTGGATTATATCCGCTTAGTTTTTCCCTCGGTTGTCTTACCGGCAATACACATACAACAGGTTATAGCCTGAGTGAGGCATTTGTTTTATCTAAAAAAGGTAATATCGGTTATATTGCTTCTTCCGGGTTTGGATATCCTCATACGTTATCCAATTATGGAAATGCATTTTATGATCTATTGGGTACCACCCATTACACCCAGACGATCGCTAAAATTCATTTCGATGCATTAAAACTTTTTGATGCTAAAACCGATTATCCAACCAAGTCGCTCAATGAACAATTGAGTTTCCATGGTGATCCGGCGGTACAACTCAATTACAGCAATGGCCCTGATTTTACTATGGATTTCAGCACGTTTAAATTTAACCCTGTCAATGTCCAGGCAGACCAGGACAGCCTTCGTTGTTCTGTGGACGTATGGAACCTGGGTAGATATTCCAATCAACCGGTGGATTTGACTATAACGCACACCTTACCGGATGGACAGGTGCTCACGTATTCAAAATCTGTTTTGTTGCAAAAATCCTATGCCACGGTTAACCTGACCCTGCCCATGCCTGAAGATGCAGTAGGCAACAATCATCTGAGTATATTCCTTGATCCGCTGAATAAATATGCAGAGACTCCTTCCCCTTTTGCAGAAAATAATAATGAGCTCAGAGATGACCACAACATCAAAGGCATATCTTTTTCCATATTTAATAATGAAGCAAAACCGATATCCCCAAAACCATTTGCTATAGTGGGGGATCCTGCTGTTTCTTTAAAAGCATTCGCCTCCAATGCATTCGGCGACGAAGCCAATTATTATTTTGAGATTGACACTACCCCGCTTTTCAATTCTCTTTTACTCCGAAATGCAATCTTAAAACAGCGGGGAGGAATGATCACTTGGAAACCGACCTTAAACCTGGTTGCCAATACCGTCTATTATTGGAGAGTTGCAGCCGATACCCTGGCTACCAATCACCCTTTTATCTGGAATCAGAGCTCGTTTGTTTTTCTTCCCGGACAAGGGCCCGGCTGGAATCAGTCACATGCCTATCAATTCAGCGAGAATCCGGTAATCAAATACCTTCATTATAGTACCGATACCCGCAGCTGGGGTATAGATCCCGAACCGGTGAGTGTAGTCGCAAGCAGTATTAATCACGCCTCAGATCCCAATGAATATTCGAAAGTGTTGTTTAATGGGGTGAGACTATCGCGCAACAACCGGAGTTTTAATTCAGAATTTATGGTGACCATCTGGGACACCAAGACCGGCAACCTCGACCTCAATCCGATCGGCGGAAGGGATGGCGCCTTGAATGTTTTTAATAGCGTCGTCGGTACCTATTATTTTCCTATGGATAAAAACACAACACAGGAAAGGGCCAACCTCATCAATTTTCTCGAAAATGGAGTCAAACCGGGTCAATATATAATCGTAAATAATCACATCGAACCGGGTCAATCCTACTTTCCTGAATCCTGGGCCGCAGATTCAGTAGCCCTAGGAAAAAACCTATTCCAGGTATTTGAATCCATGGGAGCCAGCCAAATCCGCAACCTCGCTAATTTTCCATCCTACCCCTATGTATTCATTTTCATTAAAGGCGGCAAAGTCATTGATGAAAAAATATCATCTGACGGGCTGCAGGTAAGGTCTTCCTTTGAGGTGACCAGACCCAGGACCGTAGGTGCTATCCAATCGTTGGTCATAGGACCTGCTTCCAGCTGGCAAAAATTTGAATGGATACATCAGGATCTGCGCAATCCCCGGGAAAACACCATACTGATCCTGGGTCAAACAGACATGGGGATGGATACCTTATTTAAGAGTTCTGCTGCATCAATTGATATGAGCTTTGTCAACGCCGCCCAATACAGGACCATTAAACTGGAATGGCAGGCCAGGGATACCGGAAAAACTGGTTCGTTGAACCTGAATCACTGGAGGGTTTTTTATACCGGCCTCAGCGACCTGGCAATCAATGCCAACGATGCATTCGAATTTTATAAGGACACCATTGATCAGGGTGAACAAGTCAGGATCCGGTTTACCATTGAAAATGCAGGTGAACAAAAAACGGATTCTTCTGTGATTGTTTTTTCTATAACCGATCCGCAAAACACTACCACACGAGATACGCTGGTCACGGCCGGATTAGAACCAGGTCAAAAAAGGCAGGTGAACCGGGAATTTTCAACAGATCATCGCACAAACCAACAAACGTTGTTGGTAGAATCCAAGACTCAAAACAATGCTCCGGAGTTCACGTTATTGAACAATACCGGTCGCATCCATTTTTTTGTTGTCAGCGATTATATTCCTCCGACCATCAACGTATTATTCGATGGAAAGCTTATCCTCAACAATGAATTGGTCTCCCGACAACCCTCGATCCAGATTGAACTCAAGGATAATAAAACACTTTCTCCGGTGGATACTTCACAAATCCAACTCAGCATTAAATATCCTGGTACGGATAGATTCATTCTGGTACCCAGAAAGGATTATTCATATTCCATATCTTCCAACCAGGCCGTGATATCCTACCTCCCTCAATTTACCTTAAGCGGAACCTATGGTCTAAGGGTGCAGGGTAAAGACAAATCAGGAAATCAATCCGGGGATGCTCCTTATGAGATCAATTTTAAAATCATTACAGACAATACGGTTTCCGTGGTATTGCCTTATCCAAATCCTTTTACCACCCAATGCCGGTTTGCGTATACACTTACCGGTGAGCGGCCGCAGGTTTTTAAAATTCAAATTATGACCGTAGCCGGGAGAATTGTCCGGGAACTCACGGAGATGGATCTTGGTCCGTTACAGGAAGGTACCCATCTGACAGAGCATGCCTGGGATGGTTACGATGAATATGGAAATAAACTAGCTAACGGCACCTATCTGTACCGCGTCGTAATGAAAGACAATAATGGGAAATCGTATACCTCCTTTGAAGAATCGGAAGGATCCACTGAAGGGGATGCCAGGAGGTTTTTTACCAAGGGGATTGGTAAAATAGTCATATTGAGGTAACAGGGTCAGGACATGATTAATGACAATTCGCTGTTGATGATATCGGCAATACCCGCTTTTTTTCGAATGGACTGCGCTGCCTGCCCAGAAAGTGTTTGAAATAAATCCGCCCGGGCAACCAATTGTTTTATTCTCAAAATCATTTCATTGACAGATGTAGTGGTGTATCCACTGTAGCCATCCTGCACAAACTCAGGTATACCGGTATTGGCTGATGTTATGGGTACGAGACCGCAAGACATAGCCTCGCACATCGTTACACCCTGGGCGTCCTGACGGGTAGGACAGAGAAAAATTCCGTGATTAAAAAACACTTCAGCCAGCGCAGTTTTATTCATGAGGTGATTGTGAAGACGGATATTATTAAACGGCTTGAATGCTGCGGTAATCCTTTCCCAGTCCGGACCTTGCCCATAGATCGTGAACTTCAGTTTTTCGAAGCCGGGTTCATTGGACAGTCCGAGTATCGTATCTCTGACCATATCAAGGGCGTACTTTGAGGAGGTAAATGGCCTGATAATCAGGATATGGAATCGATGATCATCAGGTTTTGGACTATAGGTAAAACAACGGTCATCTATAGGATTTGGTATGATTTTTTTATACAAGATCCGGCTAAACGTATCGGATTCGGTCATCCTGCACATCCATCGGGAGACGAATACAAACACGATGGATGGGGTGTGATTGCTGCGCTGTATAAATCTCCTCAAGGTGTATTGTTGGCTCATATTGCTGATTACTTTTCTCACGAAACCAGAAGAAAATATCCCTGTATTTTTCAGCTCAAACCACCTTCGGTACCATCCCAGTGCTTCATAACCGTGTACCCAGACTATGATCTTTTTGTCGACGGGTTGCAGCATGCGGATAATACGCTTCAGTGCAAAATGCACCAGTATCCTGTCGGGCCGATATTCGTTGAGTATAGTATAAAAGTGGGCTTCATTTTGGAGCCTGACTACCTGCACACCCTCAAAAATATAATCGGAGGGCACTTTGAAAGAAGCTACCAGGCATTCATGCGTTTTAATATACTCTGACACCCGGGCATGCACAAAACGCTCAGCATAGACGGGCTGCTCAACGGGGTAATTATTGACCAGTATCAGAAATCTCATAGGCTGTTTAACGCATCCGATTTGCGGTAGATGAAAAATTCTGACCGGGAAGATGCACCGGTTGGTTGATTGGAATATTTGTTTGGAACCCGCTCAATCAATTGCCATTCCTGAAAATGTTGTTTTATAAAATCTGAAAATCTACGATACCTGATGTGCGGGGCAGTCGGATAGGGAGGTTCCTGATCCGGGGCATAAATTATAACATACCTTTTGGATAAGGAAAACAAGGTGCTGAGGTAATGCTCAAATTCCCCCTGGTCAATAAGATGATAGAGTACATCCAGGGAAAGTGCCAGGTCCCAGTGACCCTTTCTTTCTCCCAGTTCAATTTCTTTTGTCAACAGTACAAACCTTTTTGTTTGGTCACCCTCAAAAATTTTTATACAGGATTGAATGGCCACGGAGGATATATCAAAGCCAGTATACTGCGGATAATTAGCATATTGAAGTTGCAAGCCATCTCCGCATCCCAGTTCAACAATATTTTTTAATTGATTTATCACTACAAAACGATTGATGAATTCCGCCTTATACTGAGCCAATTGACCTTTGGATCCCTCTCCGGAGTCACCTCCCCGGGCATAACGCTGGTCCCAATAGTGTTTTGAATTGAAACGGATCCAACCACTTTTAATCAGTTGATTTTTAATCCTGTCCAGCATGAGAACAAAACCTTAAACACATCGCATACGTAAAAAGATAGAGGCTACCGTATACCATAGCATAAGCACTCAACAACTGTCTATATGAAGCACCAGTCTGATGCCCTCCGTAGAACAAAATAAAGGTGAGGATCAATAAAAAGATATTGAACCCTAAAGCAAATTGTTGGTGACCAGTCAATTGAGTAACTGAAGTCAATGGACTTACTACAAATCGCGCAAAATATAAACCAGCCAAAATCTGAACCATTTTACCGGCTGGTTGCCAATCCGGCCCAAAAATCAAAGGCAATAAACCACTACCGAACAGACCCAACACTAAATAAGGCAGGCTGCCGCTCAAAATCAGGATGCGTGTGGTTTTTAAATAAATTTCCCTGCACGTCCTGAAAGCGGCCAGGGCTGCCGCAGCCTGCTGTTTAAATACCGTGCTTACCGGTATAGCAATAGCCCCTATCGGGAGATTCAGTATGGTTACCGCCATCTTGTAATGACCTACTGCTTCTAAAGAATAATAACGCCCCAATAAAATAAGGGGCAGTTGGTTCACTAAGGCGTTGACCAATTCAGAAGGCAGGGTGAATAGCGGAAATTTTTTAAACCTTGTAAAAATATATACCAGGTCTTTGGTGTAAATGAAAAAATTAAACCGGAAAAGTTTATTCAGTTTGTTATAAAAGATTACTACGGAAACTACCTGGCTGATCAGGAAGCCGGCCACGAGGCCAATCGCATCCTGATACCAAATCCCTATGGCGATTGAAATTACCGGACCGATAATCGCACTGAATATTTTCTGATATGACAGGAGATCAAACGACCTGGTACTCGCTGCCAGGGCCGATAGAAAAAAAAAATATCCTCCGGCCAATATCGAAAGCGGCAACAACAATATCGCACCGACTCCAAGCCCTTCCCACCGCCCGTAAAAAATGGCGAGCAGGAGGGCAACAACAATGGAAACAACCAAACTCAACAACATCATCACCGATATGATTTGTTCAGTCTCCTTTTTATTTCCTGAAATAAAAACAGCATGTTGCAATTGCCCGGTGCCCACCAGAGAGACTAAGGAGGACACGGTAACAAAAATCCCAAATTTACCATATTCGGCCGGAGTGTATATTCTGAATAAAATCAACGAACCAATAAAAGAAACCACCTGGGCCAATACCGTAGCAGACGATAAAACAAAAGATTGTTTAATAAATTTTTTGTCCGGTAACCAGGAGAATATATTCATCCAGGTATCAGCAATGATCGTAAGGTTTGTTCCAGGATTTTGCCCTGGGCTTCCCTGGAGTACGGCAATAAGTCAGCCAGGTCAGTATTGGATTCCAAGCTGCCGTTGGTTTTCCATTCTTCATACCATTGTTGCAGGGCTGAGGCCCCTTCTTCCGGTGAATCGGTAATGACGCCGGCCTTCATCCGGGTGAGCCATTTTTTTATCGGACCATCATCCGAGGGCACCACCAGTATTTTATTTCCAGACCTCAGGTAATCATATATTTTAGTTCCACTTAATTCACTCCAACCCTTCCATCCATGATAAATCAATACGTGCGAATCGGCAGCACATTGAATCGCATCCTGATAGGAGATCCGGTGTTCTTCAAGATGAACATTTTCATAAGGTAATAGGTGTTTAATTTTCGAAAGGACTGCTTGCCCCCCAGGAGCAATAAACCGGACCTGAACATCCTGATGGCCTTGATTTAAAAACAAGGCAATGGATTTTAACAATTCATTCAACACGGGTTGATCGTATAAAGTACCGATAGAGGATATCACGAAACGATTAACCGGTTGATTTTTTTTTATTTGTTTCCAGGCCGTTTCGTCAAAGCCATTTTCAACTATTGTTCTTACGGCAGCAGGGACCTTAAGAAGGTCAAGCCAGGCGTTGGATAAACTAATAACTTTCACCGCATTCCGGATAGCAACGGACATATACCTTTCTTCCAGCTGGATTTTAATCTTTTTGTTCCAGGTCAGTGTTTTTGGATCCCTGTACATATCATGATAATACGCATCCCGGAAATCTATCGCATACGGCACCTTGTATTTCATGGCATATCGGCTGACCAGGCGGACCAGATTGGTAGGGCCCGATTCCACCAGAATAAGTTCGAAAGACTTTTGTTTTAATAGTGTCGGAAGATAGATTTTGAAATATTTATTATAGGATTCCTGATGGGTCCGTCCAACTAAAAGCTGGATAAAATAAATCATTTTCCAAAGTCCGGTGTTTCGAATCCATGCATACTGAAAATAGTTGAACCATGAATTATAAAACGGAACCCGGTACACCAGCGCTTCCGGCTGACGATCGATAGCGAATGGCAACCTGTTGGGTCGGCTATAATCTTCCGGTATACGTTCTTGCCCTGTAAAATGTCTTGTCAACACGGAAACCTTCCAGCCAGCAGCAGTTAATGCTTTGGCAAAATGATACGGACGAAAACCATTTACACTTTTGGCAGGGGGATAAGTATAGGTGACTATCAGTATATTCACCGGGTGGCAGTGATCAGGGTAAGCAAGGGTATTCCTGTTTTATTCCATTGATATGAACCCAATATATCTTCGGGCAATTCTTTAACCCGGGCAGTGGTTTTCCACAGAAAATAATTCTCCAGGATAAAGTCCCGAGTCTTTTCTTTGAATAAATCAGAATTATAAACCAACAGGCTATTGGTCAATGGAGTATAAATTCCTTCAAGTTCAGGGTCGGCCCCGCCTTCAATCACACATAATATTGGCTTTCGCGCAGCCAGGTATTCATTAAACTTTCCATGAATAAAACCTGAAATATCGGAGGTAGTCCAGGTTAATAAAATATTGATGTGCGCCCGGGCTTGTGCATCCCATGCTTGTTGAACAGGAATTTGATTATCTATCCGGGAATAGGGCAACAATCCGAATTTTTTCATCCAACCTTCCCAATACCGGCTGCTGATACCGGAATACCGGATACACAGGTCATTGGCAAACGATTCATCCTTTATAGTCAACTCTTTTAATAACTGAAACAAAATATCCGCTTGCTGAAATTCCGTATAGATCCGTCCGGTATAATTGAGCGTAAATTTATTGGTTCCCTCACCATTGATGTTTGATTGTTCCGGCTCCAGGGGTAATCCATTGTATAAGGTGATGACAGAGCGCTGAAAAACTTCACCCCAAAAACTACCAATCCCCCTGGTCACTGCAGAAATATAATCCATCCTGGAAATTAAGGCACGGATCCAGGTTTCCTGGTAGTGGGCATTGGATTTTTCCCACCACAACACATCCCTGAAATCCCCAATCCATAAAATTTGCGGAAAGGCTATTTTGATTTGTTCTGCAATAAAATGATCTGCCATCGGTCGATAAGAGGAAAATAGATGTGTGATATGATTTTCCCGGACCAGTTTTAGCGCCAGTTTTACCGCCTTTAAATAATAGATCCCGCCTCCCTCACCTAACCATTTGTTGAATGGGTATCGAAGTAAAATTTTATAACCCCATTGTATCCAGGGGCCCGGGGGGATCACTGTTGAGGTCACCCCTCCTTTTACGCCCAATCCTTCCAGCACAGCCCGGTAGTCCCATGCGTTGACCGTATAGTTCTTAATTTTATCGGGGCCTGCATTTTTTGTAAAACCCTTGCTGATGATGTGGACCTCGTGGCCTGCTTCGGCCAAAAACTTACTTAAATAATAGTTGCGTGTTGCCGTCAGGTGCTGTGGGTGACAATAATACGCTAAGAATAAAATCCGGGCTGGTTTTGAAATCATTGGGCAGCATTCAAAAAATTCTTGTAGAGACTTATATATTGTTTGGCCACTACAGGATAATCAAACCGTGCACGAAGTACATTTCGCATTTCCCGGGCAACTTCGGGATTAAACCGATTGATGGTCAGATCTATTGACCCTGCAATTTGCAGTTCGTCCGCATCGAGAGGCAAAACCGGAATCTGATCACCAACAGGGATTTCTTCTATTCCTTTGTTTTGTAAACACACGACTGGGATTTCACAGGCCAGTGATTCCAACACGACTACCCCGAAAGATTCCGACCGGCTTAGAAATAAAAGGCAGGTCGACGCCTGAAGTTGTGCCAGCCAGTCTTCAACCGGTTTTTCACCCCACCATATGATCTGATCTTGTACACCGTAGGATTTTGCGAGGATTTCCAGCTTTTTCCTTTCCGGTCCGTCCCCAATAATGTGCAGGTGTGCTTCCGGGTGCTTTTTTTTCCAGACTGAAAATACTTTTATACCCTGGTCCACTTGTTTATTTTTATTCAAAAGATTGACCATGATAAGTTGGGGGCTATTTGATTTTGGTCCAGGTTTAAAATAATTAAAGTCCACCGTATTGGGGATGACTTTAACCGGGACATCGGGAAGCAGGACCTTGATCCCGGATTTTAAATATTCACTAACGGCCACCCATTGAATATAATCACCCGTGTAACGCTTTACGAGATATTTTTCCAGCCCACTGAGTTTTTGTTGCGCCATCTTTGAACTGTGTTCTGTGTATACAATTCGGGTTCCATATTTTTTGAATAATAAGCATGCCACCGGAAGCAGGTTATAATTGTGTATATGAATTAGATCCGGAACTCCATGTATGCTGAGGTATTGTTTAAATATCTTATGATAGGACCAAAGGCCAACCCTATTCCAGATTGGAAACAATAAACCCGGCCAGACGGACCGGGAATGCCAGATTTCGATCTGGTGATTTAGACTTGAACGAAAAGGGAGAGAGGCCCCGGATTGAAACAAAAAGTTGACTTTGACTCCCTCGAGTGCCAGGGCATAGGCCAGGTCTTTTACCGCTTTTCCTGCAGTTGGATGCGCAGGAGTTTCAAACCAGGCCGGTATAAATAGGATGTGCATGAGGAAGCTGGGTACATATTGAAATTAATTTTTTCGG